>CAMAZH010000139.1 GCA_945863035.1 Chitinophaga pinensis | reverse complement strand
GGCAGCGAAGCTGCCAACCAACCCCAACCAACTCCTGAAACTAGAAATAGCTTGTCATTCCGAGCAAAGCGAGGAATCTCAAATCTTTTACCGGACAACAATGATTGTAAAATTAGAAAGTTGCATTCTCAAATTAAATAATCTCATTTTCAAATTATCAAATTATCTCATTTTCAAATTATCTCATTTTCAAATTATCAAATTATCTCATTTTCAAATTATCTCATTTTCAAATTGACTAATTCTACCTTCTAAATTTACTTTAGTCGGCTTCGGAACGGCTCGAAAGTCATGAAATCGGCATGATGCACGATATATGCTTCGGTGGTTCGTTTCACCATATCTCCCTCACCGGCGTGTGTGGCGATGATGTGGCACACTTCCGGGGGTACACCGCAGGATTCAGCCAGGGAAACCCCACTGAAAGGATGCCTGATATACTTCCCATAACTTCCCTGCACCGCTGTGCCGTCCTTCAACTCGTATTCAAGAAGTTTACCAACATCGGCAAGAATAGCACCGGCAATCAAAATGTCCATATCGACAGGGAGGTCGCTTCCGAAAAACTCATTCGACTTCTCCCCTGCTTCCTTCGCTATATGAACCACACAACGCTTGTGTGCCATAAAGGTCACTTTAAGATCTGGCACTAAAAGGGTAAAAGGAATTGTATTCAGATCTTTAACGGTGAGGACGCTCCGCTCGAGGGCCAGTTCCCAGGTACGGGCGGTTCTCTCTCTGAGTTCTTCATCTTTGATCCAGAGCAATTCGGGCCAGAGCGCAAGTATTTCGTTTGTCATTTTTTTATGATAATTTGGATTGTTAATTTTCTTCTCAACAGTTCAGCACGTGAAACCCACTGTGCCAGAATAGCTGAAAATATAGGCCGCACAAAGACTTTTCTTTGTGCAGGCCTGTTTTGTTTCCATAAAGCGGTAGTTTAGGTTTGAACACCTTCCTCCCTAAAGTTTCGCAATAACCGCATCGGCCATCTGCCGCGTGGATGCTGCACCTTTGTCGATTACATCGGGCCTTCCTGTCATTTTCATCATATCGTAGGTTTTCACTTTCCCCTCGGAAATAACCTTGGCTATGGCCGCTGAAATTCGGGAGGAAATCTCTTTTTCGCCCAGATGATCGAGCATCATGCAGGCCGAGGCTATCATTGCAATCGGATTGACAATGGATACGGGATAATCGGCGTACTTGGGCGCCGAGCCGTGTGTGGGTTCAAAAACGGAGACGTTTTCCCCCAGGTTGGCGCTGCAGGCGAACCCCAAACCCCCAATGAGTCCGGCAAATCCATCCGACACAATATCCCCGAACATATTACCGGCTACAATTACACCATAATCTTCAGGATTTTTGGTGAGCCACATCATTTGGGCATCAATATTGGTGTTCCAAAGTTCAATTTCCGGAAAATCCGCTTTTTGTATCTCTTGGGCCAGTTTATACATCATCCCCGAAGTCTCGCGGATCACATTTGGCTTTTCGCAAACCGTTACCGATTTATAGCCGTACTTGCGGGCATGGTTAAAGGAAGCGCGAAGAATCCTTTCTGTGGCTTTGCGACTGAAGATCCGGGTGGAAATCGACAGCTCCTCTTTGGGAACATTTCCGAAATTCTGAATAAATTTAGGGTGCGACCTTAGACCCTGATAAACCAGGTCCGGAGGGTTTGTCCATTCTACTCCCCCGTAAAGACCTTCGGTATTCTGACGGAAAATAACTACATCCACAGCCGGCTCCTCAATGGCATCCACGGCGCCACGACGGATAAAATTGAGCGGGTTGCCCTTATAGGTTTTGCAGGGACGAATGCATATGTCGAGGTCGAAATACTGGCGCAAACTAACAATGGGACTCGAATAAACCAATCCTTTTCCCTTGAGATGATCCGACAATTCAGAAGCAGCAGCATCTTTCGGCTTGGAGGTTATTGCTCCAAAAAGCCCGACCTTATGTTCCTCAAGCAGTTTTATCGTTCGTTCCGGCAAGGGATTCCCTTCTTTCACCCAAAATTCCCAGCCGATATCGCCTTCAACATAATCGGCCTGAAAACCTGCCGCGTCGAGAACGCGGATTGCTTCTTCGAGAACTACCCTTCCAATGCCATCTCCGGGCAAGGAAACAATTGTTTTTTTTGTCATACGTTTCGGTTGATGTTATTTTATGCCGTAAATTTATCATAAATAAACCATCCTGAAATTGTTGTAAAACCTATTTATAAGCAGTATTTTGTACAACATAATTTTAAAGAATTCATGAAAAATATTAGCAAAATTGAGCCTTCTGCACTTTGGGGTTTTTTCGGGGAGATTTGTGCCATACCCAGGCCATCAAAAAAGGAAGATCAAATTCGTTTGTACCTTGTAAAGTTTGCTGAAAAGAACAAGCTTGTTCACCAGGTCGACAAGGCCGGTAATCTTTTAATAAAAAAGCCAGCCACCAAAGGCATGGAAAAATGCAAAACGGTTGTTTTACAGTCGCACCTGGATATGGTTGGGGAAAAAAACTCCGGAACAAACCACGACTTTGAAAAAGATCCTATTCAGATTTATATAGACGGGGATTGGGTCAAAGCAAAAGGAACAACGCTTGGAGCCGATGATGGCATTGGTATTGCTGCACAAATGGCTGTTCTGGAAGCGAACGACATTGCCCACGGCCCTATTGAATGTTTGTTCACGGTTGATGAGGAGACAGGGCTATCCGGGGCTTTCGCCCTTGAAAAGGATTTCTTTGAAGGTGACATTCTCCTTAACCTGGATTCGGAAGACGAAGGCGAGATTTTTATTGGCTGCGCGGGAGGAAATGACACCACCGCCATTTTCAAGTTTATTCCCAAAAAACTACCACTGAAACATCTGGCTTTTGAAGTCGGTGTTAAAGGCCTCAAGGGAGGGCATTCGGGCGACGATATACATAAAGGACTGGGGAACTCCAACAAGATCATCAACCGGTTTTTGTGGAATGTGACAAAAAGTTTTGATGCGCGCCTGGCTCATTTCGACGGGGGCAACCTTCGCAACGCCATAGCCAGGGAAGCAAAAGCCATCTTCACCATTGAGCCCGAGCATTTTGAAGCCTGCAAAACCTATTTTGAGCAGTTTTCGAAAATGGTGAAAGAAGAACTAAAAACCACCGAGCCCGGTCTTTCAATGAGTCTTTCGCGCTCGGACCTGCCTGAATTCGTGATTAACCGAAAAGCGCAGCGGAGGCTGCTCGACAGTCTTTATGCCTGTCCGCACGGTGTTATTGAATGGAGCCGCGAAATGCCCGGTCTGGTTGAGACCTCCACCAACCTGGCATCGGTGAAGTTCATAAGCGAAAACGAGATTCTGGTTACAACCAGCCAGAGAAGTTCGGTTGATTCGGCCCGTCAGGACATCTCCGACCGCGTAAAGAGCATTTTCGAGACGGGAAAAGCCAGCGTAAGCAAAACCACAGGTTACCCGGGATGGAAACCCAATACCGAAAGCGCAGTTCTCGACATTACAAAAAGCTGTTACAAGCAATTATTCGGAAATGAGCCGATTGTCAGGGCCATTCACGCAGGTCTCGAATGCGGCCTGTTTCTGGAAAAATACCCTACACTCGACATGGTATCTTTTGGCCCAACAATCCGTGGGGCACATTCGCCCGACGAAAGGCTGGATATTCCTTCAACCCTGAAATTCTGGCAATTGCTTTTGGCAGTTCTGGAGAAAATCCCCCGGAAAAAATAGACGCTTAGTCCACCGGCTCAAAGTCGGCTTTTCTGACCCCACATACCGGACAAATCCACGATTCCGGAATATCTTCAAAAGCTGTTCCGGGAGCAATCCCGCCATCGGGGTCTCCCTCTTCAGGATCGTAAACAAAACCGCAGATTGCACATTTATATTTTTGCATAGGATATGGATTTAAAAAATCAACACTTGCTGAGACCTTAGAAAAAAACAAAGATAAACGGATTAAAACATCAGAACAGTAAATCGGTCATTCTTGTTGGAAAAATCATTCAATTTTTGAAAAATCCATTCGTTTAAAGAAAATAAAACTAACTTTAAAAAATTATTAATTATTCCGCTATTCAGCCAAAAAAATGTTAAACGAGTTGCGTTCCCTCGTTGGAGGATTTGAAGTTACCCGTCTGGAGGACATGAAGCAGATTGCTTTCAATGAACGTATTGACATCAAATACTTTTTCAGTTTGAAACTTTTACCCTGGCTGATCTCTGAAATTGAACACGAATACAGGATTCTTAAAGTCGAGGAAACGATCATTCAGCCCTACAAAACGGTTTATTACGACACGCCTGAGCTAAAGCTTTACCTTGACCATCACAACGGGAAACTTAACCGTTACAAGCTAAGGAAACGATTATATATCGCCAACAATATTTCATTCGCCGAAATCAAGTTTAAAAGCAACAAAGGGATTACATTCAAGAAACGGGTAAGCACCGATAGAAACCTGGAAGTTCTAACCGATGAGGACCGGGCGTTTTTCGGGAAAAACACGAATTTGTCGGAGAATGAACTCCACCCTCAGGCAACCAACTACTTTAACCGCATTACCCTTGTAAACAAATCCGAGAAAGAGCGTATTACAATGGATTTCAATCTCAGACTGGAAAGAAACGGAACTGAGGCTAACCTGGGAAATCTTGTAATCGCAGAGGTTAAAAAGCATCGTACCGAACCCGTTACCTTGATCGAGACCAAACTTAACGAGCTGGGTATAAAAAGCTCATCCTTCAGCAAGTATTGCACTGCCATTGCGATGATTGAAGATCAAACCAAGAACAATAATTTCAAAATAAAAGTAAGAGCATATAAAAAAGTAAACGATGAATCATAATTTATTGACAATCCTGGCCAATTCACCCCAGATATTTGGCATCGACCTTATTAACACCCCTGATTTCGGGGAACTTCTTCTGCGTTTCGCACTGAATTTGGCAGTTGTGGTTGTAATTGTACGCTACCTGTATTACACGGCTTCGAGAAGGAAAGATTATCTGTTTTCCTACATCATGATCAGCGCGGTTGTTTTTCTTCTCTGTTTCCTTCTAAACAACGTAAAGCTTCAGATCGGTTTTGCCTTGGGATTGTTTGCCATTTTCGGTATCATACGTTACCGAACCGATGCTATCTCCATCAAGGAAATGACATTCCTTTTCATTGTAATTGGGATTTCAGTGATCAATGCCCTTGCAAATAAAAAGATATCCTATGCCGAATTGTTTTTTACCAATATCGTAATAATCATCCTGGTTTGGTTTATGGAAAAAATATGGCTGGTGAACAAGGAAGGTAAAAAGATTATCGAATACGAGAAAATCGAGCTGGTTAAACCCGAGCGCGAAGCCGAATTGCTGGCTGACCTGAGAGCAAGAACAGGCCTCGACATTACCCGCATGGAAATTGGCAAAATAGATTTCCTCAGGGATACAGCCCGCATCCGGATCTTTTTCAACATCAACGAACCCGGGAAAAATTTCGAGGACGAGGGATACAGAGCTTAACTCTGAACCTGTCGAACCACATCGATAAGAGTTCCGTCAACCCATTTGATCCCGGCAACGATTTTTTCCTGTAAAACAGGTTTTGAAGGTTTGCCGCATATCTTTTCGGCCTCCTCTTTAAGTTCCGTTATGGTTTTAAACGGAAGCCCCGAGTCGCGTGTTTTTTCGATCAGGTCTTTTCTCAGGGGATTAATGGCTATTCCTCTTTCCGTTACAATTACATCAATGAGCTCACCGGGTCCGCAAAGGGTTGTTACTTCATCCCGAACAACCGGAATCCGGTCGCGGAAAAGCGGCACAGGAATTATAACCGTCTTCGAGAAGAGGCAATTTTGCCATCCCCCGATACCATGAAGGAGATACCCGTCGGAATGGGTAACAACATTTGCATTAAAGCCAAGATCCACTTCAGTGGCTCCAAGAATCACAACATCAACAAATTGTGCGAAATTTCCTTTTGAATGGTAATTGTAACTGGTGAAAGGACTGGTCCAGGTATGGTTGGGATTTTGGGCCATTGATCGCACCCCGTCAAGGTCGAAGGTCTGACCATCGAGGATATAATCAACGAGCCCCTCCTCCATCATTTCAACAAGGTACTTGTTACTTCCCCCACGGGCAAAGCGAGCTTTTATTCCTTTTTGCCGCATTATGGCACGGAAGTATTCAGCAACCGAGAGGGATGTACCTCCGGCTCCGGCTTGAAATGAAAAACCATCTTTTATGATACCTGCGGCATCGCAGAATTTGGCAGTAAGCTCAGCCAGTAGCAGTCGATCGGGGCTTTTTGTGATCTGGGTGGTTCCGGAAACGATTTTTTCAGGATCGCCCAGTTTATCCACCAACACCGTAAAATCCACATAGTTCCCCTGAATCTGCCAGGGAATGCAGGGAAAAGGCACAAGATTATCCGTGACGACAATCACTTTGTCGGCATATTGCGAGTCGGCAAGGGCAAAGCCGAGCAGCCCGCAGGCAGAAGGGCCATGCAATCCGTTCGCATTGCCGAAAACATCAGCCGTTGGAGCTCCGATCACAGCAATATCGATTTTCACCTCCCCATCCTGAATAGCCTGATACCGGCCACCATGGGAGCGTAGCATGCCAGCACTCTTCATCTTCCCTTCAGAAACAAACTTACCAAGCGGGCCATTCATGCTTCCCTCAATGGCGGTAATTGTGCCATCCTCGAGGTAGGGAATCAGATGCGCATGACAGGGGAAGGAAGCCGAGGGAAACCAACGCAGGTTTTTAACACCCAGCTCATGGGCAATGTCGAAAATCATATTGGCCAGCAAATCGCCGTTACGAAAATGATGATGTGTTGAAATGGTCATGCCGTCTTTGAGCCCGGCTTTCTGCAAGGCTTCCTTAAGGCTTGAAACCATTTTGTTTCCGTCTTCAGGGAATTCGGAGTTGCTACGGATGGCCGGAGCATGCTTGGTACCCGAAGGAATATATTTTCCAACACCCATGTAAGGGATCTGTTTCTCCCCGTTAAGTTCGGTCGGCACATAACGGCCTGCCGCATTGCGTATCATTTTATTTTGCGTCATATTCCTTCCTCCAATCGTTTGAAATCATACCCAGACTAATTGCCAGATCCAAGATTTTTTGAGCTCTTTTAACTACCGGGGCATCGATCATTTTGGTACCGAGCGACACAACGCCAAGGCCTTTTTCAGAAGCCAGAAGAAAGGCGTTTACAATTTTCTTTGCCTTTTCAAGTTCGTCAGGGTCAGGTGAAAATCCTTTATGAATGATTTCGATCTGTCTCGGGTGTATACATCCCATACCCTCAAAACCGAGGCTCTTTGAGTTTTTCACATTTGTATGCAGGGCATCCATATCCCCAACATCAGAAAACACAGAATCGATAGCCTGAATTCCGGCTGCTTTACAGGCATTTACCAGCCGGGTACGGGCATAAAAAGATTCATCCCCGCTTAGAGTCCGCTGAACGCCCAGGTCGGCAGTAAAATCCTCAAGACCTATTGCCATGGCAACAATGTTATCGGAGCTTGTGGCAATCTCGAAGGCTTTTTCAACACCCAAGGCACTCTCGATTATGGGCATCAGAAATACCGGATTGTCCACTCCCGTAAGGGTCTTGATGTTCCCGATTTCGGTTTCCACAGCAACAATCTGGGCCGCACTTTCGCATTTGGGAACCAGAACAAGATGGACATTGTGAGGGATAATAAACTTGAGGTCGGCAAGTCCGGCGGGGATCTGATTAATCCTCACCATTCGCTCCGCCCCATAAAAATCGACCTGCCGCAGAGCATTCCTCACCAGGTAGCGGGCTTCTTCCTTTTTATCGAAAGCCACAGAATCCTCAAGGTCCAGGATAATGGCATGAGGTTTATGTATACCCGCATTGATCATCATAGCGGGGGAATTTCCGGGGAGGTACAAGCGGGAGAACCTGAATTTTTCCTTAAAGCTGGAATACCGATTCTCCTCAATCAGAGGCAGAAGGAACTCCTTTTCAGTCTCGATCAGTTGCTTTACAAGTGCTTCGAGCCGGGCACTCAGCACAAAAGGCAGCGCACCGGAATCCTCGATACTGAGCAAGGCATTTTTAATGCCGAAGTAAGTAAGCATATCCAGAGCCGTTTTCCGGATGTCCTCGCCATAGAGGGCGGAAACCTTACTTTTCAGATCTACAACTAACCCGCCAGATTCCGTGATTTCAAGTTCCATAAAGCAATCGCTACGGACTTTCTCGCCTTTGTTGCCAAGGGATGATTTTCTTTGCATTCGGATTGAATTTGAGGGTATAAATTTAGTCTTTTATCCAATTTGAAATCGTTTAGAAGGGGAATGTTTATAAGTTTATAAGTTTAAAGGTTTATAAAGTCCCTAATTGCAAAATTATCAAACAGGTTTTGAACAGTCCGGTTGCATAGCCCTGGAACGATTAATTATTCAGACAATCCTTCCCGTTTACAAAAGGAAACTGAGAAGAATCCCGGCCGCCACAGCCGATCCGATAACGCCGGCAACATTGGGTGCCATAGCATGCATCAGAAGGTGATTTGAGGGATCTTCTTTCAAACCCATATTCTGCACCACCCTTGCACTGTCGGGAACGGCTGAGACGCCAGCTGCCCCGATAAGGGGATTGATCTGATCTTCCTTGGAAGCAAACAAATTCATCACCTTGGCAAAAAGAACGCCTCCAGCCGTGGCAAACATAAACGACAGTGCTCCGAGTCCGAAAATAATGAGCGAATCCGAAGTAAGGAAGACGTCTGCCTGGGTTGACGCTCCAACAGTGATCCCCAGAATTATTGTGACGATATCGATCAGAGGATTTCGGGCCGTTTCTGCCAGTCGTTTGGTTACGGTTGATTCTTTCAGCAGGTTGCCAAAGAAGAGCATACCCAGCAATGGCAAGGCCGATGGGGAAATAAAGGTTGTGAGAATAAGTCCGATAATGGGAAAAAGTATCTTTTCAAGTTTGGAGACAGCCCTCGGGGGTTTCATCCGGATAAGACGCTCTCTCCGTGTGGTAAGAAGCTTCATGATGGGAGGCTGAATAACCGGGACAAGGGCCATATAGGAATAGGCCGCAATAGCAATGGGGCCAATAAGGTTTTTCACATAAATGGGTGCGCCGGTGATGGTGTGTCCGATGATGTCGACCCCGTTTGCCAGTTTCGAGGAAAGGAAAATTGCGGTTGGGCCATCAGCGCCGCCGATAATGCCAATGGCACCAGCTTCGCGGGGATCAAACCCAAGTGCGATTGCTCCGATAAAGGTAATAAAGATTCCAAGCTGGGCTGCAGCCCCTAGAAGCATAAGCTTCGGACGGGAAATCAGAGCTGAAAAATCAGTCATTGCGCCAATACCTAAAAATATGAGCGGTGGATAAATTCCATACCTGACGCCGAAATAGAGGTAATTAAGCACACTCCCCTCCTGATAGATTCCTACCTGAAGGTTTGCCCCTCCATCCTGGAAAAAAGGTATGTTACCTAAAATAATCCCTGCACCGATTGGAATCAGGAGCAAAGGCTCATAATCGTACCGTATGGCCAGAAAAATAAACAGGAACGCAACCAAAAACATCAACAAATGGCCTCCCGTGGCGTTCCGGAATCCGGTATAGGCCCAGAATTTCGCAAGACCTTCCTTGATTTGCTCCGTAACGGTAAGATTCTCTTCCTGATCCACATTAATTTGCTGATTAGCAATAACCTCAGTTGGAACATCGATTTGAGTTGCATTGGCGTCCCGAATGAAATCAAGGGGTAAAATCAGGGAGT
>CAMAZH010000138.1 GCA_945863035.1 Chitinophaga pinensis | reverse complement strand
TGGTAACGCGCACGTCATCACGCCATCACCCCATCACGTCATCACGACTTTCTAATCAAAACTTTGCGTCCCGATGCAATCGGGATTGCGTGAAACATATCCGCAGAAAGTTTGGTCCGCAGATAACACAGATTAACACATTTTAGTTTTCATCAACCCAAAAACTATTCGTGAAAAAAAGTCAAAAGTCAAAATGCAAATGGAAAATGTCAAATTTCATCTCTCACTAAAGCATTGGAGAACGTGGTAACGCACACGTCACCCTGACGCCACCCGGTCACCCCGTCACCCCGTCACGTCTTTCTAATCAAACCTTTGCGCGTAATCTGCGGACCATAAAAATCTCCTTACCCACTAAATCTGCGGTAATTTTTCTCCTGCCTGTAACATTTAAACACCCCCGTCCGTCACATGTCTAAAAGCGGAAATTAATAACACAAATAAATGCTACCCAAATGAAAAGTCTATTAGCAATCGTACTTGCCGCACTCATAGCGCTGCCGGCTTTTACACAGGAAGATTCTGTAATTGTTTTACAGGAGGAAATTGTAACCGTAGTTCAGGATTCCGGCAATATCGTTGTATCGGTAGGTCCTGAGGAAACCGTGGTTATCGACGAAAACCAGGATACCACCCGCATTAAGGTCGGTAAAAAAAGCATCATTATTATCGAGGGAGGAAAAGGGACCCAGGTAAACATCGAGGATGTTGAGGAGGAAATAGAAGAGGATTATGACTACGACTACGACGATGAGGATTGTGATGATGAGGATAATGGAAAATTCAAACCCCACTGGGCCGGATTCGAAATGGGTCTCAATAACTACCTTAACAATGGCGGGTCGATGAGCCTTGACAACTCGATGAGCTTTATGGATCTGAACACAAGTCGTTCATGGAATTTCAACATCAACTTTATGGATTACGGCTTCGGTTTGGGAAGCGACAAAATCGGTCTTGTTACCGGTCTTGGATTAGAGTGGAATAATTACCATTTCGACAATCCCAACAGTATCCAAAAAGTTGGGGGCGTAATACAGGAGGCTCCGCTCAGCTATACCGATATCAAGAAAAACAGATTGCAAACAACTTACCTGAGAGCTCCGCTGCTCCTCGAGTTCCAGATCCCCGCAGGAAGTAAAAGAATTTACCTCTCGGCCGGGCCCGTTGCCGGCGTGAAGCTGGGCGCAAACACGAAAATCGTTTATAAGGAAAATGGCGATGAGCAGAAAATAAAAGACAAGGACGACTATAATCTGTCCTCGCTCAGATACGGATTTACAGCACGTGCCGGTTACAGGGGACTCAGACTGTATGCCAACTATTACATGACTCCATTGTTTGAAGCCAATAAAGGGCCCGAACTGTATCCATTCTCTGTAGGGATTACCCTTTTGGACTTTTGATACTATTCATCCCATTTTCCGGGAATCTATTATAACTCTCTTAACCCTCCCCGAATCATGATAAACTATGATTCCCGGAGGGTTATTCAATTATTTGCAAGAACCTAAGTCATTCAAATTTTTTTGAACTCATTTCGCAATTTTGCGTTAACTTGTGCACAATTCAATAAAGCATTATGTTAAGCGAAGCCGAAAAAAGACGATATAAATGTCATATTATGATTCCTGATGTGGGTGAGACCGGTCAGGAAAAATTAAAAAATGCCAGAGTTCTGGTTGTTGGCGCAGGCGGATTGGGTGCACCGGTTCTGCAATACCTTACGGCTGCCGGGGTGGGCACCATCGCAATCATGGACGATGATTCGGTAAACGAGGATAATCTGCACAGGCAGATTCTTTATGGGGGACACGATTTGGGCAAGCTCAAAACCATCATCTCCAAACAGCGTCTCAACGCACTGAACCCCCTTGTATCCCATGAGATTATAAATCTTCACCTGAAACCTGAAAACGCTTTAGAGCATATTTCCCACTATGACCTTATTGTGGATACCACTGACAACTCCTCTTGCAGTTACCTTATCAACGATGCCTGTATCATGACCGGAAAACCATGGGTATATGGTGCATTGCGTAAATTTGAGGGGATTGTCTCAAGTTTCAATTTTATGAACGGTCCATCCTTACGATGTGCCTTTCCCGACCCCGCGAAAAGACATTCAGAGCACCCTTCAAAAACCGGGATGTTCGGAGTGCTTCCGGGTATCGTGGGTTCGTTGCAAGCCGCCGAGGTTATCAAAATCATTACAGGGATAGGGGAGCCTCTGTCGGGCAAACTGCTTTTTTATAATATGTTGAACAACGATGTCAGCACCGTTCTTTTTGAGAAGAATGCCGTCAACTTTAAAATTTCCCAGTTGCAGGACTTTTACTAAATTCGCGTTTCGGATACGGAAGGGGGATTCGGCCGCAAGCCCGGATGGGCGAGGGGGCGGCTTTACCGTTCCGGATATTAAAAATTTTGAAATCAGACATCCTAACCAAACCAAAACAAGATGTTTCAAAATCCGGTTAAAAGAGTAGCTGCCATTCACGACCTTTCGGGCTTTGGAAGAGTTTCGCTGAATGTGGTTATCCCCATTCTTTCCAATATGGGAATTCAGGTTTGCTCCCTGCCAACAGCCGTTCTGTCGTCGCACTCGCAGTATCCCGATTTCCGTTTTGTTGATCTTACTCCCCAAATGGAATCGTTCATCGAGCACTGGAAAGAACTGAAACTATCGTTCAACGCCATTTACAGCGGATACCTCGGCTCTCCTGCACAAGTTGGCATCGTAAGCAATTTCATCAACGATTTCAGGATTAAGGGGACACTCGTTGTGGTCGATCCGGTTCTGGGCGACAACGGTGAGCTTTATTCCAGCTTCGGCACGGAAATGATTACAGGAATGCGAAGTCTTATCGGGCTGGCCGACATTATCACCCCTAACCTGACGGAGTTGTCGTTTCTGTCGGGAAAAACAATGGAGGAGTTGAAAACTGCATCGGGCATTAAAGAAGCTATCCTTGAACTTTCGCTACTGGGTCCGGAGATAATTGTGGTTACTTCGGTTCCTGAAAACGATGTTCGCGGAAGAACTTCGGTGCTTGCCTACAACCGTAAAAACAAGAAGTTCTGGAAAGTGAGTTGCGATTATCTGCCTGCCGATTATCCCGGAACAGGCGACAGCTTTACCAGTGTGCTCACCGGATCGTTGCTTCAGGGCGACAGTCTGCCCATAGCCCTCGACCGTGCGGTTCAGTTTATTTCGATTGGAGTAAGGGCAACCTTTGGCTATGAGTACGATTCGCGTGAGGGCATTCTTATAGAACGGATCCTTCACAACCTCGACGCGCCGGTTCAGAGCAGCAGCTACGAACTGCTGGACTAATGGATGCGGTAGCCGGAGAAGACACCCGCCTGAGGATTTGTGGGAAAAGCACCTGTGTTTTTCAGACTTATCTCTACCGTATTCCCTTCCACGAGGTAAATAAGCAAAGAATAAGTGAAGTTCGTTGAAGGAATTGTTTCATAGGTAGCATCGTTAACCGTTATTTCCAAAAAATGACCCGGAATAAACTGATAGACAATATCAAAATGATACAAACCTTCTCCGCCTGTAGGTACTTTGAATTCACCAGTACCTACATTGTAAACACTTGCAGAATCGAATTTTTCGATCTCAAAAACCAAAGGAATTGCGGGCTGTCCGGAAGGTACAGATGTACCTGAGCCAGCTGATAATGCCCGGAAGGCAAATATTTTAGGTCGTATATTAACCGTATTCGCGTTCTGAATGCTGAGGTTGTAACCGCTCTTACTTATATTTTGGTTGTCAACAGAGTTCAAATTGATCTCCAGCGGATTCGGATCGTTCGTAAGCGTCAGAATATCGCCGGCAAGGCGCAGGGACTGGAGCTCATTGGTTTTGCTCTTGTCTATCGTAACACTGTTTCCCCCGGAAATTATCAGTTCATCCCCGGAAATTGACAGGGTATCGAGATATTTTCCCAGATTAACCTCAACCGGCGAGGGGTCGAGGGTAAGGGTCAGCTTGTCGTCGGCAAAACGGATGGATTGCAATTCGTTGGTGCTGTCGGAATCCGGATCGAAGGGTAGTTTAATTCCGTCACCTCCTTTGGTGAGCGAAAGCTGGTGACCGGAGATATTCAGGTTCTGAATCTCGTTGAGGGGATCGGCATCGGCATCGTTGATGTTAATCGACACCTCATTAGTGATAATATCTCCCCGTTTCAGTGACAAAGTACCGTTGGAATAGCTGAGGGTCTGGATTTCGTTGGTCGGGTCGGAATCCGCATCTGCCGAAAGGCTGGATAAGTCAATGGTTCCGCCATTTTCAAGGCTTAAGATCCGGGTCTCCGCATTATAGCTCAACTGTTGTGCATCTGCAGAAGCGGGAGCGTTGGCTGCTGTGGCAGCATAAAGCGCATAGGGCACAGCCATAAACTGGGTGGTTCCCATGTTTCTGAAGCCCAGTCCGAAATCAATAGCAATGCGGATGAAGTGCAGACCACTCCCCCAATTGATAGCGGTGAATTCCGAAACACTTCCTTCGAGAAACGATCCCTGCCCGATGTTTATGTTAAAAAGTCCGAACTTGTCGGTTGATACATTGTGCAGCTCACTGTATTCGATCGGTCCCGCGGCTTCTCCCTCGAGAATACAAATACGAACCTGCAGGTCCTTGTACTTAATCTCAAGGCCTTTTTCGTCGCGCGCAACAGCCTGATAACTGATTCCTTTGGGGATGTACTGCGAGAAAAGCAGACTGTTCGCCGAAAAGAGCAAGATAAAAAGGAATATATAGGCTTTTCTGTCCATTACATTTTTTCAATTTTAAAAATTCGATCCAACAACTTGTCATCAGAGTAAACATGAAGCAAATAGAAGCCAAAAGCAAACTGTTCCATGTTAATTAGTATCGATCCCGAATCGGAAATTTGAATTGCGTCACGGTAAAGTAAAACTCCTGAGGATGTGAAAAATACGATGTTCAACTCTTTATCTGTTTGGGTATTGAACAGAATCGTAAGATCGGATTGAACCGGGTTTGGAAACACCTCAACGGCATTGATTCCCAGTCTTTCCGTGCTGTATGTGTTTATTAGGGCAGGTTGCTGAAAACCCTGGGTAAGGGTATAAAATGGGGGATCATTTGAAAGATTGGTCTGCACCACAGCCTCACCAATGCTATAACTTACACGGCCCTCATTCTCCAGACTGGAATTTCCGGTTATGCATATTACCGAACGGGTTAAACTCTGAGAGTAAATTATCAGAGGCAACAAAAGGAGTGCGAATATGCATATTAACCTTACTTTTACCATGTTATATGGAAAATAGTGGGCTCAAATGTAATTAATTAATCGAATACTTCGCATTTCAACCCCCTTTATTTAGAAAGGGTTCAAATAGCGATGCTCTCAGTCACTTCCTCTCCTTTGTACTCCTTTATTAAATCGATAAACCGATCGAACAAGAATGCAGTGTCAGTAGGGCCTCCAGAAGCTTCCGGGTGAAACTGCGTGGAGAAGAAGGGTTTGAGATTGTGTATCATCCCCTCGTTTGTGTTATCGTTCAGATTGATATAAAGCGGCTCCCAGTTTTTCGAAAGGGTGTTGTTGTTAATGGCAAAGCCATGATTCTGGCTGGTAATAAAAGCATGATTGCTGCCGCAACGCAGAACGGGTTGGTTATGGCTTCTGTGCCCGTACTTCAGCTTATAGGTGTCGGCGCCCGAAGCCAATGCCATTAATTGATTACCCAGACAGATTCCGAAAATAGGCCTAGTTCCCTCAAAAGCCCGACTCAGGTTCCGGATGGTGACATCGCATCGCTTGGGATCTCCCGGACCGTTTGAGATAAACAGCCCATCGTAGTCCTCGTTCAGGAAATCATAATCCCAGGGCACACGTATGATGGTGGTATCCCGTTCGAGCAGGTAACGGATGATATTGAACTTCACGCCGCAGTCGACCAAAAGGATTTTGTACTTCCCGTTCCCATAAACTTCTTTTTTGCTTATGCTGACCTTGTCGACCAGGTTTTCGAGGTTGGGGTCATAAATGGCGACATCCGTATCGTTGCAGATAATTTTACCCAGCATCGAGCCTTTTTCACGCAGGATTTTTGTAAGTTGACGGGTATCCACACCATAGATTCCGGGAATCTTGTGCTCTTTAAGCCATTCGCCGAGGCTTTTTTCGGCATTCCAGTGCGAATAGTCCTGCGAATAGTCCGATATCACAAGTCCCGAGATATGCAGATTCCCCGATTCGAAGAATTTCAGCATCTTGTTTTCTTCCTCGGGGGAGGGCACTCCATAATTGCCCACCAGAGGATAGGTAAGCACAAGAATCTGCCCTTTATAAGAGGGATCGGTCAGACTTTCGGGGTAACCGGTCATTGCGGTATTAAAAACCACTTCACCAGCAATTGATCCTTCGTAACCGAAAGAAATTCCTGAAACTTCTGTTCCGTCTTCAAGCCATAGTTTAATGCGGGGGGAGTCTGACATATATCTAATTTATTGTTTGAATGAGCTTTTCATGAGCCTATTTGTTTTTTTTACTATCTTCCTTTATGATCATCTCGGCCTGTTCCGGACTGATATGTTTCGCCAGGATTTTCTTGTCCTTTCCAATCAGGTAAAGAATATTTGAGCTTTTGATATCGTAGATTTCGCGGTAGGAGAAGTCGTAAGGGTTCCAAGCATTTATCCATCCATAGGTGTTGTGTGAGGAAATAAAATCAACCCATTTTTCCTTGCCCGGAATACCGGAAAGCATGTGTACGGCCACCACCTCAACCCCTTGCGATTTAAGGCGTTCATGCAAGGAATGCAACTCAGGAATTGACTTCTTGCAATGTCCGCAGTCGGCTTCCCAGAAATACAACAATATATAATTGGCGGGGATATCTCTCAGGTTGAAAAAATCGCCCACATAGGGGTTCTTCTTTAAACTTGTATCGCTGGCAGCTACCATAAAATGATCGTCGCTGACGCTGACAAGCTGAATATCGGGAGCGGGTTTGCCGACCAGCAGGGGTTTGATTTTTGTTACCCGGTTTTTCAGATCATTGACAAATTTTTTATCCGACCAACTTGCCTCCGGGATGTAGTACTTTTCGGCAATGTATACGTAAACCGCATCCATGGTAAGGTACTTGCTGTTTGCATAATAATTGAAAAGGGTGGTCAGCATATACTTGAACAGAAAGGTGTCGGCGCGGGAGAGTTCAATAAAATGGTCGACTTCCCTGAATACCGAGTCCGGAACCGGAATCACAAAATTGTCAAGGTAGTACATCAGTTTTTTCTCATAGAAGGGCGATCGGAGAAGGCGCACATCCGAGAGGTCGAAGAAGTCGAAGTAATGCGCCTTGAAGTACCTCAATTGAAAAGTCGAATCCGTGATGATCCCATTACTGTCTCTCGGGGGATCAGGAACCTCAACATCTTTCAAAGCGATGAGAAACTTGCCCAAAAACGATTCGGAATTGTCCTCAGTCAGATTGGACACATAATCGAAAACTTCGGTGTTTATGTTTTGGATTTTTTCGCGGACATCTGCAGAATCCTTTTTTGTTGAGCTTGAGCTTAGCTGTTTCTGAAGCTCATTTGCTTTATCGCGCTGATCGGCGATATAACTCTGGTACTTATAAAACAAAATGTTTTGAGGATCGCCGCTTACAACTGTCTTTCGTGTCAAATCGCTCGTGTCGGCCACAACCGAAAAATTCTGGTTTTTGTCGATCAGGAGATCAAAGCGGGCGCGGTTGGGCAGATAAACAAGGTAAAGGCCGGGCGGAAGGGCCTTCTCCCCCGAAAATTCCCCCTGTCCTTTCAGGTTAAGAATGGCACTGTCTTGAATAATAAGCGACTCCCGGAAATAATGCCCGAGAATCAAAGTGTCTCCGGCAAAGTCAGGCATTGATATCCGGATTTTATGCTGTGCCAGCAAATCGGCATGCAGAGAAAGCGCAAGGGAGAAAACAATAAAACCAATAATAATCCTTCTCATATTAATATCTTTCAGACTGTACTAAAATTATTGAAATGACTTCCAAAATCAAAGAATTCTGCGGGTTAAAGTTACACAAAAATCTTTTAGCTGCTTTATCGGGAATTCAAATTTGCTGAACAGAATTCGTGCCAAAAAGGAAGATATGCAGATTCAAAGGCGTTTCAAGCCGAAGAACCTCAGTAAGGATTTTCGGAACATTTGGCACAGTATAAATCAAAGCAGCAAGTTTTAGCTTATAATCTTTTACAAAAATGCTGTTAGCCATTAAATATTTATCTGTATCTTAGAATCCATATTTAAAAATCAAACATTTCAGGTAATGCTCAGTATTGAAAAGGCTCAGGAAGTAATTGTAAGTGAGCTTGAAAAACTCGAAATCCCTCAGGAACCCCGGAATCTCTATGAGCCCGTACGATATATTCTCAGCAACGGAGGGAAGCGGTTTCGGCCGGCTCTGGTGTTGTTGGGTTGCGATCTGTTTGGAGGGGATTACCTGAAGGCTGTTTATCCCGCATTGGGAATCGAGGTGTTCCATAATTTCACCCTCCTGCACGATGACCTGATGGACAACTCCACTGTCCGCAGGAACCGCCCTACGGTTCATATCAAGTGGGACCCAAATACCGCTATTTTATCGGGGGATGTTATGTCGATTCTTGCCAGCAGCCTGATTAACAAGGTTGATGTCGGCGCCCTGGGAGCCGTAAGCAGTCTGTTTAACAGAACAGCCATCGAGGTTTGCGAGGGACAGATGCTCGACATGGAGTATGCCCAGAGAGAAAATGTTAGTATTTCCGAGTATATAAACATGATAAGGCTCAAAACTTCGGTGCTGATAGCCGCTTCGCTGGGAATCGGTGCGTTGGTTGCCGGGGCTGCGGAAAAGGAATCGGAAAGCCTTTATAACTTTGGTCTGCATTTGGGTATTGCCTTCCAGCTTCAGGATGATCTGCTCGACAGCTTTGGCGACCAGAATGTGTTCGGGAAAAAAATCGGGAACGACATTATCACAAACAAACGGACCTTTTTGCTGATCAAAGCTTTTGAAAAAGCAAGGGGAACCGAGTTGTTGGAATTGCAAAAGTATTTTTCGGGGGAGGAGTTCGATCCCGGGGAAAAAATTGATGGTGTACTTACGATTTTCAATAAACTGGATATACGTAAAGAGACCGAGACGAAAATTGGGGAGCATCATCAAAAAGCCTTGGAATACCTTGGCGCATTGACTGTGCCGGCTGAGAGAAAAGAGGTTCTGATTGGTTTTGCGAAAGAGCTAATGAAAAGGGAAAAATAAAGCTTAGATATGATCCTTACAATAATAAAATGCAAATGAAAAATCCACTACGATCTCTCTCCGCGGTAATCCTCCTGTTTTTAATCTTTACTGCAAGTGTCTATTCGCAAGGTTTTGATAACCAGACCCGGGCGATATACATTCTTGATATTTCAAAGTATGTTGAGTATCCTGCGGATTTTGCCACACAAGAGTTCTTTACCATCGGAATCCTCGATAAGGAGGATGTGTTGCTATGGGAAGTCGACAATGTTGCGCGCGCCCGTAAGTTTATTCAGGGTAAGCCCATAAAAATAAGTCTTTTCCGTGATTTGTCAGAAATCAAACCCACCAACGTCATCTATGTAAACAAAACAAGCGAGATTAAAATTTCCACCCTGTTGCCAAAAATTCAAGGCAAAGGAACGCTGCTTATCAGCGAGGGATACGAATTTCGGGAATCCATGCTGAATTTTGTTGTTGTGGATGGCAAGCCACAATTCGAGGCCAATGAGGAGTTGATGAACAAGGAGGGGCTTAAGGTGAACCAGCTTTTCCTGGCGCAAGCCATAAAAACCAGAGAAGACTGGCAAAACCTTTTCGAGAAAACGGATGTTGAGCTTAAAGAAGAGAAAGTAGTAACTCAACAGCAAAAGGTAGTTATTGAAGATCAGTCGGCCAAGATCACCGAGCAGGCCGA
>CAMAZH010000137.1 GCA_945863035.1 Chitinophaga pinensis | reverse complement strand
TGCCGGTTACGTTTTCTTGAAGGATTATTATGAATCGGTTAGAGTTGTTTATTAAGGAACCGCCGTATACGCGAACCGTTCGTACGGTGGTGTGAGAGGTCGGAAAATAAAATAGGAGGAAAACTATTTTATTTTCCTCCTACTCGATTGCCACTCCTGCGCGAATGGTGAATATGTCTTCCGACAAGATTCAATAAATAGTGAAGAAAAATTGGTTTGCGACAAAGAATTTGCGATTTTTGATTTTTGAAGATTTTACTGGTGAAAACAGAACTTACAGACTACCTCTCACAATTTCTTTCCGAAAACCGTCTACAGGTGTTCGAAGATGTCTTGAAAATGCGAACCCGCTATCTCACTGTGGTTCTCGAAGATCTTTATCAGGCTCAAAACGCCAGTGCGGTGTTGCGCACCTGTGAATGCTTTGGACTACAAGATATACATATTATAGAAAACAGAAATAAGTTTGAGGTTCATCGCGACATTGCCATGGGGTCAAACAAATGGCTCAACTTATATAAATACTGCAATCAGAAAAACAACACACAGGAGGCAATTTCAAAACTTAGAAACTCAGGTTATCGAATTATCGCTACCAGCCCCGATCCTGCTTATCCTTTTTTGCATGATTTGGATATCGCCAAAGGGAAAATGGCCCTTTTCTTTGGTACCGAACTTACAGGCATATCCAAAGTGGTAAGTGATCAGGCTGATGAATTCGTTCGGATACCCATGTTCGGCTTTACCGAGAGTTTCAACATCTCGGTTTCAGTGGCTCTTTGCCTTCAGGATATCGTCTCAAGACTCCATGATTCCAAAGTTGAATGGCAACTTTCCACCGACGAACACGCTGAATTGCTTCTTACTTGGATGCGCTACTCCATTAAAAAAGTGGAGCTGATCGAGAAGAAATACAACGAGCTGAATTCCCAAAGTCTACTTTAGTAAAAGAAATCCCCCTCGAAAAGAAACTTAAATGCAGTCTGTGTGTTTAACATACTATCATTGTGGTAAACGCCGGCATTAATAATACCTTTCCAATTCTACTTCGACAGATTAGAAGAATCAGCATGTTAATACCCAAAAACCATAGAGGGAACTGGATTTTCTGCCTGCTACCTTCTTTGTTGTCGCGAAGCTTTAGCAAATTGCAGCAGGGGGGCTGAGCGGGTGAAAATCAACAAGAATGTCAATCTGTCAAAGTAGAACTAAATGAAAAAAGAATTATATTTTGACTTATGGTATATTCTAAGAATTTTTTATCTTTGATCAAAATATGATTCGAGGTGATAGAAATTTGATTTCGAACGACTAAAATTTTGAGAATGAATTGCATACTTATAGACGATGATAAGCTCTCGCGCAAGGTTTTGGAAGAGTTTATCAAGAAAACAGACGGAGTGAGCCTCAAAGCCTCATTTTCTGATGGGGTTGAGGCAATTAATTATCTGAAAAACGAAGAGGATATCCAACTTATATTCCTGGATATTGAAATGCCTGAAATGAATGGTATTGAATTTCTCAACTCTCTCAAAAATCCACCGCAGATAATAATCGTTTCCGGCAAAGGAAAATATGCAATTGATGCATTTGAGCATGATGTTACTGATTATCTGCTGAAACCGTTAAATTACCCTCGCTTTTACAAAGCCATGGATAGAGCTACTGCGCGTTATGAGCAGAATAAGATCCATCTTGTTGGCAAGGAGGAGATCTTTATTAAAAAGAACTCAACCCTTGTAAGGCTTAAATATGATGATATTCTTTGGGTCGAGGCACTCGAGAACTATGTTATTTTCAACACCTTCAAAGAAAAGTACACCATCCATTTTACAATGAAGGCGATTGAGCAGAAGCTACCGTCCAGCAAATTCACCCGGGTTCATCGTTCCTATATTGTTAATACTTCCAGCATCGACGTTATTGAGGACAATGCGGTAATTATTAAAACCGATGACGGCAACAAAAGTATTCCTATCGGAAAATCCTACAAAGAAAAGTTGATGAAGGATATTAATTTGATTATCAAATAGATTCCACAGCTTTTTTACCAGCATGAGTTCTAACCGTCAGGCTTTCCTGAACTATTTGGCTGCTACATCCAATTCTCCAATGGCGATAGAAATAGAATCGGCTAAGGGGGTTTTTATGTATGGACCGGATGGCAAAGATTACCTGGATCTCATTTCCGGCGTTTCGGTTTCATACCTCGGGCATTCCGATCCGAGAATTATTGAAGCCATTAAATCCCAAGCTGATAAGCACCTCCACCTTATGGTTTACGGAGAATTTATTCAGTCTCCTCAGGTTGAATATGCTGAATTGCTGGCGAAAAACCTTCCCCCTTCACTGCAACGGATTTATTTTGTCAATTCAGGCGCTGAAGCTGTTGAAGGGGCAATGAAACTGGCCAAGAGATATACCGGTCGCACCGAAATGGCTGCATTCTATAACGCCTACCACGGCAGCACACAGGGTGCCTTAAGCATACTCGGGGGAGAATATTATAAGTCGGAGTTCCGGCCATTGCTTCCCGGTATTAGTTTTCTGCGTTACAACTGTATGGACGATCTTTCTCTTATTACCACGAAGACAGCATGCCTCGTGGTTGAGGTCCTTCAGGCAGAGGCCGGGTTCGTATCTGTTAAACCGGAATATCTGAAGGCCCTTCGTAATCGCTGCAACGAAACAGGGACCCTGTTGGTTTTTGATGAGATTCAGACCGGGTTTGGCCGTCTGGGCGAAGTATTCGGATTCCAAAAATATGGAGTGTCGCCCGATATTCTTGTTCTTGCAAAGAGTCTTGGCGGCGGCATGCCTTTAGGCGCTTTTATCAGTAGCGATGCTATTATGACAGAATTAAGCCGCAATCCTGCACTTGGACATATTACTACCTTTGGCGGGCACCCAATATCCTGCGCTGTCGGACTGGCTGCATTCACTGTTTTGCTGGAGGAAAATCTGCACCTCAGGGCGCTTGAAATCGAAAAACTCTTCCGGCAGCAACTTGTTCACCCGAGAATCATTGAGGTTAGGGGCAAGGGATTACTGCTGGCTGTCGAGTTTGGAAATTCGGAAATGATGCACAAGGTGGTTGCAAATGCCACACGAAACGGGCTGATAACAGATTGGTTTTTATTTTGCGACACGGCAATTCGCATCTCACCTGCATTAAATATTACTGAGGATGAAGTTAAAACGGCATGCTCACGCTTAATTAGGGCGATTGATCAATCGATACTTTGAAAAACAGGATACTATTTCTCAATGGAAGCAATGCAATTTGTTATATCAATGCTCGTTATTACCATATGATTAAAGGCTTATACATAACATTATTTATTTGCACAGTCTCTCTGAATGGGATGGCACAGACGGCGCAATCACAATTATTCCAGGCTGAACTAAAACTAAAGGAAAATTTCAGTGCTCTGTATAAGTCCGAAACAGATAAGTCAACAGACAGTCTCAATGCGGTTATATTGGACATTTTTTCGACAAGCCTTGAAGATCCTCAATCTTTTTTATATGCGTGGGACAGCCTTAACATGATTGGAAAGCTTCATTCCTCTGATCAGAAACTGAATATCTATACCTGGTTTGTGAAGAATTCCAAGGATAGTTACACCTACTTCGGGTATATTCAATATAATAAGGGTTCCACTAAAAAGCCAGAAATCCTCCTGTACCCGCTTATCGATAAATCGAAAGGAATGAAAAACCCCGAGACAATGAACCTTTCCCCCGATAACTGGCTTGCTTGCGTTTATTACAATGTTTATGAATTCAACTATCAACGCGAAACTTATTACACTTTGCTGGGCTATAATTTCAACAACAATTTCTCCGACAAAAAATACATTGAGGTTTTAAGGTTTGATAAGGAGGGAAAAGCAACATTCGGGGGAGAATTCCGTTCGGAATTTCAAACGGTCCGACGCGTAATTCTTGAATACTCTGCTCAACTCGTTGCGAGCATCAGATTTAACGACAATCTTAAGATGATAGTCATGGATCATCTGGCACCTTTCGAATCAATGTTCACGGGTAACTATCGATTCTATGGACCCGATGGGTCTTACGACGGCTACGAGTTTCATAAAGGTGAATTTCTGCTCCGGAAAGATGTGGATGCGAGGAATGAGGAGAATAGAAGGTAGAAGGCAGAAGGCAGAAGGTAGAATTCAGAATTAGCGATTGTCCCCCATTCTAAATTCAAAATTCCGAATTCTACCTTCTAAATTCAAAAACCCCTGCAATTTTGTCAGCCTTAAACAAATGGCACATGCTTTGAACAGAGAGTGCTTAGTTTAACCAAAAAATAATCACGCAATGCAAAAAGGTACAATAGGTGTAACCACCGAGAATATTTTCCCGATCATTAAAAAATTCCTGTATTCGGATCATGAAATTTTTCTTAGGGAGTTGGTTTCAAATGCGGTTGACGCAACCCAAAAGCTTAAGACCTTGGCTTCAGTTGGAGATTTCAAGGGAGAGTTGGGCGATCAAACTATACGGGTAACACTCGATTCGGACAAGAAAACACTTACCATTTCAGACCATGGAATTGGTATGACTTCTGAAGAGGTTGAGAAATATATCAATCAGATTGCATTTTCAAGTGCCGAAGACTTCCTCGAAAAATACAAGAACGCGGGTAATTCCATAATCGGTCATTTCGGTTTGGGTTTCTATTCGGCTTTCATGGTTTCTGAAAAAGTCGAAATCAACACGCTTTCTTATCTCGAGGGATCAAAGGCTGTTCGATGGACCTGTGATGGCAGTCCTGAATATAATATGGAGGAAAGCAACAAAGAAAGCTTTGGGACAGAAATCACACTTCATATTGATGAGGAATCCAAAGAATTTCTTGAAAAGGGACGGATCAGTGGGATTCTTACCAAATACTGCAAGTTTCTGCCTGTGGAAATAGCCTTCGGAAAAGAAACCGAATGGAAGGACGGGAAAGAAAAGGAAACAGGGAAAGACAATATAATAAACGACACAAAACCTCTGTGGACGCGCAAACCCGCTGATTTGAAACCGGAGGATTATGATAAATTCTACCATGATCTCTATCCCGTTCTGGAGGACCCGCTGTTCAATATACATCTGAATGTTGACTATCCGTTTAATCTGACAGGAATTTTGTATTTCCCCCGGATAAAAAACAATTTCGAGATTCAGAAAAATAAAATCCAGCTTTATTGCAATCAGGTTTTTGTTACGGATTCAGTAGAAGGCATCGTTCCTGAATTTCTAACACTACTTCATGGTGTTCTCGATTCGCCCGATATTCCCCTCAATGTTTCCAGAAGTTACCTGCAGAGCGACTCCAACGTTAAGAAGATATCTTCGCATATAACCAAAAAGGTATCCGATCGTTTGGAGGAAATCTTTAAATCCGATCGCCAGCAATACGAAAAGAAATGGGACGATCTTAAGCTTTTCATTGTTTATGGGATGATCACAGAGGAGAAATTCTATGAAAGGGCTGTGAAATTTGCACTCCTGAAAAATACGGAAGGGAAGTGCTTTACTTTTGAGGAATACAAGACTCTGATCACAGAGAACCAAACCGACAAGAACAAAACACTGGTATACCTTTACACCACCAATGTTGAAGAGCAATTCGGCTACATCGAAGCTGCCAAAAACAAAGGTTATGATGTATTGTCGCTCGACGGCCAGTTGGACCCCCATTTTATCAACCAGATGGAGCAAAAACTTGAAGGCTCGCGTTTTATCAGGGTTGACTCGGACGTGATCGATAAACTTATTGAGAAGGATGAGACAAAAGAAAGCAAGCTTGACGAAAAGGAAAAGAAAGATCTGAGTACAATATTTGACAGCCAGCTAAAAACCCGAAAAGGATTTATGGTGCAGTTTGAGGCCCTTTCCGAGAACGACCAGCCTGTTATGATCACTCAGTCGGAATACATGCGCAGGATGAAGGATATGTCGGCCATGAGCGGTGGAGGCAATATGTTTGGCGGGTTCCCCGACAGTTATAACATGGTGGTAAATACGAACCATCCATTGATATCGAAAATGGTAGAAGATAAGAACAAGAAACTTTCGGAAAAACTTCAAAAGATCGACGAAAGCATATCCCCCTTGAACACAGAAAAAGAAAGCCTCCAAAAGGACCAGAAGGCGAAGAAGGAGGAGGAAATCCCACAGGCCGAAAAAGATAAACTCAACGATGTTCAGAAGAAGATCGAAGAGCTGGAATCGGAAAAGAGAGGGATTCTTGAGGATTTTGGTGCTAAGAGTAAGACATTAAAACAGTTAATTGATTTGGCGCTGCTTTCAAACAATATGTTGAAGGGAGAGGAGCTTGCGAAATTTGTGAGAAGGAGCGTTGAGCTTATAAAGTAAAAATAGTAAAGCGGGTCGCTGATCCGTTACACTTTACGGTATCACTAATTGCGGGTTTAGGAATTAGGATCGGATTGTTAAGGCTTGGGAGGAAGCCATTTTATCCGAGTTCCGCTTTCCGAAATCCGCAATCTTTATTTTAAGGGTTTTGAGATTGATTAACGAATTCGAATTTGCCTTAGAACAACTCCCTTACTTCCCTCTTCAGATACTCAATGGCGGGTGCAACCGGGTTTTCTCTGGATTCAACTGCGTCTTCAAGGATTTGCCTTGAAAGTTGCATTCCGTTTGCTGAGGGTTTGAAATCTTTTGCCGATTCGGTCACTATCTTAATCATATTGTTTTTTGCCGCCTTAACCATTTCCCAAGCCTGGGAACTGATGTAAGTCTGCTGAACCAGGTTGTGTTCAAACTCGGTTCTTATGCTCGATATCAGTTCGTTAAGTGTCTGTCGAACGTTCATTTCCTGCACGCCAACCCGCATAACAAGAGCCTCCGGAGCGATTCTCTCAAGAAAAAGGATCAGTCTTTCGTAGGCCTGTAGTCGCAGCGGCAGTGTGCTTTCCTTTTTATCCCTTGCCATTTCATGCCTTCTTTTTTTCTCCTCGTTTTGCAAATTCATACGGATAAGCATAAAAGCAGTGGCAAAAACAATCAGTGCCGGAAGGGTGTACTTAAGAATTTCAAGTAAATCGCTCATGTTTATAATTTTTTTAAACTTAATTGGGTAAATAATAAACAATTTATAATCAAATAAAGTATTTTTGGGACGAAATTAAGATTCTAAAATTAACACTTTTAACCAAAATTAGAACAAATGGCTAATGTTTCAAAGAGATTAAACAGTTTATCGGAGTCGCAAACCATTGCAATGAACCAGAAAAGTAATGCCATGAAGGCTCAAGGCATTGATATTATAAACCTTAGTGTGGGTGAACCCGACTTCAACACACCCGATCATATCAAGCAGGCAGCGAAGGATGCTATTGATGCCAATTTTTCATTTTACTCCCCAATTACCGGATACCCGGATCTCAGAAAAGCTATTTGCAAGAAATTCAAGGATGATAATCATCTGGATTATGCTCCGGAGCAAATTATTGTATCGGTAGGAGCAAAGCATAGCATAGCCAATGTTGTACTTTCGGTTGTTGACCCGGGCGATGAGGTTATCGTTCCAGCACCATATTGGGTTAGCTATATTGAGCAGGTGAAGCTCGCCGAAGGGGTTAATGTAATTATCGAAGCCGGAATTGACCAGCGGTTCAAGATCACTCCTGCGCAGCTCGAAGCGGCCATAACCCCAAAAACCAAAGCAATCATACTTTGCTCACCGTCCAATCCAACGGGAGCTATTTATACCCGCGACGAACTGGCCGGACTTGTTCAGGTTCTCGAGAAACACCCGAATATTGTGATCATCTCCGATGAAATTTATGAGCATATCAATTTCGTTGGCGTTCACACAAGTATTGCCGAGTTCCCTTCCATAAAAGAGCGGGTTGCGGTTGTTAACGGTGTTTCAAAAAGCTACGCTATGACAGGCTGGCGTATCGGATACATGGGTGCACCGCTTTGGCTGGCGAAAGCATGCGACAAGCTACAAGGTCAGATGACCTCCGGAGCATCCTCAATTGCTCAGAAAGCTGCTCTTGCGGCACTAATCAGCGATCAGAAATGCACAGTTGATATGAATCAGGCATTCCGTCGCAGAAGGGATTATGTTCTTTCCCGTATTGCGAAAATGGACGGCGTTCGTTGCGATTCGCCCGATGGGGCTTTTTATGTGTTCCCGGATATGAGTGCGTTCTATGGCAAGACCAACGAAGGTAAAAAGATCTCCGGATCGTCCGATATGAGCCTTTACCTCCTTGAGAAGGGGCAGATTGCAACCGTACCAGGCGATGCCTTCGGTGATGATAACTGCATACGGATTTCCTTCGCTACGTCCGATGAGAACCTTGTTAAAGCCATGGACAGGATGGAGGCGGCTTTGAAAGCAATTAGGTAATTTGAGAATTAGTTAATTTGAAAATGTGTTAATTTTCAAATTAACTAATTATCTAATTTTCAAATTATCTCAATTTTCAAATTAACAAATTAAATACTCCGGTTCATATAGGAAGTATAATCCTTGATTTTAGGAGTATACTTTTCATTAAAGAGGGGAGAAGTAATCACAAAATCAGCGGTTGATCGGTTGGACGCGGTGGGCACATTGTAGAGAACCGTGATTCTGAGAAGGGCTTTCACATCCACATCATGTGCCTGAGGCTGCATTGGGTCCCAGAAGAATATCATCAAGTCGATTTTCCCTTCTGCAATCATTGCCCCCAGTTGCTGATCCCCGCCAAGAGGGCCCGATTTGAGTTTTGTAATTTCGATACCGGGCATTCCTGCATCGTTCATTCTCTGGTTTATCGTTTCCTCTACAAGCCGGCCGGTGGTTCCGGTGCAAACCAAACGATGTTTTTTAAGATTTACCCAGTTGTGGTCAACCCATTCAATCAGATCGACTTTCCGGTTGTCGTGAGCTACCAGTGCAATTCGCTTTATTTTTTCCATTATCAAAATTCTAATAAACAGATTTCAAGTATTCGTTGTCGGTTCTTACACCTAAGGGAGTGTTTTTGATCAAATCAATTTCATTGTTTAAAATGTTGAAGCCAGGCAATCATCACGACAAAACAATCAAAAGCTTTCGCGAAACACCAACAATTGGCAAATGTAGCCTCCTTGCACGATTTTCCCAAACATAAGCTTTAAATAAGGGAGTATTAAATGTAAATTTTATCTTTGTCTTTTATTTACGGAAAGAATATATGGTTAGAAATAAGATTAGCCGAAAGACGCCGGCAGCTTTGAGAATCGGTTTTTACGCTGTCTTCGCAGGTCTCATTGTCGCATTGTATATCCTTTTCAGGGTATATAAAACCTTGTTTCTTCCTTCTGTCGACCTTGAAAGCAGTGCTGACACCTATTTCTTTATTCGTACCGGAGCCGATTTTGAGGAAGTTATGGGCCAACTCAAAGAGAAAAAGTTGGTGACAGATGAGAAGGGCTTTGATTGGCTTGCAAAGAAAAAGAATTATGCTGCAAATGTGCATCCGGGGCGATATCGTATCGAGAAAAACATGACCAATAACCAGCTTCTGAACATGTTGCGGTCAGGAACCCAGGAGCCCTTGATGGTTTCGTTCAACAATATCAGAACTCTGGAGGATCTTGCCGGGGTTATTGCACGGCAGCTCGAGCCCGACTCACTGGAGTTTATAACAGCATTCAGGGACTCCAAAATCATGGCCGATTACAACTTCACCAAGGAAACCTTTCCTGCGATGTTTATACCCAACAGCTATGAATTCTATTGGAACACTTCCCCGAAAAGGTTTATTGAAAGAATGAGCGCCGAGTATATTTCATTCTGGTCGAAAGGCAGGCATAAAAAAGCAGATGAACTTGGCCTTACTGCTATCGAGGTATCTGTGTTGGCTTCCATCGTTGATCAGGAAAGTCTTCATGATGATGAAAATCCGAGGATTGCCGGGGTTTTCATTAACCGCATCAGGACGAAAATACCACTTCAGTCTGATCCAACTATCATTTTTGCCTATCAGGACTTTACAATGCGAAGAGTTCTCAACAAACACAAAACAATCGATTCTCCTTACAATACCTATAAGTACAGGGGAATACCACCGGGCCCCATCAGTATTCCTTCGGTAAGCGCTATAGATGGAGTGCTGAA
>CAMAZH010000136.1 GCA_945863035.1 Chitinophaga pinensis | reverse complement strand
TCAAAATTTATTTCTAAAAAACTTTTAAACTGCTTGCCAAGATTTCTTACTAGTGATGATTTTCCTACCTGTCGTGCACCTCTGATCAATAAGGGCTGTCGTTCCTTATCATTCTTCCAGCGAATCAATTCTTCTTCAATATCCCTTCTGTAATAAGCCATTCTCGTTGTACTTATTGATATTCAGCTACAAAGATAAAAAAATATTGTTTTTACAAGGCAATAAATGCAGATTATTTCAATTTACACAAGGCAATTAGTACGTTAAATCGTTGTTTTTACAAGGCAATAAATTTGATAATATGATAATTTGACAATTGGGGTTAGATTGCAATATCGCCTTTAATGTGGGGATGTGGGTCGTAATCGCTGAGCTGGAAATCTTCATATTTATAGCTGAAAATATCCTTTACATTTTTATTGATATCCAACTGTGGTAATTTTTTTGGCTCGCGGCTAAGCTGAAGTTTTACCTGTTCGATGTGATTCAGGTATATGTGGGCATCTCCCAGCGTATGCACAAAATCTCCCGCTTCAAGGCCCGTAACCTGAGCAACCATTTTTAGCAGCATGGCATAGGAAGCGATATTAAACGGAACTCCCAGGAAAATATCGGCGCTGCGCTGGTATAGCTGGCAGGAAAGTTTTCCATTGGCTACATAAAACTGAAACAGCACATGACAGGGTGGAAGGTTCATCTGATCGAGATCGCCAACATTCCATGCGCTTACAATATGTCTGCGGGAATCGGGATTGTTTTTGATGGATTCGATAACCTGACTGATCTGATCGATATGCTTTCCGTTGGATGAAGTCCAGCTCCTCCACTGATATCCATAGATTTTCCCCAATTCACCATCAGGACTGGCCCATTCATTCCAGATTTTCACCCCATTGTCGTTGAGGTATTGTGTATTTGTATTTCCCTGAAGAAACCACAGCAGTTCATAAATGATCGACCGCATGTGCAGCTTCTTGGTTGTTAGAAGCGGAAATCCATCATTCAGATCAAACCTCATCTGGTAGCCGAACACGGATTTTGTGCCTGTGCCTGTACGGTCGCTCTTCTCAACTCCTTTTTCCATTACATGGGATAAGAGATCCAAATATTGCTTCATGGGGGATTAGAATTTTGTTACAAATAGATATAATGTTAGCTAAAAAGAACTAAGGTGCAGAGGCTACGGTGAGCTCAGCCGAACCGCACCGAAATATCCTTACCTAAGGGCATAAATGTAACCATTTTGATTAATCCCCTGAAAAAAATGAAGGATTCGATATAAACAAGCGATGTTAAAATCTTATTTTTATAACGAAACATTGCACTATGCAGGATATTCTTTTATATTCGTTAATTATTTTTTTTCGATGAGCAGTAATTTCAGATATATATTAATCGGACTGGGATTGGCATTTATTGCTTTCCTCCTCTGGTTTTTCAGTAGTATAGTGGTCTACATTATCATCGCTGCAATTCTTGCCCTGATTGGGAAACCCTTGGTTGACCTACTTGGCAGGCTCAAAGTATGGAGGTTTCAAATCCCGATTTCTATCAGGGCTCTATTAGCTCTTCTGATCATTTACACCGTCTTTTTCGGGTTCTTTTGGGTTTTTATCCCTATTGTTGCACGTGAGGCAGGCGAACTTTCCTCGATAAATGTAGACTCTGTGATTCTGCAGCTTCAGGAGCCTCTAGACAAGTTTCAGGCATTCTACGACCGTTACCAGATGCGCGAAACCAATGATCCGGGTTTTGAGGAGATTATCACTGAAAAGGTAAAGGAGGTTCTTAATGTTTCCATCCTGACTGATATATTGAGTTCTCTGGCCGAAATTCTCGGAAATATTTTTATTGCGCTGTTTTCGATAACCTTCATAACTTTTTTCTTTCTGCAGGACCAGGGAATGCTTACCGAAGCTATTGTTATTCTAACACCTAAAAAGCACGGAAAGGCAATGAGGCATGCCCTGAGTTCGATAAAGCATTTGCTAACGCGCTATTTTGTGGGTATTGGCGGACAGGTTACAGGCATTCTGGTTTTGGTTACAATTGGAATGACCATCGTTGGGCTGGATTTTAAACAGGCTCTTTTAATTGGACTTACTGCTGCAGTTTTGAATATTATCCCATATCTTGGCCCGCTGATTGGTTCGGGACTTGGGATCTTGATGGGAATTGCTTTTCATATCGATCTCGGGATCATGAATCTTTTACCGATGGTGGGATATATGGCAATCGTTTTTCTGGCGGTTCAGACAATCGATAATTTTATTTTTCAGCCATTTATCTTTTCAAGCAGCGTAAACGCCCATCCCCTCGAGATATTCCTGGTAATATTGATGGCGGGAAGTATTGGCGGGGTAACAGGTATGATTGCGGCGATACCGGCTTACACCATTCTAAGGGTTTTTGCGAAAGAGTTTTTTAATAATTTCAGGCTTGTGAAAAAATTGACTGAGAAGATATAAATGAAAATGCGCGGAATAAATATCTTTACGGATGCATTTAGCGAAATGAAGTATTCTATAGTAATTCTACTTATATTGATTTCTGCAGGATTGGAAGCCCAGGTTTCTGTTCATGCCGATATTACTACAGGTTGCAATCCTTTGACTGTAAATTTTAGTATTGAGCCCGAGTCTGCAAGGGATACAATTACTTCGTATGAATGGAATTTCGGAAATTGGACCTCCGTAAGTTCCGACTCCACCCCAACATTAACCTACACGATAACAGGTACTTTCGATGTAATTTGTATTATTAATGGTCTGTATCCGGTAACCGCCGACGCCTATATCACTGTCCTTGATTGTTCCGACACACTTAGTGTCCCTAATGTATTCACTCCCAACGACGACAATCTCAATGACTACTTTGAGGTTAAAACAGACGGAATCAGCACCTATGCCTTTTCGGTTTATACCCGTTCCGGCACTTTGGTCTATAAAACCGAATCCCCATCCATCTTTTGGGACGGACGTTCACTCTCCGGCCAGAAGATGAAAAATGGTATTTATTTTTATACTATCGTTCAGCAGGATAGCCAGCCTCTAAATGAAGTAAAAGGATTAGTTTATTTATTCGAATGATTTAAAGACAATTGTGAATTTTTAGATTTCTATTTTAAATAGATTCCAAATAAGAAGTCCCTCGAAGATAGTTTTTTTTATATTTAATATCTTTGAAACCCAATGTGCTTATTGCGTAAATCAAGTATTGGATACATAATACTACTCTTAAAAATCATGGGAATGAACTTAAAATTCGCCGGTAAGTCTCTTAGCCTTTCATTATTCTTTATCATCTCAACGTTACTTTTTCCCCTGGCATTATTTTCACAAGACACAAACAGCGATTCAACTGCAAATGTGTCCTCCCATGAGACCTCTCACGAAGACCTGATTCGTGGTGAGCGCTTGTTTTATGGCCTTGTTTACCAGGGGGATAAATCCGTTAATTGCGCCTCCTGTCACAACACCCGCTTTGTGGATTCCCTGAACTGGAACCCCAATGCTCATGACATTTCAGTTAAGTATAAAGACAAAACCATTAAAGACCTTACCACGGTTCTGATGCGTCCCCGCTCGGAAAAGATGGCGCAGTCGCATAAGAATTTCGATCTTTCGGAAACCGACATTCTTATGCTGAAGGCTTATATGGATGAATTTGCCGTTAAAGGCCTTAAGCCCGAAAAAGCTATCATCAACCGGCTTATTATCTTTATTATCATAACGTTGCTGGTTTTGGTCTCCCTTGCCGATATTACGGTTATAAAGAAGTTTAAGTATAAATGGGTTCATCTGATCATCCTGCTGGGAGGTGGTATTTACATAACCGACGCGCTCGTGAAAGAGGGGCTGGCAATTGGCCGTTCTGAAGGGTATTCGCCCGATCAGCCCATAAAGTTTTCGCATAAGATTCATGCGGGTCAAAACGGCACCGATTGTCTTTACTGTCACAGTTCGGCCGAAACCAGCAAATCGGCAGGGATTCCCTCAACGGGAGTGTGCATGAATTGCCATCTGATTGTCCGCAACGGCAGTCGTTCAGGAGCTTTTGAGATTGCCAAGGTTATCGAAGCCTATGAAAAGGGTGAGGCAATCGACTGGATCCGTATACACAACCTGCCCGATCACGCCTATTTCAATCATTCCCAGCACGTGGGAGTGGCTGGCCTTTCTTGTCAGGAATGCCATGGCCCTGTGGAGGAAATGGACCGCGTTACGCAAATCGCCGATCTTTCTATGGGCTGGTGCATCAACTGCCACCGCGATAAAGAGGTCAGTTTTCACGACAATAAGTTTTATGAGGTGTACAGGGATAAAATGGAGCTTATGAAAAAAGGCGAGATTGACAGTGTTACCGTGGAGATGGTAGGGGGTACGGAGTGTATGAAATGCCACTATTAAAAGGTTCAGACAAAAAATATAAATTCAAATGAAGAATTACTATAACAGCATTGAAGAGTTTAATAATGTTCCCGGACAGGAAGAAGAGAAGTTCGAAAAGGAACATAAGTCGGCTGTTTTGGAGCTGTTTGAGGATGACATCGCAAAGAAACCATCTTCCCGACGCGATTTCCTGAAAGTTTTTGGCTTCAGCGTTACTTCAGCTGCTGTTTTGGCAAGCTGTGAAAAACCTATTCACAAAGCCATTCCTTACGTTATTCAGCCCGAGGAAATCGTTCCCGGCAAAGCCCTGCATTATGCAAGCAGCTATTTCGACGGGCATGAATATGCCAGCATTCTCGTTAAAACGCGCGACGGCCGCCCCATAAAAATTGAGGGAAACACACTTTCGGTTTTCAACGGAAAAGGAACATCGGCGCGTGTTCAGGCTTCGGTTTTGAGTTTGTACGACGATGCTCGTCTCAAAGCTCCCCTCTCCGGCAATTCCCCGATAAGCTGGGATCTGGCTGACCGGGAAATCATCAATTCGCTCGCCGACATAAATAATAGCGGGGGAGAAATTGTCCTTCTGACTTCCAGCATCATCTCGCCTTCTACCAAACGCCTGATTGCAGAGTTCGGAGCCGGATTCACGAACTTCCGCTGGGTTCAGTATGACGCCGTTTCGTACAGCGCCATCCTCGAAGCAAACCAACAGGTTTTTGGAAAGAAGGTAATTCCTGACTTCCGCTTCGACAAAGCAAATACCATTGTTTCCTTTAATGCGGATTTCCTCGGAAGCTGGCTGGCTCCTGTGCATTTCATCTCCTCTTACACCTCGCGAAGAAAGCTTGACGAGGGTCAGAATGACATGCTTCGCCATATTCATTTCGAGAGCGGGATGTCGCTCACCGGAAGCAATGCCGACCAAAGGATTCCGATCCGCCCTTCCCGGGAGAAAATAATACTGGCAAACCTCTACAATAAGATTGCAGATGCTTTGGGTAAAGAGGTTTTTGATGTCCCTGAATGCGATTTGGATATCGAAGGAGTGGTTGCCGAACTTCTTGGCAATAAAGGAAAGTCTGTTGTTGTTTCCGGTACCAATGATACCAGCATTCAGCTGATTGTTAACGCTATAAACCTGCTTCTCGGAAATTACGAGACATGCGTTGACCTGGATAATCCCCTGAATCTTGCCAATGGCACCGATGCTGCGATGGAAGATCTTTTAAAGGACCTGTCGGCCGAAAAAGTCAGCGCGCTAATCCTGTACAACGTTAACCCCGCTTACGATTTCCATTCGTCAGAGGCCTTTGTGGCCGCACTTTCGGCTATAAAGCTCAGTGTTAATATGAGCACGGAATTCAACGAAACAGTTGGTTTATGCAAATTCGAGTGCCCGGTTCATCATTATTTGGAATCGTGGAGCGATGCGGAAATCACCCCCGGACAACTCAGTCTTACCCAGCCCTGCATCCATCCGATTTTCGACACCCGAAGCTTCCAGGATTCGCTGCTGACATGGAGCGGAGTGCAGACCTCCTGGCACGAGTACCTTAAAAACAGTTGGAAGGAAAATTATTTTCCGCTGTCAAAGCAAAGCGGTTTCGAGGCTTTCTGGACCGGGAGCCTTAAAGATGGCGTTTATGCATATTCGGGCGAAAAGTTAAAATCCCCCGAGATACAATACGGAAGCATCGCAGCAGCCCTTGAATCGGTTGATCCGGGTCAGGAGGAGGGCTTCGAGGTTTTATTTTACCCATCGGTTTCCCTGGGAAACGGAAAACACAGCAATAACCCCTGGCTTATGGAACTGCCTGATCCCGTTGCAAAACTCTGCTGGGATAACGTGGCTGCCATCTCTCCCATGGATGCCGAAGAATTAGGTATTCTCACAGGTGATGTGGTGAAGCTTGGTGAAAACTTTTCCATTCCGGCCTTTGTTCAACCCGGCCAGGCTAAAGGAACCCTTTCAATAGCTCTCGGATACGGACACTCTCAGGCCGGAAAAGTAGCTGATAAGGTTGGAGTGAATGTATATCCCTTTGCGAAATTTATTGGCGGGAACAGAAAGATGGGTTTCAGTATTTCCCAAATTGAAAAAAGTATTGATAAAGTGGAGCTGGCACTCACACAAACCCACCACTCAATGGAGGGAAGGGCAATTGTGAGGGAAACCAGCCTTAGCAAATACCTTAAGGATCCGGCATCCGGCAACGAATTGCACGCCAAGCATGAATCCAATCACCAGACCCTTTACCCTGATGTTAAATACGACGGGTTTCACTGGGGATTGGGGATTGACCTGAATTCGTGCGTGGGATGCAGTGCCTGTGTTATTGCTTGCCAGGCAGAGAATAATATTCCGGTGGTGGGTAAAAGTGAGGTGCAAAAGCGGAGAATCATGCACTGGATAAAAATCGACCGCTATTATTCCGACAGCCCGCAGCAGCCGATGGTGGTGTTCCAGCCTCTGATGTGTCAGCACTGCGACAACGCGCCCTGCGAAAATGTGTGTCCGGTTTCGGCAACCAACCACAGCAGCGAAGGACTTAACCAGATGTCGTACAACCGTTGCATCGGCACAAAATACTGCATTAACAACTGTCCGTATAAGGTCAGGAGATTTAACTGGTACCGCTACACCAACAACAAAGCCTTTGATTTCAATGCGGTTTCCGACCTGGGTAAGATGGTGCTCAACCCCGATGTAACGGTTCGCGAAAGAGGGGTTGTGGAGAAATGTACTTTCTGTGCCCAACGAATTCAGGAAACCAAACTGGCAGCAAAACTCGAGGGGCGCGCTGTTGCCGATGGCGACGTGCAACCTGCCTGCGTGCAGTCCTGTCCGTCGAACGCACTGATTTTCGGCAATATGAACGATAAGGAGAGCAAGGTCTCAAAAATGAAAGCGGATCCGAGGAATTATCATTTGCTTGAAGAACTGCATACCTTGCCTTCGGTGGGGTATCTGACAAAAGTGAGGAATGTTGAGGAGTAGATGGGGAAGGGCAAAATGCAAAATGCAAAGGTCAAAATGCAAATGTTTTTGAGGATAGATTGGATTTTTGAGCGGTAAATTGAGATAGTTATTGTTGTTTATTCTTTGACATTTGATATTTACAATTTGCATTTTGACATTTTGTAATTTGAGTTGGTTTTATTGAAATTTTGTAGAAAAACAAATAAAAAACCTGTACTGTATGTATAACAGGAGTATAAGAGGCCCACTGGTAGAAGGAAACAAGACTTATGGTCAGATTTCCAGCGACATCATGGCACCCATCGATGCCCGTCCGGGTATGTGGTGGTACCTGACAATGGCAATTGCAAGTGTAGCCGCTCTTTTTGGATTTTATGCCATTTACATAACCGTATCCAAAGGAATAGGTACCTGGGGTCTGAATAACTCTGTGGGCTGGGGCTGGGAGATTATCAACTTCGTTTGGTGGATCGGGATCGGTCATGCCGGAACCGCATTCTCCATCTTCCTGCTCATTCTCCGTCAGCGCTGGAGAACATCCATAAATAGGGCTGCCGAGGCCATGACGGTTGTGGCGGTAGGCTGCGCGGCATTGTTTCCCGCATTGCATATGGGTCGGGTTTGGCTGGCATTTTTTATCTTCCCTTACCCCAATACCCGCGGTCCACTCTGGGTAAACTTCAATTCACCGCTTTTCTGGGACTTTATTGCGATTTCGGCTTACCTGCTTATTTCCTTCTCGTTTTGGTATATGGGTATGCTTCCCGATTTCGCAACCATACGCGACAAAACTACCTCAAAAGTTAAGAAGGCCGTCTATGGCTTTTTCAGCATGGGATGGACCGGCGGAAGTCATCAGTGGATTCGTTTTGAATCGCTCAGTTTTATCCTTGGAGGCATAGCAGCGGTTCTTGTGGTTTCGGTGCACTCTATCGTTTCAACCGACTTTGCCGTAGGGGTTATCCCCGGTTGGCACACCACCCTTTTCCCCCCTTATTTTGTTGTGGGGGCTATCTTCTCCGGGTTCGCCATGGTTATGACAATGATGGTTGTGGTGAGGAAAGTTTACAAGCTTAACGATTATATTACCGACAACCACATGGATGCCATTGCCCGTATCCTGACTTTTATTTCCCTTATTATGGGAACAGCCTATGCTACTGAAGTTTTTATGGCCTGGTATTCGGGAAACGAGTATGAAATGTTTACCTTTTTCAGGAACCGCGTAACCGGTGAGTATTCGGTTCAGTTCTGGGGGATGGTGATCTGCAATGCTATTATTCCGCAACTATTCTGGTTCCGGAAAATCAGAAAAAGCACCTGGGGACTGCTTTGGATCTCCCTGGCAATAAACCTGGGAATGTGGTTTGAGCGTTTCAACATTGTGGTAACCTCCCTTGCCAACGACTTTCTCCCTTCCAACTGGGTCTCGTATACGCCAACCATCATTGAGATTGGTATCTACGTGGGAACCATAGGCTTGTTTGTGGTGGGAGTGTTGCTGTTCTTCCGGTACATCCCGATGATTGCAATAAGTGAAGTAAAGGGAGTGCTGAATATCGGATCGAAGATTGACGACTAGAAGTTTTGAAGAGTTCATCGACTATCTCAAACCATAGCCGAAAGCTTTTTCACAATATAAGATGAGATACTAAACAAGTAAATATGTCGACAAAATACAAAATAGGAGTATTTGATGAGGAGAAGACTCTGGTAGCTTCCATCAAATCCCTTCAGGAAAGGAATCTTGCGATTTTTGATGTGTTTACACCTTACCCGATTCACGAGGTTTTGCACCTTCTCAAACGTAAATCTAAGCTTCCTACAGCGGGTCTGATTTATGGCATTACCGGGGCTCTGAGTGTGCTCGCTTTTTTGTATTACACTTCGGTGCTCGACTGGCCCATCGATTATGGAGGGAAACCCTTTAACTCCTTTCCATCGTTTATTGTAATCACTATTGTGCTTACCATTCTTATTGTTACCATCACCAGTCTCTTTACCTTTTCGGTTCGTGCCAAACTGTTCCCGGGACAGGAGGCGGTGATTTTTGACGAAAGGGCTACCGACGATAAATTTATTATTGTTATCGATGCCGGATTGCTCGGGGGAGAGGCCGCAAGCGAGGCAGGCAGGATTATGAGCGAATCCGGTGCCGTTGAGATACTGGAAAAAGATTTAACTGAAAAAAAATAATACAGGTACGATGATGTTGACAAAATCCAAATCGATACTTTTCACGCTGCTGGCCATGATACTTTTTGCATCATGCGACAGGGACCGAAACCATCCGGGTTGGGACTATTTCCCTGATATGTTCTACTCCACCGCATATGAAACCTATACCCCAAACCCGAACTTCGCCGATGGAAAAACCATGCGAAACCCGGTAAAGGGAACTGTGTCGAGAGAAATGACCACCTTCGCCTACACCCTTGAGGAAGGAGAGCGCATAAGGGCCGGGAAGGAACTGGTTAACCCATTCGAAACCAATGAGAAAACGATTTCAGAAGGGAAGCGTGTATACACAATATTCTGTGCGGGTTGTCATGGGATTGATGGCAGCGGGAGCGGTAAGCTATATACCATGGGACTATATCCCCTGAAGCCCAGATCTTTGGTAAACGATGTGGCAAAGGAGCTGAAAGACGGAGAGATTTATTATTCCGTTACCCTGGGATTCGGATCCATGGGACCTCACGGAGCTCAGATCAATCCCGATGACCGGTGGAAGCTTATCAGCTATATTCGTGAGGA
>CAMAZH010000135.1 GCA_945863035.1 Chitinophaga pinensis | reverse complement strand
CTCGATTGGCATCAGGCGGAAGGCGCATAGGTAGGAGGCATCAGTGATCATTCTCCAGTCGTGGGAGAGATTCATAAATGACTCGCACTTTTTACCGTCAAAATCGAGCATGGACCACGACATCCCTATTAATTCGTTTTCCCTGAGTCGGGATATGACCGAATGTTCAGGTCCTTCATGTGAAGCATGATCGAAAGGGGTAACATAGAACTCCATTTTTAATCTACCACTTTCACCCGGTTTGAAATCGAAAGCATAATTTGCATTTGCATATGGGAAGTCTTTGATCCATGGGGTACTTCCCCAGACCATGGCCCAGTCTTTTCCCAATACCGGAGTAAAGATGTGGTAATTCTGGGCATGAGCCCCATGTCCCTTAAAATACAATTGGTTTTCAGGGATTTTATTTTTGTTTCCATTGTCGGTGTTAATAAAAGGTCCTCCCGAAAGATCCCCATCTACCACCAACTCGAAAATATCCTGTCGAAGTTCGGGATCGGAAAAATCCCAAAAGTTGTCGTAGGCTTCGATATAAAAATACAGACGGTTCAGACCATTAACCCATCCCACCTTAACCTTAATATCAAAATCCATGGGATTGAGCATTTCACCTTCGCCAAACCTTGTGTTTTTCAGCTCATCCAGTCCAACCGTGTACGAATCGGGCACAATGTCCCAATCGGAGAAATCTCCATCAATACGAGGGATTTTATCCTGAGGAAACTGAAAAACCCTGAACTCCTTGTCGGAACGGGCAAAGGCCATTAGAATCAATGCCATCGCTGATGCCAGAAGGTATTTAATTTTCATGCGATTGAGTTTTCTAGTATTTCCTGATACAAGTGTTGAATGGGATACTATAAAAAGAAGAATATCAAAAAGTATGTTTAAAATAACGACAACAGCCTGATAAAATCAATATACAAAATGGGACATAGTTTATACAATTTGATTTACAATAGATAAATGAAGCGAGGCTGTTTTTTAGAATTTTCTCCAAAAATCAGCCTCGCTCATTCTGTAATCAAAAGACTTCAATAAACCCTTATTTAACCATAAATTTGGTTTGAAGGGTTCTTTCAGTTCCTTGTACTTTTATAACATAAATACCATTTTTGAGCTGGCTTGAAAATTCCGGTTTTTCACCACCCATCGATTTACGGTTGATCACGCATTTCCCAAGCATATCATAAAACTTAATGGTTTGTTCGCCGCTTAAGCCATTCAGATCAACCACAACCGAAGTTCCATCCTGATAAACCTTAAGGCCGGAGTAAGAATTGTTTACCGATGCAGGGAACGCGGGAGTAACTTCATTTGATATCCCGCTGGAAACGCTGTTGCCCAAACTGTTGGTTGCAATAACAGTAAAGGTATAGGCTGTTCCGTTGGTTAATCCTGTCACCACCAATGGGCTTGTTAGACCGGATTGTTGGAAATTGCCAGGATTTGAAGTCACTGTATAACCGGTTATTTCCGAGCCTCCATTCGACACCGGTGCGGTAAAAGAGACCGAAGCCTGAGCATTTGCGGCAACTGCAGTTATTGCGGTTGGGGCATTTGGAACTGTTGCAGGAGTAACCGAATTTGACACTTCGCTTGGTATACTGCTTCCGATTTCGTTTGTGGCTATTACGGTGAATGTATACGCAGTTCCGTTGCTTAGCCCTGTCACAACCAGCGGGCTTGCTGTTCCTGTTTTTGTAAACTTACTGGGATTTGAAACCACGATGTAGCTCACAATGTCGGAACCGCCATTATTCTCCGGTGCAGTAAAGGAAACTGTAGCCTCAGCGTTATCGGCTACTGCTGATACTCCTGTTGGAGCATCGGGAACCGTTGCCGGTACCTTAAATGTAATGCGATAAATATCCAAAGCATCTGTTGTAATATTACCCTGTCTGGCACCTATTCCTACCTTGCCGGTCTCGATAATCTCCATTCCCGAGAATAATCCCTGGGGAACCATTTTGGAGTTGTATACGGCACCCGATGTATAGGTATTCCCTGCTTTGCCTTCAAGGTCAACCCGTAAGAATGGGAGATCATTAAAGAATACATAGATTGATGTGCCATAATCCTCAATCCTCAAAACGCCTCTGTCTCTGAGATTTATTCCAGCCGGTGCCAAAACCATAATTCTCTTTATGTCAGTTGCGTAACCGTTACCTTCACTTATAGTACCGGAGAACTGAACATACATACCTGAACCATCAAGGGTTGAGAAAAATGCAATTCCTTCGCGGTTGAACAGAGGAGGGGATAAGATTTCCCCGGGCTCCTGAATATTTTCCAATGCAGTGAGGGGGTCCACTCTTATTACAACACCGCCTGAAGCTTCAGGGCTGGGCATACCAAAATCAACTTCCACTATATAGGGGGATTCAAATGTTGATTTCGTTGCAATGATGCGTGGCTCTAACCATCCAAGCATCAGATGACCATTGGCTCCTGTTACAACATTCGATGCTCCAAGTGTACCGATATTATCCCAGCTGCTCTGAAAGGTTGATTGATCCCAAGTGGTAAATGTCAGCTCATTTATATTTGGCAAAACAACTTCAGGTTTATCGAAAAGCATATCGCCCTCAACAGCGTTGATTTGAATCGTGGCGCTGTACAATCTGAGCGCGGCGTCTCTTTGTGCCACTGCAATCTTGCCTAATGCCTCGATTTCCATGCCGGTAAATGTTCCCATTACCTGCATACTCGAATTGTAAACTGTTCCGGAGGAATATTTGGCATTGCTAATTTCGCCGAGGTCGATTCTGATGTAAGGTTCGCCATTGTGGAACACGTAAAGGGATGTCCCATAATCTTCAACACGTAATGTGCCTCTGCCCATAAGACTTGTTACACCAGCAGGTTTAGGAACAACAATTTTTGTAATTGGAGTAGAGGCACCTGCTTCTGCACCCGAGAGCTGAACAATCATTCCAGCACCGTCGATCGTTGGATAGATCGCAATTCCTTCGCGGTTGAATCCGGGGTCTACTCCAGGGTCCTGCAGATTCTCGTTCAGCGGACCTACTCTTAACACAACACCGCCACGGTGGCTTCCTGCCGAATAGTCAATGTCTGTTTCAAATGCGTATGGTGCAGCATAGGTGCTCTTCGAGCAAATCACCCGTTTGGGTACCCAGAAGAACTGCAAATAGCCATTTGCAATATCAGCTGCTTCAAAGCCATTAGGTGCCAATGCGTCCCATTGACTGTAAAAAGCAGCATTATCCCATGCACCAGCAAATACCTGGCTGTATTGGTTTTCAAAAGCAGTTACCGGACGGTTATCCCAGGGTACTGCTGTTTTTATGTTAACGCTATAAAGTCTGAGTGCAGCATCTCTTTGTGCCACGCCAACTTTACCTGAAATTTCAACTTCCATACCCGAAAAAGTTCCCATGACTTGCATGAACTCATTATAAACTGTTCCTGAAGTATAGGTAGTATCATTTTTATCGCCAAGTTCAATTCTGATAAAAGGAGCATCATTGTAGAATGCATATATGGATGATCCATAATCTTCTATCCTCAATGTTCCTCTTGTTCTAATGCTTGTTGCATTTTGAGGCATTGGCACTGATATTCTTGTAACCGGTGTTGATGATCCATTCACAACTCCGGTGAACTGAACGATAAATGAAGTAGATCCGTCACCTTCAGGATAGAATGCAATACCCTCGCGATTGAATCCCGGGTCGCCGGATGCTGTTTCCTGCAAGTCATCATTTTTCCCTGTTGCCTCAGCTCTTATTACTACACCGGCGCGATTGCTGCCAGCAGAGAAATCAAGGTCAGTCTCAATAATGTAAGGTGAAGTATATACATTTTTGGAGGCAATTACTCGTTTGCCAGGCCACACAAATTGCAAATAGCCGGCTGCAATATCCTCAGCTGTAAAATAGTTTGCCTCAACCATATCCCACTGACTATAAAATGCTGTGTTATCCCATGCAGTATTGAATTGCTGCTCATACTGAGTAGTAAGCGATATTGAAGGACGGTCGTCAAAAGGTTGGGGTGAATTATTCGGGATAAATCTAATAAAATCCACATAAACCATTCCTGTGCTGCTGCCACCAATCGGATCCAATCTGAAAAAGGAAACTTTCAGGTCGTCGGTCCACTTGGGATTAGCAGTCATCGCTACTTTAATATCCCTGAATTCGGTGTCATTCGGTGTTAATGGGAATATCACAGTTGTAGTTCCTCCACCTGAGGCCGCATCAAGAAACATAAAGAGTTCTCCGGATTCGTCTGCTGTTGTGTTTTTCACTCTTATCCACATGGTGTCGATATCATATGCGCTCCATGCAGGATTGGCAACCGGTCCGTTTACCCAAGGATCGTTTGCGGTAACATTGAAGGCCATAGTGCCATCAACAATAGATGCCGAACCCGAGTTGAATGTTGTCCAACCTTCCAGATCATACTTGAATTCCCATGAGTTTTTCTGTCCTGTATAAACAGTTATTTCCCTGGTCCCGGTAATATTGGTCCCGTCCTGTGAGGTTGCCGTAACTGTAACTGTTCCAACTGAAACCGAAGTAAGAATTCCCGTAACTTCATCAATCGTTGCTATTGCAGTATTATCCAACGAATAGGTGACGTTTTTGTTAGTTGCGGTTGCTGGTGTAAGGATGACCGACATCTGGAGTGTTTTGTTTAATCCTTTAATCTCGGCAAAGTCGCTGTTTACAGTAATGCCAGTAACAAGCTCAACATCTTCGGTAATGGTAATTGTCACTGATCCGAAAACTGCCGGATCAAGTTTTGAAGTTGCGGTTACTATCACATCGCCAGCAGCCACTGCGGTTAGCTTGCCTGTTTGGTCAATAGTTGCAGTTCCCGGGGAATCAACAGACCAGTCAACACTCTTATTTCCGAGGGTGGGTAATACATCAACCAACATTTGCAAAGTGCTTCCCAATCCTTTTATAACGGTTGCATCTCCCAATCCTTTTATAGTCAGTGAAGAAGGTGCCGGTTTTTCAGTCAAAAAGCGAATGTAATCAACATATACCATCCCTGTTTGCCCGCCATTACCGTTTATTATATCGAGGCGGTAAGAACTGACCTTCAGATCGGGAGTCCACCTGGCGTTTGTTGTCAGATCCACATAGATATTTCTGTATTCCGTATCGTTTGGAGTTTGTGGAATGGGAATAAATATTAATCCCCCGCCGGATGAACCACTAACAAATATTATAAGTTCACCGCCGTTATCGCTGGTTTCATTTTTCACCCTTAGCGAGAGGTATTTGTTTTCACCCACCTCCCATTCGGGGCTGAAGGGAGTTATACTGATGCTTGGGTCAGCGCCCGTGCAGTTAAGAGCCATGCTGCCATCAATTGCAGCAGCGGTTAAGGAATTTGCACCCGTCCAGCCTTCAAGGCCAGAGTCGAATTCCCAACTGTTTACTTGCTGGGCTTTCAGACCAAAGGTGATTGAAAACACGAGCAAACAAAATAAGAACAATCTTTTTTTCATGTTTTTGATTTTTAAAATTTGTTACAAGGTAATGTTCATTACAATAGTTCGTTAAACTTTAACATAAATGATTGATTTTCAATAAAATAAGGCTTGTAAAAATTTGATTAAATCCCTGATATTCAGTATCTTAACAGATTCGCCACAATCTGTATAAGATATGACTACCAGGGACGGAAATACTTACAGGCAACTGATTATTAACGCGTTAGATAAATTGCTAAATATTAACCAATGGAGAAAAGATTTCATCCTTTAAACTTTTATCCTTTTTTTATCCATCCCTGGGCGGATCAACTTTTTACAGCTTGCCCGCTACGGTAAACATGAAGAACAAAGGTACAGATAACAATTTGAAAAGCCATTCGATTTCCTAAACTTTAATAAGGAGCTTTCCTTACAGCATGGCAGTGGCCGATATGCCATTGCCTTTGATCCCAGTTACATCAGCAAATCCGGCAAGAAAACCCCCGGGGTCGGTTGGTACTGGTCTGGTTGTGCCAATCAAGCCAAATGGGGATTGGAAATCGGGGACTTGCCGCTATTGATATTGACAATCATTTAGCTTTCCATCTTGAAGCTGTGCAAACACTCAATACCGATGAGCAAAGCCTGACAGGTTGGTATGCCAGCGTAATTTCTGCAAAAAAAGACTCTTTGAAGGCCATATCCAAATACATGGTAGCTGATACGTGGTTTTCTAAAAGAACATTTGTTGCCCCACGCAAGTATGCCGGCAAAATTATCATTGACAACATTGATAAAGATTACTTTAGATGGATCTCTAAAGACGAAGAATCAACAGTTTATTCAGCCGAGTTATATTCTAAGGCACTCAAGCGAATTATTAGGCTCGTGTATGTTATTTAGAGCAATGCCAAAGGAAAGGAATCTTGCAAACTTTATTTCTGTACCGAAGTTACAATGGCGGCCTCAGAAATATTGCGATATTATAAAAGCCGTTTCCAAATTGAATTTCTATATCGCGATGGTAAACAACATACCGGACTTAATGATTCACAAGCAAGAAGTGAAAACAAATTGAACTTCCAGTTTAATGCGTCCCTGACTTCCATAAACATTGCAAGGGTAATTCATTGGTTGAGTCTGCCTAAGGAAGAAAGAAGAGCATTCTCAATGTCTGATATTAAAACAATGAACCACAAAACTTTACTGCACCATCGATTTATTGGCATGTTCGGTACAAGCCCGTACTCTGTCAAAAATCAAAATTATGTCAAAGAACTTATATTTTATGGCACTATGGCCGCTTAAAAGTTTAACGAACTATTGTTACTTGAACAATCATTTTATTCCATGCGTTGTATGCCTTTTCGAGTCCAACATGATTCATCTTCTACTTCACAAGCGTAATTTGATACTTTGATTAGCTATTTCAAAAACTATTTTTTGTCATATTACCATTATTATCCCTAAATGCAAATTTCTCCAATATATCTACAGGTTGGTCCTTATTTTTTCAAAACCGAGATAATCCTTACAGGTCCCAACAACCCGGATGGAAGGAGTGGCCCGGCCTTATCGTAAAAGTACCATGACGAGAATGTATATCGACCAGATGAAGGGCGTTTTTCGCCTTTTATTAACCAATCGGGTAGATCCTTAAGGCCGCGGGAAGGGATGTTTACATCATAGCTGCCTTTGCGTCCAGGATAATCCCATTCAATAAGTTCAACATCTACCGGTTCTTGTTCATCACCAATCAATCGGTTTACCCATGTGTTAACAATGTCGATGGTCAATATATTACCTTCCTTTTTGATCAATCCTGGTGAAATCTCCACCCTCCACGGAGCACACCATACAGTGCCCAAGTCCTGACCATTCAGAGTCACACGGGCTAAATTATGCACTGTTCCCAGGTCCAGATAAAGTTTAGATGTTTGTTTGCTTGTAGTTGAAAGATCGAATTTTTTTTTGTATGTGGCGGTTCCACTATAATATTTAATACCTTTTTCAGGTCGGCTAATCCAATCTTCCAGTTTACTGAACTTTATATTCTGTGGTCCTCCCCATCTGGGGTCAAATGAAACGTCCCAGGACCCCTCAATACTAGCAAGAGATATTTCTTCAGGCAGGATTGTAGCCGATTTTGTAACAGCGGTTCCTTGAGTAAATATAATAAAAAAGGATTGTTTGGGTTCAAATCGCAATGGTATGACTGTGCGCCTATCTTTCTCCTGCCAGTTTAATAAGGTTTCTGTTTCACCTGTTACCGGATCCCATAGTTCAGGTGTAGATCCGGCAACACGAAAATCAGCCGTTGTTTCCAATACTTTATCCCCCGTATTGCAAACGAAATATATATCGATGTTTCCATCACGACGGTGTCCGAAATTGAATGAATTTAAATCTTCCGCAGATTTGGTACTGAATTGGACATCAGGTCCGGCTGTTATCATATTCAGTGCATCGGTTAATCTGGCAGTGGCGAGCACTCTTCCATTACCCAAAGTCCGTTCATTCAATACACCTGTACCACCATCACCCCATATTTCATTCAGGAGAACGGTTATCTTCTCGTCGCAAGCAGGGTAATTCTCCAGGCTCGGAGACTTCGCCGGTGGGCGTAACCCAATTAATGTAGCACCTTCTTTCACCAAATCATGAATCTTTTGCAGTGCTTCTGGCCGAAGTGCCAGGTTGGGGGTGAGGGTAAGTGCTGCAAAATCACCACCACCTTCCACTACAATCCGTCCATTACGAACAGATAGACGTGTGAGTAGAGCCTCGTCATTCAGAACTACCTGCCGATATGGGCCTGCATCGATCACATGACCCGGAAGATGATCAATTACAGGTGGATAGGCTAAGACATCATTCACAGGTCGTCCTTGTTGTAACATGAAGGAGCAGCGTGCCAGATAGCGATGCCAGGATGCAGAATAAGGCCACCATGTTAAATGGCGGTTTAACTGTGTACCCCAATATCCCATGGTAATACCAGGCTGGATATTATCATTGAATGGATTATGTGTGAAGCCATGCATATAAAATTGATTTACCCCGGCACAAAAAGCTTCATCACCAACAGGTTTCAGGATCAATGGATCGTTACGCCAGGCGCTGTTATATGACTCCGCAGTAAATGCTTCTGCCCACACCGTTTTTAATCCGTATAGCGCAGCGATATCAATTGCCGGACCCATTTGCCCGGAATTCCCAACCCAGAACTCGGTACCAGGCATTGTGGATCGTGCCCCTGATGTTCGCCAGTCGATGGGAATCATGAAATACGGCTCAGTCATCCAAATGACTTTATTTTCATCGGCCAAACGCCTTAATTCCCCGTGGAACCTCTCTGTATGCAGTTCGGATATGGTCCAAAGCATGTCGTTACGAAAGCGTTCAGTGAGTTCCTTGCTATTAATAATCATCTTGCTATCCAGCCATGCAGGGAGCCAGGGTACGCAATCATACCCCCGGCGCTGTTTAAACTGCTTCCGTAAATCAATACCATAATCCTGAAATCCAGCTTCATAACTATCAGTCTCGAATGCCTTAAATGAATGGTATCCTTTCGCCCTTGCTTCTCGTAAAATTCGTCCAATCATTCCGTCGAAAACAAGTTTAACTGCTTTGGGATTCATCCGATCACATTCCAGACCTGTACCTTCAAGTGGTGCTGGATGATTTATACCGTTTTCTGAGGCAATGCCCAGACGGACGATTGTCCAGGAGCCAGACGGTACATCCCACCTCAACCTGCCCTCAGCGTTCATTTTAGAAGAAAGTTCTATTATTTTGTCTAATGGTATACTTTGGTTCACTCCTGGTGTAGGAATTGCCACGACTGCTTCATCCTTATAAAAGCTTATAAAGGGGTTCGGAATATCATCTCGTTCAATCAATTTCTCCTTCGGAAGTACTTGATCAAACTTAACTGGTCCAGTAACTTCAAGCCTGGTAGCCTGTAATTTCTTTAAGCCCATATCAGAAGTTACCCACGGACCACCAGCATGACTCCAGCCAGGGCACATAAATATAGAAAAGCTCATTCCCAGGCGATCCGTCTCTCCAATGGCATAGTTCACCAAGGCGAACCATTCATCGCTAAGTACTTTAACTTTGCCAGGATAGTCTCGAAAAGCCCAAAGCTTCGGCCAAGGGGCCTGATCTGGCATTTGCATGACCATTACGCCTCCAATTCCTTGTTTGGAGAGTGCTTCCAGGTCTTTTGTAATGCCTTCTTTGCTGATCAAACCACCCATCCAATCCCAAAATACCCCAGGACGGTTTTCAGAAGGCGGTGATATGAAATCTCGTTTCATCGTGTCCCTGGCATCGGGAATTAAACTAACAGATTGAGAGTGAGAACCGGGTTCTTTTACAGATTCTCCTGTGGGAATTTGACATATATAAGACATGGATGCCAAAGAAAAGCTCAACAGCACAAATATGCTTGTCAGATAATTTTGTTTTTGTGAAAAGCGAAATCGTTTCATTATCATGAATTTTAATAGATTAGGCTTAAAATATTTACAGGACCTGTCAATCCCGATTTCAACAAGGGGAAATCGACTTTTGCTACATTTTTACTTATAAGAACTGATTTCTCCCATTCACTTGCATGCTTTCATGGTCGTTTGAACAAATTCTCATGATATTTTATCTCTTTATCAGCAGCTTACTATATTTAACATCATTGTTCAAACTTAACTTAATGAGGTATAATCCCGGAACAAGATTTTCAATGTTTATTA
>CAMAZH010000134.1 GCA_945863035.1 Chitinophaga pinensis | reverse complement strand
GAAAAGGACAACCCCCTGTTTTACGGTCGGATTTTCGCGGGAGGCATAATTCGCATAAGCGGACCCACAGATAACCTGTCCATGAATATCACTGCCCGGTCGGAACGCAACTCTGTTTTTTTCATCCCCCTTTACGCAACCGAAGAAGTGGCAGTCAGGAATTTCATCGACTGGGTTGACCCCTTGGGAATCGAGACAGGTTCAGAAGAGACAAAGCCCCGATACGAAGTGAAAATGAAGGGAATGCAAATGAGTTTCAACCTGGAGGTAACACCCGATGCAGAAGTCCAGCTGATTTTTGATCCCAAGGTCGGGGACATTATCAAGGGAAGGGGAACCGGAAGCTTAAAAATCCTGATAAACACCCTCGGGAAATTTGAGATTTACGGAGACATTGATATTGAGGAAGGTGATTACCTGTTCACATTGCAGAATGTGATCAATAAAAAGTTTGTTGTTGAAAAAGGCGGCAGGATCAGTTGGAACGGTGAGCCATCCGACGCAAACATCGACTTAAAGGCTATTTACAGTCTAAAAACAACAATTTCCGCTCTTGATCCCGATCCCGAGCAGCAAACCTCCCGAAAGAGAGTCCCCGTTGAATGCATTATAAATATGTCGGGGAAACTTATGAATCCGACCATAGAACCTGATATCATGCTTCCGGGGGCAGACCAACAGACCCAGAACATCGTTAAAAACAGCATCAATACCGATGAGGAAATGATGAAACAGTTTGTTTCGCTTCTGGTAATGAACAATTTTTATTCGCAGCAGGGTTTAACCCAGGGAAGCTCTGGGGGAACCAGCTCCAACGTGGCCGGTGTTACCACAAGCGAACTGCTCTCGAATCAACTTTCTTCCTGGCTTTCCCAGATAAGCAACGATTTCGATATTGGGGTAAATTATCGTCCCGGGGATCAGATTACCAGTGATGAGCTGCAGGTTGCCCTCAGTACCCAAATTCTGAACGATCGTATATCCATCAGCGGAAATCTGGATGTTGGCGGAAATGAAACCACTACCAGCACTGCTACCAACACAAATAATATCGTGGGGGACTTCGACATCAACTTTAAGATCACTGAAAAGCTTCATGTCAAGGCCTTTAACCGCGCAAACGACAATTTACTCTTTCAGACCTCCCCCTACACACAGGGAGTAGGCTTTTTTTACCGGGAATACTTCAACAACCTCAATGAGTGGTCTTCACGATTCAGGAAAAACAATACTGACGCAGTTCAACCAAAAAAATCCGAAGATATCAGCGAAGACGCCGAGGAAGAGTGAGTGCTTATTCATGGGATTGGTTACATTCGAAATACAAATTTGCTATTTGCAGTTGAAATTTCCCCTGTGAATTAAATAACATTTCTATATTTGTGCTTCCAAAATTTAAACTTAAAAATTCCTACTATGTTTATCCTGATGATTGTGATTTTTGTTCTGGGATATTTAGCCATTGCCCTTGAACACCCTCTGAAAGTTGACAAAGCAGTTTCAGCATTGGCGATTGGAACCCTTTGCTGGGTAGCCTACATTTTTGGTGCCTTCGATATTCTCGGGGGAGGATTGAGTCCCGCCTTTTCGAAGTATGTCGCTGCCAGGGAAGGTCTGCAAGATGAAGGTGCTGTAAAAACCTTTCTGGCCAGCCTGATTCATCTTGAAGGTGCTGAGCGCCACGAATGGCTTGAAATCATGAGGGAATGGATTGTTGAGGTACAGATCATCGAACATTTGGGTGAGATTGCTGAGATTCTGTTTTTCCTACTGGGAGCCATGACAATTGTTGAGGTAATCGACCAGCACGAAGGTTTTAAAGTAATTACCGATAAAATACATACCACCAAAAAAGTCAAATTATTGTGGATTATAAGTCTCCTTACATTCTTCATGTCCGCGGTTCTCGATAACCTTACTACCACAATCGTAATGGTAGCCTTGCTCCGGAAACTCGTGTCGGATAAAAAAACCCGTTGGTTCTTTGCCAGTATCGTAGTTCTCGCTGCTAATGCCGGAGGCGCTTGGTCGCCAATTGGGGATGTCACAACCATTATGCTTTGGATCGGAGGCCAGGTATCCACTGTAGCTATTATCACCAGAGTATTCCTCCCAAGTGTGGTAAACATTCTGGTTCCTCTCATTATTATTAGTTTTACAATGAAAGGGAATATCATGCGACCGGACATAAAAGATAACGGAAATGAACTGACAAGTCTTTTTGAACGCAAACTGTTGCTGATTATAGGCGTTGGCGGATTATTGTTCGTACCCGTTTTCAAAACGGTAACCCATCTCCCTCCTTACATGGGAATGCTTCTTAGCTTGTCAATAATCTGGCTTGTAACCGAAATACTGCACAAGGGTAAAGATGTTGAGATCAAAGCCAAGCTCAAAATTGTTGCAATACTTAAACGTGTAGAGTTGCCAACCGTGTTTTTCTTCTTGGGAATTCTTAGTGCAGTGGCGGCTTTGCAATCAGCCGGACATCTTGCTCTGATGGCAAAGTCACTCGACGATAGTCTCGGAAACGTTTACCTTATTAATATTGCTATTGGGTTCTTGTCTGCCATTGTCGACAACGTTCCCCTTGTGGCAGGCGCTATGGGTATGTATCCGATTGTAGATCCCGCACACCTCCTTGCTATAACCGATCCTGCAGCAATGCAGTACGCCCATAACTTTATCCAGGACGGAATATTCTGGGAATTTCTGGCCTACACCGCCGGTACAGGTGGGAGCATCCTTATTATTGGCTCAGCAGCCGGTGTAGCAGCTATGGGACTTGAGAAAATTGACTTTATCTGGTATCTGAAAAACATCTCCCTGCTAGCTCTTCTAGGTTATCTTGCCGGAGCAGGGGTTTATTATCTTCAGTCTTTAATTTTGCATTTGTAAAGTACTGATGGTTGGTTGAGGTTGAGGTTGAAGTTGAGGTTGAGGTTGAGTAGCTTCAAATTTGCAACTGAAAGAAAAGGGAAACGAAAATTCGTTTCCCTTTTTCTATTCCCGGACATAGTTTATTTACACTTCAACAAGCTCCTGGCAAACACAAGCTTTTCCGATCCTCATAAACTATTCATTTGCAAATGCTCATGTCGCCAATACTGGTATTCAGATTTTGGATTCGCGGCATTCTTGTTAATAAATCCCGGTTGTTTTTAACAATCCACATAATACAAACCCTGTTCCATCCGTTTTTTTATATAACTTCGCAAAAAAAAAATCATTCACTATGAACATTCTGACACTCTTACAGATCGTTACTGCTGAGACTTCAACTATACAGACCGCAGGCACGAGGGAAGAAACTTTTCTCTCGATTGCAATGAAGGGAGGATGGGTAATGATACCCATTTTAGCTCTTTCAATAATTGCTGTGTATATTTTTGTTGAGAGATATTTCGCCATAAAAAAAGCGCAGAAAGTCGACATAAACTTCATGAACCGTATACGGGACTACATTATGGACGGAAAAATTGATGCTGCCAAAAACCTGTGCGAAACAACCGATAATCCCGTTGCCCATATGATTCACAAGGGTATCAGCAGAATTGGACGCCCTCTGAATGATGTAAATGCAGCAATTGAAAACGTTGGCCGCCTTGAAGTTTATAAACTCGAGCAGGGATTGCCCACATTAGCCTCGTGTGCAGGTGGAGCTCCCATGATCGGCTTTTTTGGAACGGTTATTGGAATGATTCAGTCGTTTATGGAGATGTCGAGTGCTGGAAACAACATCAATGTGTCTCTGCTTTCAACCGGGATTTATACCGCACTTGTAACAACGGTTGCCGGGCTTATCGTCGGGATTTTTGCCTACTTCGCCTATAATGCTCTGGTTGCTAAAGTAGAGAAAGTAGTGAACACCCTTGAAGCCAGCACCACTGAATTTATGGATCTTTTAAATGAGCCTGTAAAATAAATACATGATAATTAAGTCAAGAAATAGAGTTGCAGTGGGTTTCAGTACCTCAGGAATGACAGATATCGTTTTCCTGTTGCTGCTCTTCTTTATGATCACTTCTACCATGATTGCTCCAAATGCGCTTAAGCTTTTGCTTCCGCAACAGGGACAATCAACCAGCTCCACGGAAGTCGTGCCTGAAGTAGGAATCAGGGGTACCGGAATCATCACGATCGACGGACGCACTGTAAATCTCGAGGAGCTGGGTAAGGTCCTCGAAAGGAAATTACGCGGGCAGTCGGATCCCACTTTCAAACTTATTACCGCATCGGATGTAACAGTAAAGGAAACGGTGAGTGTAATGAATGTAGCTGTGAGCGGCAATTACAAAGTTGTTTTAATTAAAGAATAACATGGCAATCGGTAAAAAAAATAAATCCAATACTACTTTTAGTTTGTCGGGAATGACAGACATTGTGTTCCTTTTGCTTTTGTTTTTCATGCTTGTATCTACGCTTACAGCTCCTGTAGCTTCAAATATTATGTTACCCCAAAGCAACAATCAAACCGTTGCCAATCCGGTGGTTGTTATTTCCATAAGCAACCAGATGGAATATATGGTCGATGAGAAGTCCTGCAGCTTTGAACAGATTGAATCCCTGTTAAAAGAGCGGCTTGGGGTTCGGAAAGAACCGCCCACGGTTCGTATCAATGCAGATGAGAATGTTAGCATGAATGAGATCTACAGACTTTTAGAGATTGCCAAAAAGAACCAGTACAAGGTAATTCTGGGAACCCGTTCCTTATAAAACGAAGGCCATGAAATACGACTCCAGGGGATTAATAGGAACCATAGTTTTGCATTCACTTATTCTGTTGCTCCTGATATTTTTCGGATTTAGTTTCCCCGATCCTCCCCCCGAAGAACAGGGGGTTCTGGTAAATTTCGGTACCGACATCACCGGCTTGGGTGATATTGAGCCCAGCGGTGATGAGACGCAAGGTGGAGATGTGGAAACAATGCCTGAGCCTGTTGAAACAGTTAAGGAATCGGTGGTTGAGACCGTAAAGCAGAAAAGCCAGGAGGCTGTGGTTGCAAAAAATACTCAGACCGTAGAGGAAACAAAAGTAAAAGAAAGCAAACCCACCCCGGAAGAACTTAAGCAGCAGGAGTTAAAAAGGCTACAAGCCGAAGAGCTCAGAAAGAAAAAAGCGGAAGAAGAGCGCCAGCGTCTGATTGCGGAGCAATGGAACACGAAAGGGAAAAATGCTTTTGGCAATAAGGGGGTCGGCACAACAGCGGGCTCTGAAGGTGTAACCCAGGGAACCGGAAATCAGGGAAGTATAGATGGCACTCCGGGCGCCGACAATTACGGTGACGGGGGCGGACTGGGAAACGGGGAAGGTTTTGGACTGGGAAACAGGGGACTTAGAGGGACTTTGCCAAAACCTCTTGTTGATCAGTGTACAGTTACTTCAAAAGTCATTATAAAGGTTCAGATTAATGTGGATCGGGAAGGAAATGTGATCGGGGATCCTAAAATCCTTGAGTCGAACTTCCAGGACGACTGCATCTATAAAGCGGTTTTAAAAGCGGCATCATCAGCCAAATTCACTGTAGACCAGCAGGCTACTTTTCGTCAGCAGGGATGGATAAGATATACAATCGAGCCGTAGCAGGTCAAAATAAACCCAGCAATTTAATCGAAGCGACCAGAAGCACAGCCAGCAAGATAAACCTCACCACCGCCGGCCCCCATTTAACCGACATCCTGGCTCCAATCCAGGCACCAAGCATGCTGCCTGCCGCAACAATGAATCCCAGCTTGTAATCGACCTGCTGGTTAATGATAAAAACTGTCAGTGAAAAAGGTGTGTAAATAAACACCATCAGTACTTTAAGCGCGTTAGCCTTGATCAGGTCGAAGCCCGAGGCCAGCACCAAGGCTGCAAGAAGAAAAAAGCCAACTCCGGCCTGTATAAACCCTCCATATAATCCAACGATAAAGAAAACTATCATCTGAATCCAAAGAGGCAATGGAGGACTGCCTGTATGACTGTTTATCCATCGGGAAGGTTTCAAAAGAATCAGGAAGAACATGAAAATAAGCAGGATAGCAATTGCGGTTTTCATCGCGTCCTCATTCACATCAACTGCAATCATGGCACCAATCAGAGAACCAATAACGGAAGGAATCCCGATTTTCAGGGCTGTGGGAAAATCGAGCATATCCTGCTTTTTGAAACTCAGCATAGCTACAAAACTCTGTAGCAGGATACCTATTCTGTTTGTTCCGTTTGCAACCGGAGCCGAAAGGCCAAAAGCCATAAACAAGGGTAGCGTAAGGAGAGAGCCGCTTCCGGCAAGTGTGTTAATAAAACCCGCAACAATCCCGGCTCCAACCAGAATCAATACTTCATACCACTCCATTTAATAATTGCTTACAAATATTTGTATCTTATTTCTGTCCGTGACAATAGTACTTTTCAAGCTGCATAAAAGTATTTCTTCATTGCGTTCCTGCCTTTCTGCTACGGCTGATTAATTGAAGCAAACGGAATTACTCTTTCTGCAGGATTCCGGTAACGGCATCTTTTAGACTGGCCATCCAATTGTTTTCCTTTATCACATATTCCTCAATTCCCATCCTGATAAGTTCCAACACCACTCCCCCACTCTCCTGACCTGAGAGTATTACTACCGGAATTGGCTTTTCGGCTTTACGGATTTCCCTTAAAATATCCATCCCTCCCAAAACGGGCTTGCTTTTACTAACAAAGCAGTAGTCGAGTATAATCAGATCGGGCTCCCGAAATAGTTCAATCAGCGATTCTTCGCCATAACTGAAGCACATCACATCCAGATTATCGGCTTTTAGCTCGGCTTCAATGAGCTTTTGAATTACAGGATCATCATCAATAATATATATCAGAGGCTTCTTTCTCATCTACTGGCGTAATGACTAATAGGCAAACATTGGATAATCTCTCATAAGTTTGTTCACTTTTCCCTCAACTTTTTCGATGACCTTGGAATCAGCAATGTTAGTTACAACCTCGTTAATCAGATCCACAATAACCGGGATGACATCTTCTTTCACCCCACGGGTGGTAATAGCGGGAGTTCCAACCCGTATTCCTGAAGTCTGGAAGGGCGAACGCGAATCAAAAGGAACCATGTTCTTATTCACAGTAATGTCGGCCAGAACCAAAGCTTTTTCCACCTCTTTGCCAGTCACATCGGGCACCTTTGTCCTTAAATCGATCAGCATGCTGTGGTTATCGGTTCCGCCAGAAACCACCTTATAACCGTGCTTAACAAAGCATTCGGCCATTACCTTGGCGTTTTTCTGGACCTGCGACTGATAGACCTTGTATTCGGGTTGGAGTGCTTCCCCAAAAGCAACTGCCTTGGCGGCAATTATGTGCTCCAAGGGACCGCCTTGTATTCCTGGGAAAACAGCAGAGTTGAGAAGCGATGACATCATCCTCACTTCCCCTTTTTTGGTTACAATTTTCCAGGGATTTTCAAAATCCTTTCCTAAGAGAATAATGCCTCCCCGGGGGCCTCTCAATGTTTTATGAGTGGTGGATGTAACGATATGAGCATGTTCGAGAGGGTTCTTGAGCAATCCGGCGGCGATAAGGCCTGCGGGGTGAGCCATGTCGACCATGAAAATCGCCCCAATGGAATCGGCCAACTTTCGCATCCTGGCATAGTCCCACTCCCTTGAATATGCAGAAGCCCCTGCAATTATGAGCTTTGGCCTTTTTTCAAGGGCGATTTTCTCCATCATGTCGTAATCAACCCTTTCGGTTTCCTGGTCGAGACTGTATGAAATTGCGTTGTACAAAAGTCCTGAGCTATTAACAGGGGAGCCGTGTGAAAGATGCCCTCCGTGCGAAAGATCCAATCCCATGAAGGTGTCGCCCGGCTGCAAACAAGCCAGAAAAACAGCCATGTTTGCCTGAGCACCGCTGTGCGGCTGCACATTGGCATATTCGGCATTATATATCTCTTTTAACCGGTCGATGGCAAGCTGCTCGGCCTCATCAACCACCTCGCAACCCCCATAATAACGATTCCCCGGATATCCTTCAGCATACTTGTTTGTTAAAACCGATCCCATGGCTTCCATAACCTGCTGGCTGACGAAGTTTTCGGATGCAATAAGCTCGATACCGCGTTTCTGGCGGTCCTGCTCTCTTTGAATAATGTCGAATAATTGTAAATCGCGTATCATAATTTCAATATTTGGATTTCAAATTTAAGTTTTTGAATTAAACTTTTTGTCTTTTTGAGTTAGGAAATATAATTTTTTTCCAACAGGTAAAACAAGATCTTCCCAAGCCCGGCAAATTTCCCGCACTATTCATCGCTAAACTGGACAAGCAATTTTCTGTACATGTTGAATATCCTTGCTTTCGACACAAAACCAATATACAGGTCGCCATCCGTTACCGGGAGATTCCATGCCCCTGAATCCTCAAACTTCTGCATCACGCTTCCCATGGGCTCTTTAGGCGAAACAGTTGCAGGGGGCGACACCATAAGGTCGGCCACCAACGTTGACTGGTACAGTTCCTGGTTGAAAATAATTTCCCTGACATCATCCAGAAGGATAATCCCAACGAAATGGCCATCCTCATCCACTACCGGAAAAATATTTCTTTTGGATTTGGAAATCAGTTTCACCAGGTCGCCCAGAGTAGCATCGGGCCTGATCATCTTAAGATCCTTCTCGATAACCGATTCCAGGTTAAGCAAGGTTAAAACAGCTTTGTCTTTATGATGGGTAATAAGATCGCCTTTGCTGGCCAATCTTTCCGTATAAATCGAATGACGCTGGAACGAATAGCTGGTAAGGTAAGCAATGGCAGAGGTAACAATCAGGGGTATAAAAAGGGCATATCCGCCGGTAATCTCTGCTATTAAAAATATTGCGGTCAGGGGTGCATGCATAACAGCAGCCATAACTCCAGCCATACCAACCAAGGTAAAGTTACGCTCCGAAACCGCATCAAAATGCAGGATATTAAGAGTCTTCGACACCATAAACCCAAGTATTCCGCCCATAAACAGCGAGGGGGCAAAAATCCCGCCTACACCACCGCCGCCGTTGGTAACCGACATGGCGATTACCTTAAAAATCAATACCAATCCCATGTACAACAGAAGAAGCCAGGAATTATCGCGAAGTTCATAGAAAAGGCTGTTATGGGTAAGATCCTGAACTTCACCTGTAAGCAGGGCTTTCAAGGTAAGGTAGCCTTCCCCGAAAAGAGGAGGAAACAGCAAGATCAAAAACCCAAGGATACTCCCACCGATAACAAGTTTCTGAAAAGGGTTTTTGATACGCGCAAAAACACTCTCGATATAGATCGTTCCCCGGGTCACGTAGAGTGCGAAAAGCCCGGAAATAACCCCAAGAACTGCATAAAAAGGCAAGTTGCTCAATACGAAAGGATCCTGGAGAGTGAAATAAAAAACAGCCCCTTTGCCCATAAGAAAATAAGAAACCGTTGCCGCTGTAACAGCCGAGATCATTAAAGGGATAAGCGACCACATGGTAAGGTCGAGCATCAGGACCTCCAAAGCAAAAACCAGTGCGGCAATGGGTGCTTTGAAAATGCCGGCAACTGCCGCAGCAGCACCACATCCCAACATCAGGGTAGTGGTTCTGTAATCGAGGTGGAAAAAATTCGAAATCCTCGATCCTATTGCCGACCCGGTGAGCACTATGGGCGCTTCCAATCCAACAGATCCCCCAAAACCAACCGTCAGCGAACTGGCAATCATCGATGAATACATATTGTGAGGAGCCAATACACTTTTCTTCCGGCTTATTGCATAGAGGATACGGGAAATGCCATGAGAGATCTTATCCTTGACAATATATTTCACGAAAATCACGGTAAAGAAGATCCCTATCAAGGGCAGCGCGAAATAATACCAGTTAACGCGATCCACATTTAGCGTATGTGTGAGCAAGTCCTCAACAATGAAAATCAGGTTCTTAAGAACCACTGCAGCCAGTCCACCTAAAACACCAACAATAAAGCTCAGCAATATAACAAACCGCCTGGGCCCAAGATGCTTGTCGCGAAAGTTTACGACTGACTTATAAAATACTCTGTTATTCACGGGACCAAAGGTACTAAGCAGAGACTAAGAATAAAAGCGTTGGAGCAATTAAGTTTAAGGATATGATTTTGAAAGAAAAATATCGCGTTAATCATTTAAAATAGTAAATTCGAATCCAATACAGTCTTATACTAATGATTGTGATTCTTCGTTTTTAGCTGATGAACTGGAACATACTGACATATATAACGGTTTTCGCACACGTCTTTTTTTTAACGGGGGAGGTAAACGCCCAGGACCTGACTCCACCGGAACAACCCGTCATTTCTTATGTTACAGTCGACACA
>CAMAZH010000133.1 GCA_945863035.1 Chitinophaga pinensis | reverse complement strand
CCTTGGCACGGCTTCCGAAAATATTTACAAGCAAAACCTCAGGGTATTTGCGGAAAATACCGTGTATGGTTTGCATATCCCTCTCGGTAAGGCCATATTTATTCAAAACACTAGTCATGTAGCTAATTTTGTTATCATTATGTTTATGTTTGCCTAATATGGTGGCTTCACAGCTCAAATTTACAATTTTCAAAAATACAGATAAAGCATCAGTTTAGCACTGTGTGTTGGGTTAAGATTGCGATCGTAGCCAAATCAACGGTAGATGCAAGTCGACTGCTCGATTATCTATCCCACTCTTTTTGTCCCCTGTGTGGATTTAGGAACTTTCCCCATCGCCTTTCTGCCTTTTTTGGAGACTTTGCGATCCGGGTCGAAATGCTCCTTTTCCCATTTCTGGGTTCTTTTCGTAAGGGCATGATGCCGATACGACATGCACCCGGGAAGCACCACGAATGCACAAATCATTATGACTATATAGAAAGTACTCCTTTTCAGATGCTCCTTTATTCAATGAAGTCTAAATGTAAGCCGAAAATCCCTAAGTAGTATGCAAAAATTAAGGAAATCAATCAATACTGGTTTACTTTTGAGCATTATTCCTTAAATTCGAATAATTATTTTAAAAACCGATCCCTATGAAAAACTATCATAAATATTACAAATTAAAGGCAAAACCCGATGAGGTTTATAATGCTCTTGTGAAGCCTTTTGCAATCGAGTTATGGTCGGGCGACAAAGCAGAGATGGAAGAGACGGCCGGAACCCTGTTTTCCATTTTCGGTGGCGACATAACCGGGCAGAACCTCGAATTCGTTCCGGATGCAAAAATTGTCCAGGAATGGTTCTTCGGCGAAACCGAAAAGGACTCGATCGTAACCATTACCCTTCACGCTGCCGGGACCGCTACCAATGTCGAGCTTTCGCACACAAATATCCCTGATGAGGCTTTCGATGATATAAAATACGGCTGGGATCATTATTATTTCGGGGGATTGCGCGACTTTTTCCATCACTAGCTTTTGCTGTGCACTTGGGCAAAAGCCAAAAACCGCATACAGGAATCGGTTCGGCAAAAGAAGTCAAAATTCCTAAATTAAGCATAGGATTCACTTAATCCGGATACGACAATGAAAATCCGCTCAGTAATTTTTCTCTGTTTAAACTTGCTTGTCTTCAGTACTTCTTTTTCGAGGGATCTGAGTACCATCAAGCGCAGCGGGAAAATTTATGTGGGGATGACAAGGGATGACCGGCAGAATATCAACTATCCCCTTGCCGTTGAGTTTGCCAAATATCTGAATGTGGAACTTATTGTTGTTGAGATTACCTGGGAAGAGGCGTTTATGATACATGGGGCAATCCCTCCAGATGTTGAAACAAATCCTTCCACCGCCTACATTCCCGATATATTCAAAAAGCTGGATATTATCTGCTCCACCTTTACCATCCTCGACTGGAGGAAAAAGCTTTTCGATTTTGCCGAAACCCTGAATTCTGCCGAACTGCTGCTCGTCGACAAACAAAGCCCGCCTGTAAAAGACTTCTCGATGCTCGAAGGCAAGACAATTGGGTTTGTCAGCGGGACAAGCTTTGAAACCAATCTGAACCGAATCAACAAAAGCATGAACGGCACCTTAAAGCTCGTTCCCACTAAAACCAGCCAGGAATCCAAAGACCTGCTGCATTCGGGTAAGGTTTTTGGAATCGTTCTCGACGCCGACGAGGCACTTAATTATAATGCCGAGAGCGGTCAGAAATACAGCATAGCTCTCCCCATAAGCCCAATGAGCAAAACCGCATGGGCGATTGAAAAAGGCAACAACCTGAAAAAAGAGGTGGAAGAATTTTTCAAGACCATCGAAAGCAATAATGTGCTGAACCGGATTTTCAATACCAAATTCGGTATTTCGTACACGAGCTACGTGGAAAAAATAAATAAAAACATCCATCGTGACCAATACAAGCGCGACCTGGACGAAATCCTCGCTTCACGAAAACTCGTTGTAGCCCTTCGCGACAGGAGTTTTATCTACAAAGAGGGAGGGGAAAAACAGTTTATGCACGCGCTGGCCGAAGAATTCGCCGATTACCTAGGGGTTTCCCTCGAATATGTGGTTACCCCTTACCTTAACAAATACTGGGAAACCGAAACGGGCGAATTCGTGCGCGACAGCGCATATAATCCCGATTGGTTCAATTATTTCGATCTTGCCTGCGAGGTGTTTGCACCTCTGGATTGGCGCTCGAAAAAAATCGATTTCGTGCCCGTGTACCCTTCCGAGTATTCTGTAATATCCCGAAAAGACAAGAATATTAATAGTATTGAGGATCTCAGGGGATTAAAATGCGTTACCAACAAAGGTTCCGTTTACGAGGATATTCTTGCCGAAAACAAGCTTAGCAACTTTTATTACGAACCCGTAAACAATTTTCTTTCCGATGTCCAATCCGGTAAAGCCGATTACACAATCATCTATAATGCATTCTATGAGCTTTCAAGTTTTCCGGGGCTCGAATCGAAAATCGCCCTGGGAAATCTTGATGTCTGCTGGGGATTGCGTAAAGACCAGCCCAAACTGAAGGCTGAACTGGAGAAGTTTATCGCCCAGTCGAAGAAAAAAGGACTCATCAAAATCCTGATCAAATCGATGCAGGGACAGACGCTGCAGTCACCGGAAGTGTTTATCCGCAGCTATTATGAAAGCTTTCAAACCGGACAGCTGCCGTATGTCATTTTTGGCGCGGATGACGGCTTGCCACAGGAAAACATTTTCACCATCTTCCAGGACAACAAGGGCTATATGTGGTTCGGGACGAATTCCGGTGCGGTGCGCTACAACGGCCGGGAGATGAAGACTATCGATGTTCAAAAGGGATTGTCGGATAACAGCGTAAGGTCCATCAATCAAGACTCGGCTGGAATTATTTACATGGCAACCGATAAGGGAGTGGCTGTTTTCGACCGCGACACGATTGTCGATTTATTGTTTGCCAACTCCGGATTTCATTCGATCTTTATCGATAAATACAACAGTAAATGGTTTATCGGAACCGATGGGATTTACATTCTAAGCCAATATGGTTCGCAACGTCACCTGAACAAAGAATTCCCTCTGCTTCCCGGCACCATCTATAACATTGAGGAGGATCTGAACACCGGTGATAAGTATATTGCCACCTCCGATGGCGTGTTTCTATACTCCCCCGAGTCAAACCAGATGTTCCGGCTTACCAGAGGGGATAGCTATTCCCTTTTCATCGACAGTAACGACAGCATGTGGATATCCACCAAAGAGGGATTGCTGATCGGCGGTCTCCAGGATCTCAAATCAGGAAATTTTGAGAGCCGCTCAAAGAACCTCAATTCGGTACTCAATTTCCCGAACAACATTATAAAAAACATCAGCACCAACAAATACGGATCCGTTTGGCTGGTAACCGACTCAAAGATCATGCAGGTTCTTTCCACGGATCAGTCGGCCATTGTCTACGAACAGGAAGTCGGGCTGAAAAACAACAAAATCATGTCTTTCCTTATCGATCAGGAAGATAACATCTGGGTAGGTTTTTCCGGGGGATTGCAACGACTGTCGAACAAAAAAGGCTTGCGAAACTTCTTCCCCAGTACCCTAAACTCCTATGTGTATTCGGTAGTTGAGGACCGCCTCAATCGTTTATGGATAGCTTCAAATAATGGTGTTTACTACTTTGATAACAAACTGGTTAAATTCACACCTAACCAGAATGGCCATCATCAGAAATATGTAATGGCAGAGCTACCCGGCAAGAACCTGTTGTTTGCCAGTTCAGAAGGTTTCTTTGAAGTGGATCCGGGAACCCTAAAGCTTGTTCGAACAAAGACCTTCGACCAGATTCTGTTAAGTCTTGAAAGTGTTTTCGTTTCCTCGAAGGGTGAAATAGTGCTTCTGACCGGTATCAACGGAACACTTTATTATTTTGCCGATTTCAATTCCTCCCCCGTGATAATAAAGGAAAAAAGATCATCCAATATTTTCCGGCTCATAGAAAAAGACGGTCGGCTTTTGGGGGGAAACAGCAACGGGCTTGTGGAATTAAAAGATGGGATGTTGAAATCGCTTGCCCGGATCGACTGCAACGTCTGGTCGATTTACAGCGAAGACGGGATTTTATGGCTGGGATCGGAGTGTGGTTTGGGCTACATTTCGCACGATGATTACAACAACATTCAGTTTGCCCCTATTGACCACAACACCCTGATCAAAGCAATCTATCCCGCCAAAAACAAAAACTACTTGTGGCTTGGAACAAACCGTGGCTTTGCTTATTTTAACAAGAATTCCAAAGAAGCCGAGTTTTTCGTTGATTCCAGGGATGGGCTTTCCGGGGATGAAATCACCCCATCCGGGTTGTTTCTCGACAGCAACGATCTGCTGTGGATCGGAACCTACCATGGACTGAGCAATTTTAGTATCCGGGCAAAGACCACGGTTTCCCATGCGCCCTCATGTTACATCGAGCGGGCGATGCTTAACGGCAAAAAGATTGAGCTTGAGCCCAACCAATCATTCCGGCACAACCAGAACAATTTCGTTTTTGAGATTTCGGCCCTTTCATTTACCGATGAAGAGTCAATCGAATATGAGTTCTACCTCAGAGGCACAGGAAATAACTATTCCTCCTATCATAAAGGAAAGGAATTCAAAGCCTATTACAATAATCTCCCTCCCGGAAAGTACGAATTCATTTACAAGGCCAAGGGGAAGAACAATATCTGGGGATATGCGCAAAAATACGAGTTCACCATCAGAACCGCCTGGTATAACACCTGGATTGTGCGCTTTACGCTGGTTATCCTGATCCTTGCCTTCGGCTGGGGCTTTTACAGGGTAAGAATCCGAACTGTTGAAGCCCAAAAGAAAAAACTTGAATTGCTGGTAAAGGAACGCACGCGCGATCTGGAAGAGGCCAATGTTGAAATTGAAGCTCAGCGCGATCTTGCTACGGCTCAGCGCGATCAGATAGCCGCCCAGAAAAAAGAGATTACCGACAGCATCTACTATGCCGAGCGAATCCAACGATCACTTCTGCCGCCGGCTAATGTCCTGAAATTAATGCTCCCTGAGCACTTTATTCTGTTTAAGCCCAGAGATATTGTGAGCGGCGACTTTTATTGGGTCACCGAAAAAACCGACAAGGTATATATTACAGCGGCCGACTGCACCGGTCATGGTGTTCCCGGAGCTTTTATGAGCATGCTGGGGATTGCGTTCCTAAACGAGATCGTTAACAAATCGGAAGATATAGGTCCTGAGGAAATCCTCAACCAGCTCAGGAAATACATCATTAAAGCCCTGAAACAGAATGGTCAGGAGGGAGAGGCTAAGGACGGCCTGGATATGAGCATCGTGGTTTTCGACAAATCGCAGAAAACCCTGAGTTTCGCAGGGGCAAACAACCCTCTGTACTTTTTCAGATCCGGGGAACTGCAGGAAATAAAGGGCGATAAAATGCCGGTAGGAATTCATGAGAAAATGAATTCCTTTACCCGGCATACTTTTTCGATTCAGCGAGGCGACACATTCTACATCTTCTCCGATGGTTATGCCGATCAGTTTGGCGGACCCAAGGCAAAGAAGTTTATGTACTCGAACTTCAAAACCCTGTTGACGACACTTCAAACCAAGTCGATGCGCGAACAGGGAAAAATCCTCGACGATACCCTTGAAGCCTGGAAAGGCGATGTAGAGCAGATTGACGATATTGTTGTTATCGGACTCCGCTTCTGACAAGGATTTGGAGGACGCATAGCCCTTCAGGTTTTATTCCAGATTCAACTCGATAAAGGAGATTTTCTTGCCCGTAAGTTCCTCACATCTTTTAAGCGGTGAGGCTCCTCCCACGAAAACCTTGTAAGTTCCCTTGCGATGCACAAATTTACCTTCCTTATCAACCATTTTAAAGCGCTCTGCCGGAATGACGAACTCAACGACCTTCTCTTCCCCGGGTTTAAGCAGTGTGCGTTTGAAATCGATCAGGGCAAAGTTTGGAGCGTCGGTATACTCCCCGGGATACGAAACATACACCTGACTAACCTCTTCCCCGACACTTGTGCCTGTGTTCTTGAGTGCCACTGTAAGTGTGATATCCTCACTCTCCTTGATTAGCGCATTGTTGGCAGCAAGTTCCGAGTATTCAAAGCTGGTATAGCTCAGGCCAAAACCGAATGGATAGGCCGGATCGGAATCCATGTAGCGATAGGTACGGCCTTCCATGCTGTAATTATCGTAATCGGGAAGTTGGCTCAGCGATACCGGGAAGCTTATAGGCAAACGGCCCGAGGGACTGAAATTTCCAAAAACGATGTCGGCCAAGGCATTTCCCCCTTCTTCCCCGGGATACCAGGCATAGATTATCGCATCCACAAAAGGTTCCACTTCGGAAATGTCGACCGGACTACCTCCGGTAAGTACCAGTATCAAAGGTTTGTCGGTAACGGTTGAGATGAGTTTAATATAATCAACCTGATTGTTGGGCAAGCCATAATCAAGCCTGTCGCCCAGATAAGGTGAAGATATGGATTCCCCTTCCTCGCCTTCCAGAAGGCCCGATAATCCGGCAAAAATGAGGGTAGCATCAGTATCTTTCGCTCCCCCTGTTGACCAGTCCACCGGGTTGACCTTTGGGGTATCCAACAGAAATCCCTGTTTGTATTCAACGGTGGTTCCCGAGCTGGCTTTGGAAACAATTCCCTCGAGAAAAGTAACCATATTGCTGCTCACACCATAATAGTTACCGAGCAGCACTTCTGTTGTTCCGGCGTTGGGTCCAACCACATAAAGGTTGCGAATATTCTTATTCAGAGGGAGAACTCCATCGTTTTTCAGAAGCACCATCGATTCACGGGCAGCTTTGGCGGCCAGTTCGCGATGCTCAGGAGAGTTGATCACGGTGGAATCGACCTTATCGTAAGGGTTCATTCCGGCAGGATCGAAAAGGCCGAGTTTGAAACGGGTTTTCAAAAGGGTTTTTAAGGAAGCATCCACTTCGGCCTCGGTTACCAGCCCTTGTTTTACCGCTTCTACAAGATATGGGAAATATACCGATCCGCAATTCAGGTTAACCCCGCTTTTCAAGGCTAAAGCCGCGGATTCCTCAGGAGACTTGGTAATTTTATGTCCCACGTGAATATCTACAAGTGCCCAGCAGTCGGAGGTTATGTATCCCTTGAAACCCCACTCATCGCGGAGAAGCCCGGTGAGAAGAGCCGAACTTCCGCAGCAGGCCTCATCGTTGGTGCGGTTGTATGCACACATAAAGCCTTCAACACCTGCCTCGGTGAGAGCTTTGAAGGCTGGTAAATAGGTTTCCGACATGTCTTTTGGAGAAGCGATTGCATTAAAAACGTGCCTGTCGCGTTCCGGACCGCTGTGCACCACAAAATGCTTTGCGCAGGCTGCCGCTTTGAGATAGTTGGGATCGTCGCCCTGCAGTCCTTTAACAAATGCCGAGCCTATCCGAGAGGTCAGGTAGGGATCTTCCCCATATGTTTCCTGCCCGCGACCCCATCTGGGATCCCTGAAAATATTGACATTAGGGGTCCAGAACGTAAGACCGGCATATAGACCGCGGTTGCCGATGGACTGCGAAATGGCAAACTTCGCCCGGGCCTCGTCGCCTATGGCAGAGGAAATCTCGTGAATCAGTGCGTCATCAAAGGTGGCACCAAGACCAATGGCCTGGGGAAAAACCGTAGCACGGCCATTTCTGGCAACCCCATGAAGACACTCGTTCCACCAGTTGTAGGCGGGAATGCCCAGACGTTCGATGGCCGGAGTACCGTACATCATCTGCTGAACTTTTTCTTCAAGAGTCAGTTGCGACACCAGATCGTTCACCCTTTCATCCAGGGGCAGACGGTAATCCAAAAAAGGATGTTCAGGCTTGAACTCTGCGGTTTTCTGCTCTGTTTGACATGCAGAAACGAACAATGCGATAAGGAAAAAATAAAGAATTTTCATCGTGCTGTGGTGTTGGTTGAGTTAGTAATTAACGTACAAATTACGCTAAGCACAAAAATACGCGAAAAAGTAGTTAATACAAATTAGTAGGCCTAATTTCTTTTTGTTACTTTTAAAACCTTTGCCAAAGCCTAAACAGGCAGCACATCAGCATATTGAATTCAATGGGTTTTGCAGCGGGGACTAATATTGCATGGACAGAAAAGCAGTTTTAAGTGAGAAATGGATCAAGGCATCCATCATCGGGACCACCTGGGCAGCATCGGAAATTGTGCTGGGTGGTTTCCTGCATAATTTAAGGATTCCCTTCAGCGGAAACATTCTCACGGCCATCGGGATTGTGATTTTAATATCTGTTAGTTACATCTGGACGGAGAAAGGGCTGTTTTGGAGGGCAGGACTGATTTGTGCTTTGATGAAAACCATGTCGCCCAGCGCTGTCATTTTCGGACCCATGATTGCTATTTTCAGCGAATCCTTGCTATTCGAAATGTCAACCCGTCTGTTGGGAAGAACTATCCCGGGTTTCATTTTGGCTTCTGCTCTGGCAATGTCGTGGAATCTGTTTCAGAAAATCGCGAATTTCATCATATTTTACGGTTTCAACATTGTTGAGATTTATGCTAATTTGCTCACGTATGCTGAAAGACAACTGCGCCTGCAATTCGACATTGTGTGGCTTCCCATTTTCGTCCTGCTTGCCGCGTACATCATTTTCGGAGTCTTTGCAGCAATAATCGGGATAAAAACAGGAAGGAAACTCCTAGCACAGCGGCAGGATGCACAACCTGTGAATACCACGAACCCCATGGCCCCTTTCGTACCGGGGAACGATACCAGGTTCAGGTATTCCATTGGCTGGCTTTCTGTAAATCTTTTTCTGATTATCGGGCTGTTGGCCATGTTGAACTACCTTGACTGGATGTACTGGAGTGCAAGCGTCACAGCTGTGGTTATCGTTTGGGCCATCAGGTACAATAGGGCTCTGCGTCAACTCTCCAAACCCAGGTTCTGGCTGTTTTTTGTTTTCATCACGATGATAACAGCCTTCGTTTTCACTAAGCTTCAGGGCGAAGCCAACAGTCTTGCCGAGGGCCTTCTCACCGGAATTCGGATGAATTTTCGGGCAACGGTTATCATCGTCGGATTTGCGGTATTGGGAACGGAATTATACAACCCGCGAATCCGGGCATTTTTTTTAAAAACCTCTTTCAAGCAACTTCCTCTGGCCCTTGAGCTATCGTTTGAATCGCTTCCTTCAATTATCGGTAGCATCCCGGGATTTAAAAGCCTTGTCAAAAATCCCGTATCGGTTATCTATGCGATGATATCCCATGCGGAAAGCCGCTTCGGTGAACTAAGCCGCAAAACAAGCTTCCAGCGAAAGGTTTTTATTATTACCGGACCTTCCGGCACGGGAAAAACCAGTCTGATTAAAAGTCTTATCGCACATTTAAAGGATGGCCCCTTTCGGGTTGGTGGCATCTATTCGGAAAAAATTATGGCGAACGATACGCTGGAAGGATATGATATTGTTGATGTTCAAAGCGGTGAGCGGGAGGCCTTTTTACGAATTACCGCAGCTGAAAAGCTTGAAAAACTAGGCAGGTTTGTTATTTTTCCGGGGGGAGTAGAGAGGGGGTTGCTGGCGCTTGAGAAATCAAAAGACCCAGGCATAAGGTTTGTTGTTATCGATGAAATCGGAGCACTCGAATTGAAAAATAGGGGATGGTCAGACAATATTCGTGAGATCCTAAATGAACCGAATAAGCATCTGATTTTTGTAATCCGCGAAAGCGCACTTAAAGAAGTCCTGGAGAAATGGAATTTCAGGGACTATGCTGTTATTACAGTTTCCGGGACCAACAACCAGGAGGTGCTGCAGGAGATAATTGGACAAATTTCTAAATAAATACCGTATATCCTCAACACGGTTGCAAAACTGGGATTACCGCTGGGCTGGGGCATATTTTATAACAATTTGCACCAAAAATCGCGAACATTATTTTGGCAGCATCACAAACTGCAAAAATCGATAAATAACCATAACATCAAAAAAAATTATGAGAGGACTAATAGTTACATTTTTCAATACAATACTGCTCGTATTGATTGCTCAGGCCTGCTCGGTTCAAGCCCCGAAACCCAAATTATCAATTGACCTGCCCCGCATCGAAAGCTTTTCCCTCGATGGAAGCCCCGCCGAATGGTCAAAGATCGATGCATACCGGCTATGGGCCGACCCTTTGGGACAATACAGCAATCCTGAGGATTTTGAGGCCTGTATGAAAGTTGGCTGGAGTGCCAAAAGCCTGCACTTCATATTTGAAATCACCGACGA
>CAMAZH010000132.1 GCA_945863035.1 Chitinophaga pinensis | reverse complement strand
TACGGAAACCTGCTTTAGGTTTAACGTTCTTTGCTCCAATATTGGGTGCCAGGTCGCGTTTGCCATAGATTTCTCCGTTGCAAATCCAAACTTTAACACCGATAACACCAACTTTTGTGTGAGCTTCTGCCAGAGCATAGTCGATATCTGCGCGAAGTGTGTGAAGTGGAATTCTGCCTTCCTTAAGCGTCTCGTTACGTGCCATTTCAGCTCCCCCGAGACGTCCTGAAATCATTACTTTAATACCTTCGGATCCCATACGCATGGTGGAAGCCATGGCCATTTTGATAGCTCTTCTGTAGGAGATTTTGCCTTCGATCTGACGCGCAATGTTGTTTCCAACGATAGTGGCATCCAGTTCAGGCCGTTTAACCTCATAAATATTAATCTGTACTTCTTTTTTGGTAATTTTCTTCAATTCTTCCTTCAACTTATCAACTTCCTGGCCGCCTTTTCCGATGATGATACCCGGGCGAGCGGTGTTCACGGTTACAGTGATGAGTTTTAAAGTGCGTTCGATAACGATTTTTGAAATGCTGGCTTTAGCAAGACGAGCGGTCAAATATTCGCGAATCTTAGTATCTTCAATCAGCTTGGAAGAATAATCTCTTCCACCATACCAGTTTGAATCCCAGCCTCTGATTATACCAAGACGATTAGATATCGGATTAACTTTTTGTCCCATTATTATTTAGTTGTTTCAAGTTCGTTATTATTCACGCTGTCAAGAATTATTGTAACGTGGTTTGATCTCTTTCTGATTCTGTGAGCACGTCCCTGAGGAGCCGGGCGCAATCTCTTCAGAGTTTTTCCCTGTTCTACAAAAACCTCTTTCACGAAAATACTGGTATCCTCGATACGTATTCCCTCATTTTTAGCCTGCCAGTTGGAAATTGCGGAAAGCAGCAGTTTTTCTACTCTTTTTGCAGCTTCCTTCTCGGTAAATTTGAGTATGTCCAATGCTTTATTAACCTCCATTCCTCTGATGAGGTCTGTAACCAGCCTCATTTTCCGGGGAGAGGTAGGAACACTGTTAAGACTAGCGAAAGCACTTTTCTTATTGTCTTCTTTAATCTTATTAGCACTTAATCTTTTTCTTGCACCCATTGTACTGTAAGTTTTCTGAATTCTCTGTTATTATTTCTGCTTACCACCGTGACCTCTGAATATTCGGGTTGGTGCGAATTCTCCAAGTTTATGTCCGACCATGTTCTCAGTCACATAAACAGGGATGAATTTATTACCGTTGTGAACTGCGATCGTCTGACCCACAAAATCGGGGGAGATGACAGAACGTCTTGACCAGGTCTTGATTACTTGTTTCTTGCCCGATTCAGTCATGTCGAGCACTCTTTTTTCCAATTTAAAATCAATAAAAGGACCTTTTTTCAGTGAACGGCTCATATTCTAAAATTTTATTTTTTTCTTCTTTCGATGATATACATGTTGGACATATTTTTCTTGGCCCTGGTTTTGTAACCTTTAGCTGGCAGACCTTTTCTGGATCTTGGATGGCCTCCACTGGCTCTACCTTCACCTCCACCCATCGGATGGTCAACCGGGTTCATAACAACACCACGTACCCTTGGACGTCTTCCAAGCCAACGTGAGCGACCAGCCTTTCCGGATCTTGTAAGAGCGTGGTCGGAGTTTGAAACAGCACCGACTGTGGCTTTGCAAGTAATAAGAACCATGCGGGTTTCACCTGAAGGAAGTTTGATAATTCCGTATTTGCCATCTCTTGAGGTAAGCTGTGCGGAGGTACCGGCGCTTCTTGCGAGAACCGCTCCCTGTCCGGGTCTTAATTCAATATTGTGTATAATAGATCCCAATGGGATTTTTGAAAGTGGAAGAGCATTACCGATTTCGGGTGCAATTTCTTCGCCTGAAACGATAGTCTGACCAACTTTTAAACCGGCAGGAGCGAGAATGTATCTTTTTTCCCCATCGCCATAAACAACAAGTGCAATCCTGGCTGAACGGTTCGGATCGTACTCAATAGTTTTAACTATAGCAAGAACATTATCTTTATCTCTTTTAAAGTCGATGATCCTGTATTTCTTTTTATGTCCACCACCTACATACCTGATCGTCATTTTTCCGGTGTTATTTCTACCTCCGGATTTTTTAATCGGGGCAAGCAGGCTTTTTTCAGGGCTTGATGCTGTGATCTCATCAAAACCGGACATTATTCTGAATCTCTGACCTGGTGTTACAGGTTTTAACTTTCTTACTGCCATTTTATTTAAATATTGCTATAGAAATCAATAGTCTCTCCTGCGGCTAAAGTAATAACAGCCCTTTTTGTATTCGGTGACTTACCGCTGATCACTCCGCTTTTTGTAAACCGGCTTTTTGCTTTACCGGCATACCGCATTGTGTTAACAGAAGAAACTTTAACCTTATACATTTCTTCAACTGCCTTTTTTATCTGCAATTTGTTTGCCTTCTTTTCAACAACAAACCCATAGCTGTTAAGCTTTTCAGCCATTGCAGTAAGTTTCTCGGTAACGATTGGCTTTATTAAAATATCCATTGCTTTGTGTACTTAAAATTTCTTCTATTTTCCTTGTAACATACCAAGTGAACTCTCTACAAACAACACCGTTGTCGCATTCATTATATCGTAAGTGTTTAATTCTGAAAGGGTTACGACCTTGGAATTGTGTAAATTTCGAGAGGACAAATATATATTATTATTTCCTTCTTTTAAAACTAAAAGAGACTTTTTATTATCCAGGTTGAAATTTTTCTGGAGATTCAAAAACTCTTTAGTCTTAGGAGCCTCAAAATCAAAGTCTTCCAAAACCAACAGTTGGTTGTTTTGAGCTTTATAGGAAAGGGCTGAGATACGAGCTAAAGCCTTAACTTTCTTATTGAGCTTAAAACTATAATCGCGGGGTCTGGGTCCAAAAACTCTACCTCCACTACGGAAGAGTGGGTTTTTGATATCACCGAAACGAGCAGAGCCGCTTCCCTTTTGTTTTTTGAGTTTCCGGGTACTACCAGTAACTTCTGATCTTTCTTTGGCTTTGTGAGTACCCTGACGGTTGTTGGCAAGATATTGTTTCACATCCAAATAAATTGCATGATCGTTTGGCTCGATACCGAAGAGTGACTCTTCGAGTTTTACCTTCTTACCGGTTTCCTTACCGGCAATATTCATGATAGTTAAATCCATTACTTTTCAATAATTAAATATGAACCTATAGAACCTGGAACGGAACCTTTAATAAGCAGAAGATTATTCTCCGGCATTATTTTCATAATCTTCAGGTTTAACACTTTTACACGATTGCCACCCATACGTCCGGCCATTCGCATACCCTTGAAAACTCTTGAAGGGTAAGATGAGGCGCCAAGTGATCCGGGAGCTCTAAGACGGTTGTGCTGACCGTGAGTTGCATCGTTAACACCGCTGAAGCCGTGTCTTTTCACAACGCCCTGAAAGCCCTTACCTTTGGATAAGCCAACAATATCCAACCAGATATCGTCTTTGAAATAGTCAACAGTGATAACATCACCGAGTTTCCAGTCTTTCACAAAACCTTTCAACTCAACAACCTTCCTTTTAGGTTCAGTATCAGCTTTTTTGAAGTGACCCATTAAGGCTTTGGTCGTATGTTTTTCCTTTTTATCGTCAAAGGATAGCTGAACAGCAGCATAACCATCATTCGATACGGTTTTCACCTGAGTAATAACACAAGGTCCAGCCTGTATAACAGTGCATGGCACGTTTTTTCCGTCTGCGTCGAAGATGGAAGTCATTCCGATCTTCTTACCAATTAATCCTGGCATTTTTCTATGTTTTTATAAAGTAATCAAACTTTTATTTCTACCTCAACACCACTGGGGAGCTCGAGTTTCATGAGCGCGTCGATGGTTTTGGGAGTTGAACTGTAAATATCAAGCAATCTTTTAAACGAACTCAACTGGAATTGCTCCCTGGATTTTTTGTTAACGAAGGGTGACCTAAGCACAGTATAAATCCTTTTGTGAGTTGGCAATGGAATGGGACCGCTCACAACAGCTCCGGTAGATTTTACAGTTTTCACGATCTTCTCTGCTGATTTGTCCACCAGGTTATGATCGTAAGACTTCAATTTAATTCTAATCTTTTGGCTCATTCTAATAATTGTTATGCAACTGTTTTACCACTAATTTTTTCAAGTATCGATTTCGAGAGTTCTGAGCTTACTTCCTGAAAGTGCGAGAACGTCATTGCTGAAGTTGCTCTTCCTGAGGTAAGTGTTCTCAATGTTGTAACGTATCCAAACTGTTCCGCCAGGGGAACTTTAGCTTTAATAACCCTTGCTCCTGCTCTGGATTCCATACCTTCAACCTGACCACGGCGTTTGTTGAAATCGCCGATCACATCGCCCATATATTCTTCGGGAGTAACAACTTCTGCAGCCATGATTGGTTCGAGAAGTACTGGTTTGGCTTTGGAAGCTGCGTGACGGAATGCTTGTTTGGCGCAAATTTCAAAGGCTAATGCATCGGAGTCAACCGCGTGGTAAGAACCGTCGAAAAGTATAACTTTCAGACTTTCCATTGGGTAACCGGCCAAAGGTCCGTTTTTCAATGATTCCTTGAAACCTTTTTCAATGGCGGGAATATATTCGCGGGGAACATTGCCTCCTTTAACTTCGTTCACAAACTGCAATCCAACTACACCGGGATCAGCAGGTCCGATTTTAATCTGGATATCTGCGAATTTACCTCTACCCCCAGTTTGCTTCTTGAACACTTCACGGTGCTCGATAAGCTGAGTAACGGCTTCTTTATAGTTAACCTGGGGTCTTCCCTGGTTACATTCAACTTTAAACTCGCGTCTTAACCTGTCGATAAGAATCTCGAGGTGAAGCTCGCCCATTCCCCTGATAATTGTTTGTCCGCTATCGGGATCTGTATTGATAAGGAAAGTAGGATCTTCTTCTGTGAGTTTGCCAAGAGCCATTCCAAGGCGGTCCATGTCCTGCTGGGTTTTAGGCTCGATAGCTACTGAGATAACCGGTTCAGGGAAGTCCATCGACTCAAGTATGATGGGAGAGTCGATTGAACAAATCGTATCCCCGGTCCTGAGGTCTTTAAATCCAACTGCTCCACAAATATCACCTGCTTCAATAAACTCTTTGGGAAGTTGCTTATTGGCATGCATCTGGTAAAGGCGATTGATGCGTTCTTTTTTACCTGTCCGTGTATTAAGGACATAAGACCCCTCCCTCAAAACGCCTGAATATACCCGAACGTATGTAACACGCCCAACAAATGGATCAGTAGCGATCTTGAATGCGAGTCCTGCCAAAGGAGCATCGGGGTCCGGGGCTCTTTTTTCTTCTTTTTCCGTGTCGGGATTAATACCGGTTACGGCTTCAATATCCAAGGGACATGGGAGCATGGCAACAATGCCATCGAGTAAGCGTTGGATTCCTTTGTTTTTGAATGCTGACCCAGCCAATACAGGAACCATTTCCATCCTGATAGTAGCTCTGCGGGCGTAGCCCATAAATTCCTCAACAGAAATCGAATCACGGTCTTCAAGGAATTTCTCGAGCAATCTGTCGTCAGAAATACAAACTGCTTCAATAAGTTTTTCTCTCCATTCCTCAACCTCTTCCATCATATCCTCAGGGATTTCCTCAAGTTGATAGGTGGTTCCCAGTTTGGCGTCATCATGCCAGATAACTGCTTTTCTCTGAATAAGGTCAACTACTCCTCTGAAGTTTTCTTCTGAGCCGATAGGCAATTGAAGAGGAACAGCATTGGCTCCAAGTTTCTCCCTTATTTCGCTCACAACCCGAAGGAAATCGGAACCTACGCGGTCGAGTTTGTTAATAAAGGCAATTCTTGGCACTTTATATTTATCAGCCTGGCGCCAAACGGTTTCAGACTGTGGCTCAACACCACCTACGCCGCAAAAAACAGCCACGGCTCCGTCGAGTACCCTCAAAGAGCGCTCAACCTCAACAGTAAAGTCAACGTGACCTGGGGTGTCAATTATATTTATCTTATGATCGTCGTTAAGGTATTTCCAATATGTTGTTGTTGCAGCGGATGTAATCGTTATTCCCCTTTCCTGCTCCTGTACCATCCAATCCATTGTAGCTGCCCCATCGTGCACTTCACCAAGCTTGTGGGTAATACCAGTATAAAACAGAATCCTTTCTGTTAAAGTGGTTTTACCCGCATCGATGTGGGCCATTATACCAATATTCCTCGTGTATTTCAGATCCTGTTTCATCTATTCTGCTTCTGCTTTCTTGTCTCGTTTAAAATCTGAAATGTGCAAACGCCTTGTTGGCTTCTGCCATCCTGTGCGTGTCTTCCTTCTTCTTGTATGCGCCGCCTTCGTTGTTGTAAGCAGCCATAATTTCAGCAGCCAGTTTTTCACTCATGGAACGCCCTGTGCGCTTTCTCGCATAGAAAATAAGGTTTTTCATGCCAATCGACACTTTTCTGTCGGAACGGATTTCCATTGGCACCTGAAAAGTTGCTCCCCCTACCCTGCGGCTTTTAACCTCAACCTGTGGGGTTATGTTTTCGATAGCAAGTTTCCAAATTTCAAGAGCGGGCTTGTCGGCATTTTTCATTTTCTCCTCAACCATTTTTATCGCATCATAAAAAATGGTGTAAGAGATACTCTTCTTACCCTCTATCATAAGATTGTTCACAAACCTTGTTACATCCGGACTTCCGAACTTCGGATCGGGTAACAGGATTCTCTTTTTGGGTTTCGATTTTCTCATTTCTGACTATACTATTAATTATTTTTTCTTAGGCCTTTTTGTACCGTATTTCGAACGTCTTTGTGATCTGCCTTCAACACCGGAAGCATCGAGAGCTCCGCGAATCAGGTGATACCTTACACCGGGAAGATCTTTTACCCTTCCTCCCCTGATAAGAACAATAGAGTGTTCCTGAAGATTGTGACCTTCACCAGGAATATAAGCGTTTACTTCCTTCTGGTTAGTCAACCTTACCCTGGCTACTTTTCGCATTGCTGAATTCGGCTTCTTAGGAGTTGTGGTGTAAACTCTTACACACACACCTCTTCGCTGTGGACATGAATCCAGAGCCGGAGCTTTACTTTTCTCAACAATCTTTTTCCTTCCTTTTCTTACTAATTGCTGAATTGTTGGCATATAAACTTATTGTAATTGTTTGAATATTTTTCCCAAATCGGGTTGCAAAGGTATTCTTTTTTTTAAAAAAACAATAACTATTGTGCAAATTTTTAAGGAATTTACAGCTTAATGTTGTTTTTAAAATGATTTAGTTCAACCACTTTCCGAAACCTTTCTTTTCGGGTTCGAAAAAACCAGTCGGCAAACAAAAACATTCCGCTAAAAATGTATCCGGAGTTAAGCTTTTTTTAAAAATCCCCCGAAAAAAAATTTCCGAATTCTGGATCGCAAAGATTAATAATAAAGCGGATATAACCTAAACTGTGATTTTGAATTGATTTCAATTGCAGGAAAGGGAAGTTTAATCATAAACATGGAATTCAGCAGCTTCTTGAAATTCTTGTTTCGAACCGGGATTTTACTGAAATCTATATCGAGTGACAATAGAAATTGACGGTACCTTTCTGTTTGGGGTATCTCAACACCCTTATACCGGGTTTTGTTTTCAAACTCGCCGAACATTCCCCCGGCGCTGTACCCCAACGCAAAATTAATCCATTCAGGAATTTTATCACTTTTGATAATCCGGTTGACCCCTATGCTCAGCCAATAGGTGTGACCGTTATAATCGTAGATAAACTGGCTGACACCCTCCCCCAGATAACCATTTGCCTGAGCTGCATAGGGTGAAGGGAAAAACGACAGCTTGTATTTTACGGCCTGTTCCTGAAAAGCCAGCTCCTGCCCAACAACCAGCGCTGACCCAATTGTATTTGCCGCCACATCGCTCCACGAAAATCCCCATCCCTCATACATCCCATCCCAGATTTCAATTGGAAACTGCAATAAAAAGCCGATGCTCCCTCCGTACAAAGCAGCCTTCCGACGTGGCACCCCCGCCCACAGCAGGGAATGAAACCCAATGTAACTTTCCAGATACGCACCATATGCATGGCCGAATTTATCAATCTGGTTGTACCCCTTCGAATCGTTATAAAAATGGAATGGAACTCTCAAATGGTCTTTATACCATACGTATTGCAAATACGACATGGATCCAAAATAAGCAACAGAAACCCCGGTAACAACCTTAGCGAGTCTGACTTTGTTCAGTTTGACGGTATCCTGGGATGCGAAATAAGCTATAGTATCGTCAGGCACACTAATTATAACCGGGTAGGCTGGATTTGAAAATGCCATTAAACAAAACAATCCGGCAATGAGAATATGGACGATCTTTTGCTGTGTTTTACGTGAATCGTTCTTTATTCTATTCATTTTCATTGCGCGCCATATAGCACATCTATTATTCACAGGGGATATTTATTGGCTCTCCATTATCCACTTTTAAACCTCCCGGGTATTTTGTTTAAAAATCAGATTTAATTTCAAAGGTACCGCTTATAGGGAATTCAAAGACTGTTCTATCAATTGAATTAATGATTTTATATAACCTCGAAAAATCGCCTGATATGGTATAGCTGTCATTTTCTTTGATCCAAGAACCGGAAACATCTATTGGGCCATAAACATGGCCCTCAGTACTGCCTCTAATCTCAATAAAATCGAGTGTGCCTTTAACTTTATGTTTATCTTTAGTCAATTCGGAGATGGTATATTTATATTGAAGACTCAAAGAGGTCTTGCCGGATTCAATAATTTGCAAAATATACACCATGGAATAATCCCGAATTATAGAATCTCTGGTGTACGTTCCCATAAATGTGCCGATATAGTCGCCCACAGGCGGCTTATCTTTTGCACATGATGAAAACACTAACACTATTACGATAAAAAATAATAGATTTTTCATTTTTCTTTATAAAAATAAAATTACAACTATTTCTTTAATAATAATTGAAATCCCATATTAGCAGTAATTTCCGCAACATGCATTATGCTTGAAACCGGAAACTTAGATGAACTGGTGCAAGAGGTAATTAATGCAGCAACTCCAATGATTGCATATTTTCCGGTTTTCCCTTAATGATTCGCAAATACCTAAGTTGAATCATCCGGACTAACACCCCATTCGAAATAACCACCTCAACTAACCTGATCCGGAATAAAGGATTATTCAAACATATCGGCATGAACTAGAAGACGCACCACGGAATTGCTATCATCGGTTTCCCGAGTTGAAACATCGGTGAGAACGACAATGAAAGGTTTATGAATTTCAATTTCTTGCCGTCCGTAAGCGAAAACATGGCTTATGACAAACACTAAAGTAACTGCTGCAATAAATTTCAACTACATAACAGTATTTTTTCAATAGAAAAAATTTTTTGAATATTTTCAAGTTTAGGATGGACTACTTTATAATTTTTTTCAATAATGGTTTATTTTCTCCAATTTCAAAAACCACAAAATAAATCCCCTGCTGTAAGTTTCCTGTATTCCAATCTGTTAAATGCTCTCCAGCTGGCAAATTAGTATTCACAATAGTATCAACCGTTCTCCCACTTTGATCAATAGCTGATACTTTTACATGAGTTGGTTTTACTACGGAAAATTTGATTTGACATATATCGCTTGCTGGTATAGGATATACTTCTGTTTCTGAGTTTGTATCAGATGGAATAGTAACAGTAGTGGTTATATTTGGAAATGGAGGTGGATTATTACGGATTGTATCGGCCGGAACTGAATACATGTTAAATGATTTCCATTCTGGTGTAATAAAACGAAACCGTCCAATTCCAATATCCCAATTAGTTTTCCAGTTATCCCAAGGGGCAGTTAGCGAAAGCCACCAATCACCTCCTACACTCATTAAATATTTGGCATTTATTCTGTCATCAACTCCATTCTTGTCGTTAATTATAATTCTGGCTTTTACTGTGGTAAAACAGCCTGCAACATCGTCGACTGGTATAGTAACTCTGCCAGAACTTGGCCAAAAATGGAAATTATATCCATCTCCACAAGTTGTAGAAATACTTCCGTCACTTTCTTGTCGGAAATTTGCAGGTTTATTCACATCGCCTGCAAAATCTTCAACATAATTTGCTCCACCTACTTTTAATTCCTTTTGAAGTAAATGCCATTTATTGTCGGTTTTGCTTAAATAATACATTTCTAAATCCTTAATTTGGATGCGTGTATTAGTTGCAGGACTTCCTTCAGCCCATTCATATACTTGACCCCATGCAATTGCAGCTGTCCAGCCGACTCCAGGTTCAGGAGCACCTTTTCGAGGTTTCTGAGACCAGTCTGCTGAAAGAGGAACACCGTGAGGGAGTCCTTCATGCGGAAGAATCAT
>CAMAZH010000131.1 GCA_945863035.1 Chitinophaga pinensis | reverse complement strand
GGGGTGACGGGACAAGTTGACTGACTTTCACAACCCCTGAAAAACTTAAAAAATTATTAATTTGCATGATTCTTACCAATTATTCATTAACACTTTAAACCCTCATTCTTAAATTATCTCATTTTCAACTTTTCAAATTGCCTCATTTTCAAATTGTCTCATTTTCAAATTACCTAATTGCCTCATTTTCAAATTTTCAAATTGCCTCATTTTCAAATTTTCAAATTGTCTCATTTTCAAATTATCAAATTGCCTCATTTTCAAATTACCTAATTGTCTCATTTTCAAATTATCAAATTTTCAAATTTTCAAATTAATTAATTTTCAAATTAAAACTAAATCTCCCTCGCAATCTCGATAGCCTTTTTAAGCGCGCCCAGCTTGTTGTTCACTTCGCTCAACTCGTTTTCCTCTACCGATGCGGCTGTAATCCCTGCCCCGGCCTGGTAAAAGAGCGTATTGTTTTTGCTGAGAAAAGAGCGGATCATGATGGCATGGTTCACATCCCCGTTAAAACCCAGGTATCCGATGGCCCCACCGTAAAAGCCACGGTTGCGGTTCTCAAAGCTGTCGATGAGTTCCATGGCTTTGAACTTCGGTGCTCCGGAAAGAGTACCTGCCGGGAAAGAATCGGCAAAAACCTTAACGGGATTAAAACCTGCATTCATTTCTCCAATGACTTCCGAAACCAGATGGATCACATGGGAGTAAAACTGAACCTCTCGGTAGGTTTTCACCATCACCCGGGAGGAATTTCGACTCAGGTCGTTGCGAGCAAGATCAACCAGCATCACATGCTCGGCATTTTCTTTCTGATCGTTGGTAAGGTCGATTGCCAGCTGACGATCCTCCTCATCGTTTCCGCTTCGCTTAAAAGTGCCTGCGATGGGGTTGATGCGGGCGATTCCATTCTCAATAACCAATTGGGCCTCCGGTGAAGAACCGAACAGTTTGAATCCCCCGAAATCGAAATAAAATAAATACGGTGAAGGGTTAATGTTGCGCAAAGCTCTGTAAACATTGAACTCATCGCCCTTGAACTGTTGGGAGAACTGGCGCGACAAAACCACCTGGAAGACATCGCCCAGGAAGCAATGCTTTTTACCCTGTGAAACGATTTCCTTGAATTCATTGTCGCTCATGTTCGACTTTTCCTCAAACCCGGCCTCAAAATGGAAGGTGCCGAAATTGCGGTTCGAGAGCAGTTTTGTGACCTCAGTCAGACGGCTTTCTTCGCCCTCGGGAAAATTCTCCAGCAGATGGATACGGTTTGTAAAGTGGTTTATGCCCAGCACGAAGCGATACAAGCCATACTGCATCTCGGGTATGCGGCAATTCTCCTGAGGAGCGTTTTTGAAATCAATGGTTTCGAAGCTGCTGACAGCATCGTAAGCCGTATAGCCAAAGAGTCCGTTCACGGGCATCCCGTTGAGATCGGTCTGCTTGATTATGCTGAACGACTGTATAAAGGCCTGAAGGGTTTCGGGTACAGTGGAGATATCGATGACAGGGATTCTGGATTTTTCGCCATTGCAGAAGGAAATGGAGATCTCGCGATTCTCTAGCCTGAAAACCGACAGCTGGTCGAAACAGATGTAGCTCATGCTGTTGGCGTTCCCATGATAATCGGAACTCTCCAGCAGAATGGCATTGGGATACTGGTCGCGCACCTTAAGGTAAATGGTGACAGGAGTTATGATATCTGCAAGCCCGGCCGGGAGAGCGTAAAGGCTTGAGTATAGTTTGGTTTTCTTCATGGCTTTGAATCTTATCTGTTTTTATCGAAACAAGTATCCGGTTTTTTCTGTCATTCATTTTACAACTTACCGTCAAAAGCAATAAAACAAAACGGCCTGTCGAGAGTTCGACAGGCCGTTGATATATTGTATAAACAAATCAATGCTGGCTCACTTCCCGGGAGAGAGAGTATTTGTTTGCCACCACCAATTGTTAGCTAAATGTTTCATTTTGTTTTAATCTGGAAGCAAAGGAAGCAAGAATTTTCGGATTTGCAAAAATATTTTTTCAATGGCTTTTAAATGGTTTATATCGATCCCCTCAGAATCAATCTCGTTGGGATAATCTCATTAAATTCACCTTTGGCTTTAACAGCCATTGCGGCTCTTCTTCCCATCAACTCAAAATCGGTGGAAATAACCGTGATGCCATCACCAATAATCTTCTTCAGCGGGGTGTCGTTGTATGAGATCAGGCCGACATCGCGTCCAATCTCCAGGTTCATCTTTTTTGATGTTTCAATGATCGTGGCAAGGTCGTTATCGGAAACTACCACAAAAGCTTTTCGCGCATTGATATCCGAAGGCCTGATCTGGTTAAGAACTTTTCCGGATATCCCGCTTTTCCGTAAAAACCGAAAGAAGGCCTCTCTTGAGATCATCGGGTGCATGGAAGCTGGCGGATGAACAAACAACAGCTCGTCATATTTCCGGAGTCGGGGTTCAGCTTCCAGCAGACAGTTAAAAAAAGACACATCAAAATCCTGAGTAACGGAGGAGTACAAATCCGGCACGTGCATCTTCACATCTAGAATCAGGACTTTTTCCGGGGGAAGCTTTTTCAAAACCGATGCTATTGCGGGATCGTCGTAGCACATAATCACATACTTGCTGTACCTCCCGATGCTGTTGCTGATCATCGACTCGAAGACCCTGAAGTTGTAATGATGGAAGAGCATTTCGATGTCGGTTGTATCGGGCAGCTCTGCTCTGAAAGCATTGTAAAGTCCTTCTTTGAAAGCACTGAAAGTATCGAGGAAAAGAAAAACTTTTTCCGAATCCTCCCTGACAAAATAGCCCTTGTTGGGGATGGCATCCACCACCCCCCGCCTTTTAAGTTCATTGTAGGCTTTAACAACGGTATCGCGAGACATACTGTTTTCGCGCATAAGCTGATTCACAGAGGGCAGCCCCTCTCCTGCTCTCAGTTCACCATTCTGTAACCTGTTGATTACGGATTCGATAAGCTGAAGATATTTGGGCTGGACTGATACTGTTTTTTTAATTACGGGCATATTATTTATATACTGGCCCGTAAACCGTACAAGCCCTGTAATCCGCTCCTTCCTTATCCATTCCAAAGGAAGCCCATGCACTGGGTCTGAAAATTTTATCTTCTGAAACATTATGCATGGAGACCGGGATCCGAAGAATGGAACATAAAGAAATCACATCTGCCCCAAAATGTCCATACCCAAAGGCACCGTGATTTGCTCCCCAGTTAGCCATTACAGAATATACATCATTGAAAGCTCCGTTGCCAGTAAGCCTGGGAGCAAACCAGGTTGTTGGCCAGGTTTCGTTGGTGCGTTTATTAAGAATATCGTGAACCTTTTCGGGTATTTCAACGCTCCAGCCTTCTGCAATCTGCATTACCGGGCCCTGACCATCGACAAGGTTTAAGCGACACATGGTTATGGGCATTCCACCCAAAGTCTTGAATTCGGAAGAAAAACCCCCTCCCCTGAAATATTCATAAATAGCGGGATACCAGGTAGTGGAATCCAGACATTTTTTTGCCTCACTCGGAGTGATTTCCCAGAAAGGCTTCATGGCAGGCTTGCCGTCAATGCTTTGCTGTCCGGAGCCATCGAGAGCTGCGGAGCCTGAGTTTATAAGATGGATTAATCCGTTCTCCGCCGGACCCGAAGGCTTCCAACCCGTAACCCGTTCGATAGCCTCAGGGCTCCAATAGGTTCTGACATCGGCAAAAACCTGAGCTGTATTGGTGAGCAGGTGTCCAAAAAGCATAGCAACCCCGTTCAGGCTGTCGTTTTCGGTGGCAACCATATACGCCTCCCGTATGCCATTCCAGTCGAATGAGGAGTTGAGTATGGCTTCCATGAAATCCCCGTTGGGGTAATGATCGGTCCATTGCCGCTGTCCCTGAAATCCGCTTGCAATAGCATTATGCCCCAGGGCTTCTTCCCCAAAGCCTAATTCTGCAAGTCTGGGGTTGCCCACCATAAGGTCTCGTGCAATGAGAGTCATTTTCACAACATATTCCCAATCTTTATCGAGCTGCTCCCTGCTTTTCTTTTGCTCGGGGGAGTTAAGGTCGGCCCCTTCGCTACAGTTATTCTTAACCCAGGCAAGGGCCTTTTTGAGTTCCTCTTTGTCGTATATTTCTTCTTCAATACGGCGGGCAAACTCTGACATATCAACATACTCGTTGCGCATTCCGAGGTATTTCTGAAAAAAATGGTCGTCAACGATAGATCCTGCAATGCCCATTGAAACAGATCCCATGGAAAGGTAGGATTTACCTTTCATGGTAGCGGCAGCGAGGCCTGCTTTTGCGAAACCCAGAAGTTTCTCCTGTACATCCTGAGGGATGGTGTCGTCGCCGGCTTCCTGAACATCACGGCCGTAAATACCGAAAGCGGGTAAGCCTTTTTGGGTATGACCGGCAAGTGCTGCGGCAAGATATACGGCTCCCGGGCGTTCGGTTCCGTTAAAACCCCAGATGGCTTTTGGCAGATGCGGGTCCATGTCGATGGTCTCGCTACCATAACACCAGCAGGGAGTAACCGTAAGAGAAACCCCTACCCCTTCGCGACGGAATTTGTCGGCAGCCATAGCCGATTCGGCAACTCCTCCAATGCAGGAATCCGCAATAACACATTCCACGGGCGATCCATCCGAATGGCGGAGGTTGGCCGACAGAAATGCTGCCGCATTCTTTGCCATTTTCATGGTTTGAGCTTCGAGAGATTCGCGCACGCCTTTGCGGCGGCCATCGATTGCCGGGCGTATCCCGATTTTGGGCCTGGCTCCGTAATACCTTGATTCGTTCATGTTTGTGGTTATGAATTATTAATCCGTTCTGGTCTGTTCTGTTTTGCAATACTACGATGTTTTTTTGAAAAATGCAAGGGGTGGGGGGAGGTGACGGGGTGGGGGGACGTGACGGGGTGACGGCGTGACGGGGTTACGGGGTTACGGGGTGACGGGGTTACGAGGTCACGTCATCACTTCATCAGGTCATCACTTCATCACGTCATCACGTCATCACGTCGTCACTTCATCACGTCGTCACTAAATCACGTCCCACGTCCCCTAAAGCCCCAGAATAAAATCAATAAGATTCTCCTCCGGTTTCAGATTGAGTTTTTTGCGAAGCTTGTATCGGTGGTTCTCGACTCCCCGGACAGAGATCTTCAACAGGGGTGCAATTTCCTTGGAGGACAGATTCATGCGTAGGTATGCACACAACCTCAAATCACCGGGCGACAGGGCCGGATAGCTGTCCATCAACTTATGAAGGAACTTTTCATGTGCCCTCTCGAAATGGGTTTCAAACAGTTTCCAATCGTCGATACTGGAAATGTTATTGTCAATTTTCCGCAAGAGCTTCTGGTAATACTTATCAGGATAGCGCAGTCCAAGCTCTTCCTTTTGGGCTTTCAATATCTCCTTGATCTCCATAAGGAACTCGTTCTTTTTGATAATCGCCATGGTGGAATTTGCAAGTTCCTGGCTTTTATAAGAGAGCTCGGAGTTAAGATTTTCATTTCTAAGCCGGATAAGCTCTCGTTCTTTCCCTTCCTTTAGCTGCTGTTCTCGGAGAGCGAACCTCGACAGCAGTATCCTTCGAGAGAAAAATACCACCCCAAAAACCACAAGGATATAAATCAGAAAACTCGTTCGACTGAGGTACCAGGGGGGTGAGACATGGAGCCTGAAACTGCTTATCTGACTCGATTCCATCCAGTTATTCGATGCCCTTACGTGAATCGAATAGTCGCCCGGAGGTAGGCGCTTAAAGCTGAACTCAGGACGGCTTACCGAAACAGACCATCCTGTATCTATTCCTTCCACGTACGATTGGAACACAACCTGCTCATTGCTGTACAAGGGAAATGAGTATCGGATCAGGAGGCTGTTCTGCTTATAAGGGATTCGTATTTTCCTGTCTTTAAGGTTATGCATATAAACCTTCCCGGCAATATCGCTAGTTTCAATGGATTTTATACTCATTCTCTTATCGGTTATCAGATGAGAGAGGTCGGGATTTTCGGCCTTCAGAATTGCATAACCGTTGTCCAGACAAAGGATTCCTTCAGTGGCGGCAATCGGGATAACATTCTCATACCCGATAATAAGATGATCCTTGAAAAGTTCGATGGGGTAATCCTTAAGTTTTTCACTTCCCGCTGTCCCAAATTTAAACAAGGCGATTCCCGTTGAGCTAATAAACCAATAATGGTGGTCAGGACCCGCAACAATTCTGTGGGAGGCGGAATACTTACCCACCATACGGTTCATCTGGAGGTAAGGAATAATAGTGTCATTAATATCATCGTAGGTGTATATCATCGTACCGGTGGTAAACACAACCCTACCCTCAACCTGAAACACTTGGATATTATGATCCTTTCCAAACGTCTCGGCTCCAAAATATCGTTCCTCAAGAATCGAATCCTGACGGTCGCTCAGCTTCAAACAGAATACCCCCCGGTGCATATGGCTGGCCCAGAGATTGTTCAGGTGATCGGGTTCGAGATAGCGAATAAGGTTGTTAAAACTGTCAAGAGCATAGGCGTATTTCCATTTTGAGAAATCCTTCTCGAAAAAAACAATGTTTGAATAGGTGCTTTGGATCAAACTGTTGGGGTTGTTCGGATTAGGTACCAGGCTGAATCCTCCGCTAATGGGAGAAATTTTTTCCGCATGATTTAGTTGCACCAGAAAAGTCCCATTGTTATGGCCAACAAATAACTTATTATCATAAACATTGCAATTCCAGGCCTGTCCCTGGGTTCCCTCCACAAAAGAAAAGGGAATTGATCCATTTTCCCAATTCCTGTAAAAGACACCTTGATTGGTACCCAGATATAGATGATTATCCAGAACCGCTGCCGAATAGACTGACCCGACTTCATTGGCCTTCACCACATAATAAGAGGAGTCGGAGGTAAAAGAAACAAAATCAATCCCCCTGTCGAGTGAAAGCCAGATATTGTTGTTCCTGTCGTTATGAATCCCAAGGATGGTATTATTCTGAAGTCCGTTTTCATTATTGATATGATGAACTATTTTATTGTCCCGGCTAAAAACTGATATCCCGTCCAATATGGTTCCGATAACAATGCTGCCATCTTTCATCACAGCCCCCCGGTTTAGCTCATTCTTCGCAAAATACGATTTCCACTCAGGGAGAAAGGGTTCCAATCCATTTCCCTTATAAGCCAAAATTCCGTCATAAGCCGTACCTATGAGAAAGACTTCCTCATCGGCCATAAACATAAAACGAACGAGAGCATCCCTGATTTCAGGAGCCGTAAATACAGGTTTTATTTCCGATCCCTCAATAGAATATATACCCATTTTGGAAATATGCATAACCACTTTATCGTTCAGAATGCCAATGGAGTTTATAATCTCGCCCGGCCGTATGATGGTAAACGAATCATTTTCATAAACGAACAAGGATGAAAATGAATGAAAATATATTTTCCCATCCAACACAAGGGTAGTCCAGAACTCCTCGTTAGGGTAAAAGAATGGAGCTGCTTTGGCGGTAAGTGAACTGTAACTCAAGCTTCCCAACGAGTCCTTTTCCCAATAGCCTAGCTCTCTATAGCCGCTCGTGAAAATCCGGTTTTGCTCATCTACCGCCACCGACCTGATGACGGTTCCGTTCGGCGAGGGATAAAAAGCCCATTCAATACCGTCAAACTCGAGAAGACCAATATTATTGGCTGCATAAATATAGCCTTTGTTGTCTTCTGTTACCGACCAATTTTGATTCTCAGCCCGGTAACTCTGCTTTGTAAAGTTGGTTACAGAAAAAGAAGGAATAAGCTGGGCCGAAACAGTAAGTGTAGTTAATACTCTAATTATCAACAGTAGAAGATAGTGGAGATATATCCGATAATTATTCACAGCGAAAACTCTAGTCATTTCCGTTTTTTTGTAAAATTAAGACTTAAAGTATGCTCATCAGCATCTTTTGATGTTTTTAAACTCATCATTTGAAAGAAATATTAAAATCAAATATAACATTAATTACTTTTTATCAATCTGAATCACAACTTTTTAAATTGTAAATTGTTACTAATGTGAATAATTAGTGTATTGCAATTTTAGTTCTTTTTTCTGAAGTGAAACAAAGGTGTATTGAATTCCTTTACAAAAATTCAAAATTAGCCGAACTTGTGCTTACAAATTTAGACTCAAATTATACGTATTGTTTTTCCTTCGAACACCAACTGAACAAAAGCGATGGTTAGAAAACAAATAAATACTGTTCTTATTATTCTCTCTGCGGCTTGCATTTTGCTTACAGCATCATGCAAACCTGATGTTCAATCAAGAGAGGATTTTCTTAAGGATCTTAAGCACCGGACTTTCAATTTCTTTTGGGACACGGAAGACAAGACAACAGGTCAGATACCCGACCGTTATCCTACCCATTACTTTACCAGTATTGCGGCTACCGGCTTTGGTCTCACTTCTTACATAATTGGTGTGGAAAACAACTATATCTCCCGGCAGCAAGCTGAGGAGAGAGTTGAAAAGACCTTAACCTGGCTTTGGAATTCAAAGCAGGGTGCCGACACCTCGGGAACATCAGGTTTCCAGGGTTTTTATTACCACTTCCTGACCTATGATGAAGGTATCCGCTTTAAAAACGTGGAACTTTCAACTATTGACACAGGCTGGCTCATGGCCGGAATCCTTGCTTGTCAGTCCTATTTTCAGGGAGAAACTCCCCGGGAACAAAACATACGTTCGTTGGCCGATTCACTCTTTCTGAGAGTTAACTGGGAATGGGCCATGGAGGGAAAGGAAACCATGTCTATGGGCTGGCATCCTGAAAAAGGCTTTATTCCGGCCCGTTGGGAAGGATATGATGAATCGATGATGCTTATTATTCTGGGACTCGGCTCACCCACATACCCAATCCACGATTCGGCATGGAACAGCTGGTGCAAAACCAATGTCTGGGCTGAATTCAAGGGCAGGGAATTCCTGAACTTCGGACCCTTGTTCGGCCACCAGTATTCGCACATGTTTATCGACTTTCGCGACATCTTCGACCCCTACATGTCGGAAAAAGGAATCGATTACTTCGAGAATTCCCGGAGGGCTACGCTGTCGAACCGGCAATACTGCATCGATAATCCCGGAAACTTTGATTCTTACGGTGAAAACATCTGGGGGCTAACCGCCTGTGACGGCCCTGCCGACATTATCCAAGCGGATACCTTGCAGTTCAGAACCTATTGGGCAAGGGGAGCAGCCGTCACGGGAATCGGCGACGACGGCACTATTGCCCCCACAGCTGCCGGAGGCTCTATACCTTTTGCCCCTGAAATATGCATAGAAGCACTTTATACCATGAAAAACACTTTTGGCGACAGCCTTTATCAGGAATATGGCTTTAAGGATGCTTTTAACATGACCTACACCTATCCAGGAAGCGAGCAAAAGGGTTGGTTCAACAAAGACTACCTCGGTATCGACCAGGGTCCGATTCTGATTCAGCTTGAGAATTATCAGACTGAACTCATATGGGATCTCATGAAAAAGAACAAATATATCATCAATGGACTTAAAAGGGCTGGATTCAAAGGCGGATGGCTGGATGAACCAACATTTACCTCCAATATATAAGTGTATCAAAAATATTTAATTTGAAACTATTACTACTCTAACCTAAAACGCAAAAAATGAAACTGGTATCTAAAGCGATTCTTTACAGATATCCTTTATTGGTTTTACTTCTAATGGTATTCAGCGCCACTCAGCTGTATGCACAGCCCAGAACCATTACAGGAAACGTCAAAGCCGGTGATATGGATGGCCCGATTCCCGGAGCTAATATTATAATCAAGGGAACTGCAAAGGGTACCATTACTGATTTAACCGGAAACTACAGCATTACTGCTTCTGAAACCGACGTTCTCCAATTTTCCTTTATTGGTTACAATCAGGTGGAAGTTATCGTTGGAAACCAAACACAGATCGATGTTGTACTTGAAGTTGAGAGCATCGGGATTGACGAAATTGTTGTTATCGGCTATGGAACCGTACGAAAAAGCGACCTTACCGGTGCGGTTAGTTCCGTTAAAGCTGCCGACCTCACCAAAATCACTTCCGTAAACCCCGAGCAGAGTCTTCAGGGAAAAGTAGCCGGTGTTCAGGTCACCAGCACATCGGGAGCTCCGGGAGCAGCACCTTCCGTGAGAATCAGGGGAGTTGGAACCTTCAACAATTCATCACCTATTTATGTTGTGGACGGAACCATTCTCAACGATATTTCCTTCCTGAACTCGTCCGACATTGCCTCCATGGAAGTCTTGAAAGACGCGTCAGCAACTGCTATTTATGGTTCCAGGGGAGCCAATGGGGTTATAATTATTTCCACCAAATCGGGGACCATAGGAACCGGGAAACCTGTTTTTGATTTCTTTTCGGAATATGGCATACAGAAATTAACCAAGAAAATCGACATGCTGAGCGGAAGGGAATTTGCCATTATCTCAAACGA
>CAMAZH010000130.1 GCA_945863035.1 Chitinophaga pinensis | reverse complement strand
ATATCTATACCGATCTGAACTTCGTGAATGTGTTTGAAAAATACGGCCTTGACGTTCCCAGCGACAGCATTGCCCACCACTGGGCAGATACCGAATACCACCTGGCGCATGCCAATCAGGCTTCGCGCTATAACATCCTGAACGGGGTCATGCCTCCGCTTTCAGGATACTGGAAAAATAACCCCCATGCCGATGATCTCGATTTTCAGATCGAAGCGGATTTTATCGGTTTGATGGCTCCGGGAATGGTTAACTCGGCAACTGAAATTGCCGATCGCGTCGGGCACATCATGAACAGTGGCGATGGTTGGTATGGCGGTGTATTCGTTTCAGCCCTTTACTCGCTGGCTTTTACCTCCGACAACACAAGCTTTATTGTTGAGCAGTCGCTTAAGACAATTCCTGCCGGAACCAAATTCCACGATTGCATTGCCGATGTTGTGAAATGGCACAAGCAGTATCCCGACGATTGGAAAGCCACCTGGTTTGAGCTTCAGAAAAAATGGAACAAGGATGTGGGATGCCCCAAAGGATGCTTTTTGTCTTTTAACATCGACGCCAAAATCAATTCGGCCTATGTGGCTATCGGACTTTTATACGGTAAGGGCGATTTCACCAGGTCTATTGATATTGCCACGCGCTGCGGACAGGATGCCGACTGCAACCCGGCCACCGTAGGCGGTGTGCTGGGGGTTATGACCGGCTATTCCAACATTCCGGAATTCTGGCTAAAACCCCTTCAGGAAATTGAAACCCTGAAGTTTGAAGGTTCCCCGATATCCCTGAGCACCGCCTATGAGCTAAGCTTGAAACATGCACTGGGTGTGATTCAGCTCGCGGGAGGCAAAACAGAAGGCGACATGCTCGAAATTCCCCTTGCAGAACCCGTGCCGGTGGCTTTCGAACAGAACTTTGAAAAGACATTCCCGGTGTCAAGAGATAAAATCGACATCTCCTTTACCGACGAGTTTGTTTTCGACTTTACAGGGAACGGCTATATTCTTTACGGGAATATGGTTAAGCGATCCAAAGTCGACCGGGACTATATCGACCGGATTTCGAAGCGGCTGGGATCAGAGGTGTTCGGGCTTGCCGAGCTCCATGACCCCTATGTGGCAGAGGTGGAGATTTATATTGACGGCACTTTGGATGAAAAGGTCCTGCTTCCCATGAAGAACACCTCCCGCAGGCTTGAGCCCGCCTGGAAATATCAGTTGACCGAAGGAAAACACAATGTGAAGCTTAAATGGCTTAACCATTCTGATGATTACGAGATCCGCATCAACGATCTCATCGTCTACTCCGAAAACCAACCGGTGAGCAATTTGCCAAAAACAGATTAACTATGAAAAAGCTTAGCATACCCTCGTACCTTTTGCTGATTTCGCTGATTGTGGCATCCTGCCAGAGCCAACCCGAAATTAAGGTTTCCACGCTTCCCGAAACCGCAAACTTATCGCTGGAGGTTCTTAAAGACAAGATCAGGGGAGGATGGGCCGGTCAAACCATTGGCTGTACTTTTGGCGGACCTACAGAATTTAAATTCAAAGGCACCATGATTCAGGATTATCAGCACATAACCTGGTACGATACCTATATCAAGGAGATCTATGAGCTGGATCCGGGCCTTTACGATGACGTGTATATGGACCTGACCTTCGTTGAGGTTCTGGAACGGGTAGGTCTTAATGCCCCCGCGGATTCCTTTGCGGTTTCTTTTGCCACCGACGACTATAAACTCTGGCACGCCAACCAGGCCGCCCGCTATAACATCCTAAACGGAATGATGCCTCCCGAATCGGGACACTGGATGAACAATCCCCATGCGGATGATATCGACTTCCAGATTGAAGCCGACTTTATCGGTATGATGACTCCGGGAATGATAAATACCGCAAACGACTATGCCGACCGTATCGGGCATATCATGAATTATGGCGATGGCTGGTATGGCGGAGCATTCATGGCCGCAATGTATTCAACGGCGTTTATCTCCGACGATCTCGATTTTATTGTTCAGCAGGGATTGGTCACAATTCCCGAAAACACCCGTTTTTACCAGGCAATCAGCGATGTGGTGAAATGGCATAAGCAATATCCGGATGACTGGAAGCAATGCTGGTTTGAATTCGAGAAGAAGCACACCAGCGAAAAGGGTTGTCCTGAAGGGGTTTTCAATGCGTTCAACATCGATGCAAGCGTAAATGCAGCCTATGTGGTTATTGGCTTGCTTTACGGCGAAGGGGATTTCTATAAAACCATGGATATCTCAACCCGCTGCGGACAAGACTCCGATTGCAACCCCGCCACAGCCGCCGGTATACTGGGCGTTATGGGAGGATACAGCAGCATCCCGGCCTACTGGAAGCCCGCAATAGAAATGGTTGAAGACCTTAAATTCCCCTACACCGAATTATCCTTAAACCAGATTTATGATCTCAGCCTGAAGCACGCCCTTGCTTTGGTTACAGAAAACGGAGGCACGCTAACCGACGGGAACATCACCCTTAAGGTGCAGCAACCTGAGAAATTGCGGCTCGAACAGTCCTTCGAGGGAATGTATCCCGTGAAAGAACTCCTTGTGAGAAAAGACTTCCTGGAAGAAAATATTAAAATCGATTTCATGGGCAACGGAGTTGTTCTCCTGGGTAATGTAAAAAGCCAGTGTGGAGTGGCAAACAGCGATTATGTTGCTTTGCTGGATGTTTACCTCGATGGGGAGAAAACCGAACAGGTCCGTATGCCTTATGATTATATCGTTCGCAAGTATGATATCTATCACAAATATATGCTTGAAAACGGCGATCATACCGTTGAGCTGAAATGGGTGAACCCTGATGAGGATTTCAGGATTACCCTTAAATCGTATGTAATTTACGCCGATGCACCCTTAACGGCCATCGACCCTTACTAACAGTGAAGAACCGGGAATGAGAATTATCAGGCATAGAAACCCTTTGGGCCTGCTGTTGATTACAGCAGTTGCCGGCATATTGCCAGGTTTCCAGAGCTGCAAGGAAGAGCCTGAAATCCCGGAAGTGCCCTTTAACCGTCTACTACAAAGCGAAACCATTGAAAGCGGGATTTTCAAGCGCTCGGTAGAGTATGCTGTGTTGTTGCCCGAAAACTACAATACCTCAAGCGATTCCTTTCCCGTTGTTTACCTGCTGCATGGCTTTGGCGATAATCATACCGCATGGTTCAAATACGGCTTGATTAAGTATTATTCCGACAAGTACGCCTCAGAGAATGGGCCCATGATTTTCGTTATGCCTCAGGGTTTTAACTCGTATTATGTGAACCGTTACAATGGCAATGTGGCCTACATGGATTTTTTCACCACCGAGCTTTTGCCCGCTATCGATTCCATTTACCGCACCCGAAAGGATAAATCGCAGCGGGCTGTGATGGGCTTTTCCATGGGAGGTTATGGTGCATTGATACTTCCCGTAATGAATCCCGATCTTTTTTCTGTGAGTGTCCCCTTAAGCATGTCGTTCCGAACGGATGAGCAATATTTGGCCGAGCCCGACTGGGTTTTTGATTCGCAATGGGCCCCAATTTTCGGAGGGATGGGCGCTACCGGAAGTGCCCGACTTACCGATTATTTCAAGCAATTTTCCCCGTTTTATTTTTTTGCCGGGGGAGATGCCTCAGGTTTCAACGAGTTGAAAATACTTATCGACTGTGGAGACGACGAGGAGACCCTTTCGGTAACCAATAATGCCCTTCATTGTCTTATGCGGGAAAAGGGTGTGAAACACGAATACAGGGTTAGGGATGGTGCTCATTCATGGGACTATTGGCATAATTCCATCGGTGAGGCTCTGCGTTTTATGAGCTATGCCTTCCGTGGCGAAACCTACCCCGACCACTCAAACGCCGTGGATGTGGGCGCTCCGGTTCCTGCCGAAAGCATCCAATCGCTCCGGATCAGCGCAACAGAGCTCGAAGCCGCTGTTCTTTTGCCCCCCGGATACGATGCGATAAATGGGAGTTACCCCGTGATTTACCTGATTCACGATTTCGTGACCGGTAAACGCGAAGAGCAACGAGACAGCCTTTTTTCCCTGTTTTATAACTCCATGTCGGGCTCAAAACTTAACAAAGCGCTGGTTGTTGAAATACCCTCCGACGTGGAGGCAATCTCTGCAGAAGCCATGAAGGGCGTAATTGATCAGATCGACATTGCCTTTAAAACCCGACAGAACCGCAATGCAAGGCTGCTAATGGGAAACGGTACGGGCGGTGCACTGGCGGCATCCGTTGTGGCGGTGGATAGCCTGTCGTATGCTTCCTGCTGCTTGTTTAACGCATACCTGCCAGACGGAACCGCGACAGTCACAGGGGGCGTTTTTTATTATCTGGATGAAAGCGACCAGGGTCAGGCTTACAACTCGTACAAGAATTTATACAGCGATATCAGAAAAAGGAATTTAAACTATGAATACCGTGTAAGACAAGGAGACGATTCCTTCCAGTCGTTCCTGGACGGTTTGTCGGCTTCCTTTACGGTTCTTAAAAAAAGATTAAGCAGCACATAAAAAATGAAACGATTTTTCTTCATACTAGCCGTAGTTTTATGTCCCCAGCAGTTTCTTTTTTCGGGGGATTTGTTCCGCGTGGAGGAAAGTCTCAGTTTCTACAGCAACATCCTGAAGCAGGAGGTGAAGTACTCGGTTTGCCTTCCCGCTGACTATTTCAAAACCAAAAAAGATTACGGGGTGGTATACCTGTTGCATGGATTGGGTGATGATGAAAGCTCCTGGCTGGAATATGGAAGGATTAGTCAGGTGGCAGACCGCTATGTGCGGGAAAAAGAGATCGTTCCGATGATCTTTGTTATGCCTCAGGGATTCCGCAGCTATTATGTGAACGATTACGCAGGAAGTTTTTTGTATCAGGATATGTTTGTGAAAGAGCTGGTTCCTTTGGTAGACAGTTTGTACCGAACCATTCCCGACAAGCAGCACCGCGCTGCTATGGGTTACAGCATGGGGGGATTTGGAGCTTTGGTGCTCCCCCTGAAGCACCCCGGGGTTTTCTCGGTTTCCGTTCCCTTGAGCATCTCGATCCGCACCGACGAACAATACATCACGGAGGATGCCGGGGAGTGGGATCAGCAGTGGGGACGTTTGTTCGGAGGGGTAGGGCTTACTGGTAAGGAAAGGATCACGGGATATTACATGGAAAACAATCCCTTTTACATTATTCAAAATTCGGATATCCGGAACTTCCGCAATTTGAAAGTATATATCGACAACGGCGATGACGAGCAAACGCTGTGTCGCAGCAACGAGGAATTGCATATTCTTATGAGAAGAGTTTCTTTCCCCCATGAATTCAGGGTAAGAAACGGGGGACACGAATTCGTTTATTGGAGGGAAGCATTACCAAACGCCCTCAGATTTATCAGCGATGCCTTTGAGCAAAAGGATTACCGGGGCGATGATCGTGCTGCCAATCCCCCGGGAAAAAACAAAACCGTAACCCGGATCAAAGAAATGGACTACAGCCTGGTTTTGCCCGAGGGGTATTCCACTGCAAACCGAAAATACCCTGTTATTTATTTCATGGGAAATTTCAGCGCATTGGAAATGGATAAAATCGGAGCCTCGGTGGCAGGCTGGATCGAAGCAGGAAGTTTGCCTCCCCTGATACTAGCTTTTGCAAATGAAAAATCCGATATCAAAAAGTTGATTGCCAATGCCGAAAGCAGTTACAGGATAAGGGAGGGCTATCGGTTCAGGGCAATTGTGGCCTATGGAAATTCCGGAAACACTGCCCTGAAAGCATGTCTCGACACTTTGCTTTTCACCTCATGTGCAATTTTTGACGGAAATCCCGATGCAGGATACGCGGAAAAGGCAGTTAAGGAAACCGACCGGAAAACGCTGTCAAGGACCTGGTATTATATTGATTCACCCGACAAAGGATTGAATTTCGCTGAAAACGGTTTCCTGCACATCCTTTTCCGTGAGGCCGATGTTTACCACGAATACAGAGTGAGAGAAGGCGAGGGCGGGTTCGATTGGCTAATGTCGGGACTTTATGAGGCTTTGCTGTTTTCGCAAGAGAAAATCCATAAATAAATAATTACAAACCAAAACCAAAAACTATGCATAAATGAAAACCATAAGTAACTGAAAATTAATTTAGTATTAAATTGAGACAAATATTATTTTCTATTAACCAAACAATTGTATTATGAAAAAAAACCTGTATTTTCTTGGTCTGGCTGTGTTGCTTTCAGCCGCTGTAGTCTCCTGCAACAAGGACGACGAGGATGATGATTCCGTGAAATCCTATTTGGTAAAAACAATAAGTTTCGAGGCTGAATGGGCCGGAGGGGTTCAGGCTTACGAATTTTTGTATGATGCCAACAAACGCATAACCGGTTTTGAGAGAACCTGGGACGGCGGCGATGATGGCACCTTTGCTTATGACTACAGCGTTGCCAACAAGCTTATCTTAACCAAAGATGATGACGACTATGCAGAATATGAAGTAAATGCAGCCGGTTATATCACCAAAGAGCCCTGGAGCGAATCAGAGTGGTTTCGTGGCGAGTATGATGCCAACGGTTATCTTTCGAAAGTGTATGAGCATTGGGATGATGTTGACCACCTGAAGTACGAGATGACAATTACCAACGGGAACATCACAAAAATCACCACGTATGATGATGATGGCGTAACGGTAAGGAGAATTAAAGAATTCACCTACACCATTGGCGATAATGTAAATGGTCTCCATCAGGCAAATGCAACCGATTCGGATTGGAAAACTGTTGGTAATTTTTATGGCAAACCCAGCAAGAAACTGGTTGATTACTTTGAGTATTGGGATCCCCGCGAAGCTACAATCGTTAAATCAAGATCAAGCCTCAGCTATGATTTTGACGAAATGGACAGGCCCGTTAAAGTTACCAAAACTCTTGCCGATATGTCGACTGAAGTTTGGAACTATTCATATTATGAGGAGTAGTTTTCCAAGCCCAACGGTTTCTGTTTGAGCTGAAAACATTTTTTATTGATTTATCCTGAAAGGGAGGTTAACCGTTGCTTCAATGGTTGGCTTCCCTTACAGTAGACTTTTGTGTTTGGGCGTTTGTGTACGATTTTTTTTTATCCTTTAGCTGACAGTTTGTACAAATTGGAATTTGCAATGACTTTCTGTGTCGTAAACTAAAATTTAAAGATGTCGAAAAAATATATAGGCCTGCTCACCGGACTTCTTGTATTCCTGGTAATTCTTTTTCTTCCCAATCCTCCGGGAATGTCGACCGAAGCAAAGAATGCGATGGCCGTAGTTTTGTTGATGACGATTTGGTGGATAGCAGAATCGATTCCGGTTTATGCCACGGCATTTGTGCCCCTGGTGCTGTATCCCATGCTCAGGGTATTGCCTGCCGGTGAAACAGCCGAAAATTATGGTCACAGTTATGTGCTGATGATGCTTGCCGGGTTTCTGCTGGCAAAATCGATAGAAAGCTCAAACCTCCACAAGCGTATTGCACTGGTGCTGATGAATCTTTTAGGAACCAGCCGGCGCAAGCTTATGCTGAGCCTGATGATTGCTACTGCATTCATCTCCATGTGTATTGCCAATGTAACCACAGCCTTATTGATGCTGCCCATAGCCCTTGCTATTACCACAAGGGATGAAGCCGAGGCAGGCCGAAAAACCTCTTTCTCCACCGCAATGATGCTGGCGACAGCCTACTCGGCAAGTATTGGAGGAGTTGCCACGCTTATTGGCTCGCCCACCAATCTTATTTTTCTGGGAATCATGGAAAATCTCTTTCCGGATGCCCCGCCCATTAGTTTTCTAAGCTGGCTGAAAATCGGTTTGCCGGTTACAGTAATTTTTCTTCCGATAGCCTGGTACTATCTGGTAAAGTATTTCAAGATTAAAGGAAGCATTGCCGGAAGTCATGAAGTAGTAAGGGACGAGTTGAAAGCCCTTGGAAAAATGAACCCTGTTGAAAAGCGGGTGATGTGGGTCTTTGGTGTAACAACACTGGCATGGATTTTCAGAGATGATCTGGCTTTCGGGCAGTTCGTTGTGCCCGGCTGGAGCGAGATTCTGGGACTTCAGGATTACGTGCACGACAGCACGGTTGCCATGGCTTCGGCGATATTCCTTTTTGCCCTTCCCGATGGCAAAGGAAACCGTCTGCTCGACTGGAAATCGGCCAGCCAGATTCCCTGGGGAGTGGTTATGATTGTTGGAGGAGGCTATGCTATTGCTGCTGGTTTTAAGTCTACCGGTTTGGCAAGCTGGATGGGGGCTCAACTGGCTTTTATCAGCGGTTTCCCGTTTTGGATTGTGCTGGTGCTGGTGGTGGGATTTATCCTTTTCTTCACCGAGATCAACTCCAACACCGCCACGGCAAATATCTTTTTGCCCGTTCTGGCGAGTATTGCCATAGCCGGACACACCAACCCCCTTCTGTTGATGATTCCGGCCACTTTTGCCAGTACCTTTGCATTTATGATGCCGGCAGGAACAGGTCCGAATACAGTAATATTTGCCAGTGAGAAAATCACCGTATCCGAAATGGTACGTTGCGGATTTTGGCTTAAACTGATAAGCCTGGTGGTACTTACTCTTATTCTGTACTTCATAATTATTCCCATTATGAACCTTGAGACGGGATTGCCGGCCTGGGCCCGATAAACCAAGCCACGAACCCATTTTCCTCTGTACATAAGAGCTCGAATGCAAACTAAGAAAAAAGGACTGCAAAGCACCATGCTTCCGGCTAAAAACCGGAGATGAGCCTGTGTGAGTACTTTACCCCAAAAGTGTATTGTTGAACTTTTTTTTCAATTCCGTTTAATAATTCATGAAAAATCATCGGATCGCCGTATATTTGACCCATACAACACTTAAAACTTACTCGTATGGCAAAATCGCAGGACGCTAAGAAAAATGAAAAGAAGGTAGCTACTAAAACCCCCAAGGAAAAGAAGGCCGAAAAGAGACTTAAAAAATCCAAATAGGGTTTTTGTTTCCGATCAACAAATGCAATTGACGATTGGCAATTGGCAATAAAGCTGAGCTGCTGTTGCAAGTACTTGTATTCCGGCACCTGGAGTTTTTATATAAAATACTGTCGCATTGGACTAAAGGCATCGATTAAAATACCTTCCTCAAGGCAAACCACACCATGGGGAGCATTGGGTTCGGTATAAAAGCCATCGCCAGCCTCGAGAATTCTTTTTTCTCCCTTTATCACCACCTCGAATTTTCCGCTAGCCACAAAGCTGCTTTGCGAGTGAAAATGATCGTGCGTATAGCCGATGGAACCCTTTTCGAACTTAACCTTCACCAGCATTAATTGCCCGTCGTAGCCCATTACCTGACGCGTGATTCCTTCAGCAGGATTTTCCCATGGCAATTCTGCCTCAATCAAAAAATTATCGTTCATTTGCTTCATCCCTGTTAAATTTAAAACCTTTTGTATTTAGCTTAATTGCTGAAAAGCTCTTACTTCGTTTAGCAGTGTAAATCACATCTTCGGCAGGTTCATCCACAAGAAAAGCAATGACTTCCATCTTTTTGCCAATATATTTATCAGGGATATTGATAGAAAGAAGGTTTTTATCGGGTGTTATTACTGTTCGTATCATAATCAGAATTATTAAAGTGCAAGTATGCTTAAATTTTACAGACTTAGTCAGCCTGTTAATTGTGCAAAGGATATGCTCCCTGTCTTACTCATTAAGGCCTATATCTCGTTAGATTGATATAGCCCTTTAAAAAGGACTTTCACAAATATACTTCGCTTTTAGTGAAAAAAACATAAAGAATTTGTTTGTACTATGCTATCGTCTATTTATGCAGCATTTATGGGACTGTTGATTTTCCTTAATTAAGAGTCAACGGAAAAAGCAGAAATCAAGTCCCGTTTCAGCAATGTTCCCAGAGGGAATTCGGACTCAATTGTTGGAGCCTTCGAGAGAGAAGTAATCCCTGGGGTTACAGATCCAAAAGATATTCACTACATTTACGGTGGCGACGGCCTGGCAGCCATTTACACCAAACAATACAGTTCAGAAAACATGTATTACGTACATAAAGATCATCTGGGTTCGTTTGACAAGCTTACCAATTCGGCGGGTGCAGTGGTGCAGAAAACCAGTTTTGATGCCTGTTCAGCGAAACACGGTTTTTGCGAGGCACGAGCGAAAGCCGATGTTGAGCGAATCCCGGCGAGGAAACGAAGTCGGGAGGGGCGTAGAAGGAATCCAACAAATTGGACATATAGCAGTATTCCGTCTGTTATGTTTTCAAGGGGATATACAGGACATTGCCTGTCCCGCTCCAGCGGGAAACACTTGGACCAGTTTGATTTGATAAACATGAACGGAAGGATTTATGATCCATTATTGGGAAGGTTTTTAAGCGCAGACAAATACGTGCAAAACCCCTTTGGCAGCCAGGGCTATAACCGCTACTCCTATGTTTCCAACAACCCTTTGAGGTTTGTGGATCCGAGCGGGTGGATTAAGCAGAAGATGGATGAGGAAGCTATAGCGGAAATGGAGGCATGGAG
>CAMAZH010000129.1 GCA_945863035.1 Chitinophaga pinensis | reverse complement strand
GTAAATCTTTTTCTCAATAAATATTTTCTCGAGGGAGGAGAAATGCCAGGCTTCCTCAAGTTCATTGAGCCGAATCTGCAACTCCAGCTTAAGAAGTTCCAGCGCATGATTCGTATTAAGCTTGAGCACTTCCGTGACTCCCACAAACCGCGGCTTATTATCCTCGATGATGCAGCAGTTGGGAGAGATTGGCAGTTCACAATCCGTAAAGGCATATAATGCATCAATGGTTTTATCGGGGGATACATTCAGTCCGAGGTGAACCAGAATTTCCACGTTCTCAGCGGTATTGTCGTCGATCTTGCGGATTTTGATCTTTCCCTTTTCATTAGCCTTGAGTATGGATTCGATCAGACTGCTGGTGTTTCTGCCAAAAGGCAATTCCTTTATCAGAAGTGTTTTTTTGTCGAGCTTTTCGATTTTCGCCCGCACCTTAACGGCCCCGCCTCTCAAACCATCGTTATATCGCTGGAAATCTGCCAATCCCCCGGTAGGGAAATCCGGAAAAAGTTCGAAGTCCTTGCCCTGAAGGTAGGCAATGGAGGCATCGATAAGTTCGTTGAAATTATGGGGAAGAATTTTGGATGCCAGACCCACTGCAATGCCCTCGGCACCCTGAGCCAGAAGAAGAGGGAATTTTACCGGAAGTGTCTGGGGTTCCTTGTTACGGCCATCGTATGTGAGTTTCCATTGGGTAGTTTTGGGATTGAAAACTACCTCAAGCGCAAATTTCGACAGGCGTGCCTCGATGTATCGGGGAGCCGCGGCGCTGTCGCCGGTATGTATATTTCCCCAGTTACCCTGAGCATCGATGAGAAGGTCTTTCTGTCCTAACTGCACCAGCGCATCGCCGATGGATGCATCGCCGTGGGGATGGTACTGCATGGTATGCCCTATAATATTGGCAACTTTGTTGTAGCGCCCGTCGTCAAGGCGCTTCATGGAATGCAGTATTCTTCGCTGAACCGGCTTGAGCCCATCGTCCATATGAGGCACCGCCCGCTCGAGAATAACATACGAGGCATAATCGAGAAACCACTCCTGGTACATTCCCGACAAATGTATAACCTTAGGAAGGGTAAGGTCCTCCTTTATTCCGCCGTCGGCAGGGTTGTCGAAATTTTCCGATCCACCCTCTTCAGGGCTGTCAATCAATTCGTAATCATCGGTCATGGATACAATCTATTCTGTTAATCAGTATCTTAAATGCTTATTTTTGGACGGGAAAACAATCTTTTTCAGGCCATCTCTTCCATCACCGTTTCCGCTTCGGAAATCTGCTCGGTTTTTTCTTCCTGCACAAGGTCATCTTCGATTTTGAGATTCCCGATAATAAAATCCTGACGCTCCGGGGTATTTTTTCCCATGTAATACTCAAGAATTCCGGGAATGGAGTCGTCCTTGTGAAGCCGCACCGGCTCAAGTTTTATCTCCTTTCCGATGAAATTTTTGAATTCATCGGGGGAGATTTCGCCCAGCCCTTTAAAACGGGTAATCTCGGGAGCCGAACCCAGTTTGACAATTGCCTTCTGCTTCTCGTCCTCGGAATAGCAATAAAAGGTTTTCGTCTTATTCCTCACCCTGAACAAGGGGGTTTTCAGGATGTACAAATGCCCTGTTCTGACCAGATTGGGGAAAAACTGGAGAAAGAAGGTTATGAGCAGCAGGCGTATATGCATCCCGTCGACATCAGCATCGGTAGCGATTACCACATACTTGTACCTCAGGGTATCCAAGCCCTCTTCGATATCGAGGGCAGACTGCAGCAGGTTGAACTCCTCGTTTTCGTAAACAATTTTTTTTGTAAGCCCATAGCAGTTCAAGGGTTTTCCCTTGAGACTGAAAACCGCCTGAATGTTCACATCCCTCGACTTGGTTATGGAGCCGCTGGCGGAATCTCCCTCGGTGATAAACAGAGTGGTTTCATCTTTTCGCTCGTCGCTCGAATTGTAATGGATGCGGCAATCGCGGAGCTTTTTGTTGTGCAGGCTGGCTTTTTTGGCCCTGTCCCTTGCCAGCTTCTGAATGCCCGAAATGGCTTTGCGCTCTTTTTCCGAATCCTGGATTTTCCGAAGCAGGATGTTCGCAGTCTCAGAATTCTTATGAAGATAATCGTCGAGTTTCGAAGCGATAAAATTCATGATATAGTTACGTACCGAAGGTCCTTCGGGGCCCATATCCTTCGATCCGAGTTTTGTTTTGGTCTGGGATTCGAAAACGGGTTCCTCAACCTTGATGCTCACAGCAGCAATAATGGAGGCGCGTATGTCGGCAGGATCGAAATCCTTCTTGTAGAAATCGCGGATGGTTTTAACCAGGGCTTCGCGGAAAGCCAGCAGGTGGGTTCCGCCCTGGGTGGTATGCTGTCCGTTGACAAAACTGTAGTATTCTTCGCCATATTGCTCCCCATGGGTCAAAGCAACTTCTATATCGCCGTTTTGTATGTGGATTATCGGGTAGAGGCCTTCTCCTCCCATGTTTTCGGTAAGCAGATCGAAGAGTCCGTTTTTCGAGACGAACTTGTTTCCATTGTAGGAAATTACCAAACCGGCATTGAGGTAAACGTAGTTCTTAATCATGCTTTCGATGTACTCATCGATAAAGCGGAATCCCCCGAACATTTCCTCATCCGGCATAAAAGACACGATGGTGCCGTTTTTCAGCGAAGTGTCCGATTCAGGAGAATCGGTAATGAGCTCTCCCTTATTAAACTCGGCCGATTTTACGCGACCTTCGCGTATGGCCTGGATTAAAAATCGGGACGAAAGCGCGTTAACGGCTTTCACACCCACTCCGTTCAAACCCACCGATTTTTTGAAAACCCGTGAATCGTATTTAGCCCCGGTATTCATCCTCGACACAACCTCCACCAGTTTCCCCAGAGGAACACCGCGGCCATAATCGCGTATGGTGACCTGCCGGTCTTCAATAGTAATGTCGATGGTCTTACCAAAGCCCATCATGTACTCATCCACAGCATTATCAAGAACTTCCTTGATGAGAATATAAACGCCATCATCGGGCGACGAACCATCTCCCAATTTGCCAATATACATTCCGGGACGCTTGCGGATATGCTCTTTCCAGTCAAGTGTCCTAATGCTATCTTCCGAATAATTCCCAGTCATAACCCACGATATTTGCGCAAATATACTCAAAAGCAGACGGCTTCCTTAATTTGTTTTTCAACAAAGAAATGAACACCCTGAACCGTAGTTTTATAGCTATGAAAGGGATTTGGAAAAAACAGCTTTCACTTTCATTGTGGTGTCGGCATGGGGATTGTAGAGCCGATGGGAGTCAAACTGCCACTCCCATTCCTTTGCTGCATCTCCCTGGGGAAAATCGGTGAAAACAAGCTCCTTTTCTTCAATCACATTTCCCTGGCTGTTGATAAGTATTTCGCGATAATCGGTCATCAGAATAAAGGAGTGCTCCCGAATCATGTTGATGTGCGACTCTTGGATTATCTTTCTGAAATTCAGGATAGAGCCCTCATCATATCTGCCGTGCAGCCGAATGTAATCCACCAGCAGGATATCCAACTGGTTCAGGATATTGAGTGAAAGCACTAGTTTATCTTTTTCAGGCATGATGTGAGGCGGAAGCACATCCCCCGGAATAAAGAAATTCTGCTTGCTCGTTCTCACCTGACTATAAACCGACCGGATAAATCCCCCGGTAATATCGGCAGCAACACACTCCACATTTGCCAGACTCTTAGCTTTTTTCAGCACCGCTGCAGGGAAATACACGTCTACCAGCGTAATTTTCTCCACGTGCCGCAACGCGGTATCTATCGGAAAGTCGAGCAACCATCCGCTTCCCAGAACAACAATGTGGCGGAAACTGTTTTTCTCCAGGACATCATTGATAAAACTCCCGGCTTGGTCTACATGGCTTTTCCATCCGTCTTCGCGCATATAACGCCGGAGTATTCCCTTTTGATCGGAGATGTAGTTCATTCTCCTCAGGATTTTCTTTTCTGGAGCGGGACAGAACATAATGCTAAACCTTAGCTCTTATTTCGTTCAGGGCTGCAGCGATAATCCCATGCACTTTTTCTGCCAGCTGCGATGGGGTCATGTCTTTGAAACTCTCATAAGGCAGAGGATCCAGAACTTTCAGAACCATATCCTGGCGACCCGTAAGCACCCAGCCCGATTTTGGAATGGCTTTGGATGTACCATCGAGCACCAAAGGCTGAATTTCGGTCTTTGTCTGAAGGGCAAGCCGGAAGGCTCCTTCCTTGAATTTTCCGATGTTTCCGTTTTTTGAACGGGTTCCTTCGGCGAATATCAAGAGGGAATTGCCTTGTGAAAGTGTCTTTACAGCTTGGGCCTCGAATTTATGCCAGGCATCGGCGGCTCCCCGGTATATCCTGATTGCGCGGTTAAGATGCAGTGTCCAGCCTACCAGGGGAATCCTGAAATTTTCCACTTTCGAGGTCCAGCGGAAGTGCTTAAAGAGGCTGTTCATTACCAGAATATCGGCAAGGCTTTGGTGGTTTACCACCAGGATCTGCAGTTTCCGGTCGTTGATTTTATCCCGGCCATAAATTTTAAGCCTCCATAACGGAATCACCCAAATATACTGGGCTCCCCAGAAACAGGAAAACTTCGAAAGTATCCGGAGGTTGGGGTCAGGGATAAAAGTCAGAACCAGAATCAGTATGGCCAGGGGAGTTAAAATCAAAGATGAAATAACAAAGTAAATCCAAAGCAGCACAGAGAGCAGGACTAATAAAAATTTCTTCACGGTTTTTTCAATTTGTTTTGGTAAAAATAACAATATGGTTTTGGTTTGCTATAGCTGAAGGCAAAAGAATAACTTTTATTTTAATCGTTTTACCATTTATCTTTTATCTTGTTTAAATTAGCAGAATCTTACTTAATTCGTTTAACCCTATGCTTTGCATCAAAGACCTTCACACCGACCCGTATTTTAATCTGGCAGCCGACGAATATGTGATGAAAAATTTCAAAGAAGACTGTTTTATGCTTTGGAGGAATGATCCATCGATAATTGTTGGGAAGCATCAAAACACCTTGGCTGAAATAAATATCGACTATGTGCGGGAAAACGACATCAAAGTGGTTCGACGGATTTCCGGTGGGGGCGCTGTGTTTCATGATCTGGGGAATCTCAATTTCACGTTCATCCGAAACAGCGAAGAAGGTTCGCAGGTCGATTTCCGGAAGTTCACCCGACCCATCCTCGATGTTTTGCAAACCATGGGTATGAATGCCAAGTTTGAAGGGCGAAACGATCTGACCATCGACGGAAAGAAATTTTCGGGAAATGCAGAGCATGTTTGGAAAAACCGCACCCTACACCATGGCACCTTACTTTTTTCGGCGGTGATGACGGACTTATCTGCGGCGCTAAAAGTAAATCCCCTGAAATTTACCGACAAAGCAGTAAAATCGGTTCGCTCAAGGGTAACCAACATCAGCGAGCACCTTTCAGAAAAAATGGATGTGCTGCAATTCCGCGACAGGATCATGAAGCAAATTATGCAGATGTACCCCGATTCAAAAGAATATCATTATACTCCTGAAGATGTTTTGGGTATTGTGGCTTTAAGGGATGAGAAATTCGCCAAATGGGAATGGAACTTTGGTTACTCTCCAAAATACGATTTTGAAAAGATGATACGCACCGAAGGCGGCAGTGTTGAATTTCATTTCAATGTGGAAAAAGGGATAATCCAGGATATCAAAATTTATGGGGATTTCTTCCACAAGCACGATATCGAGGTGGTTGAGAAATCACTTGTTGGAGTCAAACACGAATACGACTCTATTATCGAAAAGCTTTCTCAGTTTAACTTCAACGATTATTTCAAAAACATCAAGGTAGAGGAGTTCACATCGGGAATGTTTTAAAGGGATAATTCCCGAATCACAAGTGTTCCGGAAGTTTTTGGTGAGCCGCAATTTTCCGATACAACAGAAAAACCAATATTGCCATAAGGCTTCCCCAGATGGCTCCGCCCAATACATCGAAAGGATAATGCACGCCGAGATAAATCCGGCTGTAGCTTACTACCGTTGCCCATGAAAGCATACTTATCGTGAGCCATCTTTCCCTGAAAATCAAACTTACCATTACAGCAAGCCCGAAGGTATTGGCTGCGTGCGAGGAGATAAATCCGTACATCCCACCCCGGTAGCCATTTACGAGGTGCACCAGTCCTTCCAGTTCAGGATTGCGGCTTGGCCTCAGCCGTTCAAACACATTTTTAAAAAGATGCACCGAGCCCAGATCGGAAAGGGCGAATACAAGTATTGTGAGGGCGAGAAACAACCATCCTTTTTTACGAAACCGATAGAACATCCAGAAAATGAGAAAGAGATACAAAGGAAGCCACTCGATTTTCCCACTTATAAAAACCATGAGCTTATCAATAAATGGGCTGTTCATTGAATTCAGAAAAAGCAGCATCCTCACATCCAGGTCATGAAGGTACTCAATCATAATTCTAGGAGTTTAGGGCTTTCCAAAGTTTATCCTTAAGCTCGGGAATTCCGGTCATTGTAAGTGCTGAAATAAAAACCGTTTCCAGATTCGGGAGGTCCTTGCGGACTTCATCCATAAGTTCCTTATCGAGCAGGTCGGTTTTAGAAATGGCCAACATTCGCTTTTTATCGAGCAGTTCGGGATTGTAGAGTTTAAGCTCGTTAAGGAGAATCTGGTATTCATCCCGAACATTCTTACAGTCGGCAGGAATGAGAAACAAAAGCATTGAATTCCGCTCAATATGTCGCAGAAAGCGCAGACCAAGCCCTTTGCCTTCGCTTGCCCCTTCGATAATCCCGGGGATGTCGGCCATAACAAAACTCAGGTCGTCACGATACTGCACGATTCCCAGATTTGGCGCAAGGGTGGTAAAGGCGTAATCGGCAATTTTTGGCCTGGCCGATGAGAGCACAGACAAGAGTGTTGATTTTCCCGCATTTGGAAAGCCTACAAGTCCAACGTCGGCAAGCAGCTTCAGTTCAAGAACCCTCCATCCTTCCTCAAAGGGCTCACCGGGCTGGGCATAGCGGGGAGTCTGATGTGTGGCAGTTTTGAAATGGTCGTTCCCCTGTCCGCCGCGACCTCCTTTCATAAGGATCCGTTCTTCGTTGGCTTGGGTGATTTCGAAAAGCGCCTCACCGGTTTCCGGGTTTTTAGCTACGGTTCCCAGAGGTACCTCTATAATAACATCCTTACCATCCGCACCCGTCTTTAAGGCACTGGATCCATTAACCCCGTTGGTTGCCGAAATATGTTTTTTATACTTCAGGTGGAGCAATGTCCAGAGCTGGGGATTACCGCGAACGATCACATCGCCTCCGCGGCCTCCATCGCCACCGTCGGGACCTCCCTTTGGAATATACTTCTCCCTGCGGAGATGAGCAGAGCCCGCACCTCCCTTACCCGAACGACAGAAGATGTTTACGTAATCGACAAAATTTGACTCTGACATGGTTTTCTTTTACATTTAAGCAGTTTCCCGGATAGTTCAAGTCCTATAGCTGACCCGAAGCTACCCGTAAAGCGCATTATCCTATCCTACTTTTTTAATTTCGGATTCGATTCTTTCATAAATCTCTTCGATTGTTCCCAACCCTTGCACAGGATGATACTTACCCTGCTTTTCGTAAAAATCTTTTACAGGGGAAGTCTGACAGAGATATACATTCAAACGGTTCTCGATAGTGGCCATATTATCATCGGCGCGACCGGTTTGCTCTCCTCTTTTGAGAAGTCTCTGAATCACTTCCTCATCAGGTACTTCGAGGGTAACCATAAGGCTGATGGCTTTGCCGGTTTCTGCCAGCACCTTATCCAGTGCTCCGGCCTGAGCCACGGTGCGGGGAAAACCATCGAAGATAAATCCGTTGGAATCAAGGTTTGCGTTGATTTTATTGCGAATCATCCCAATAACGATATCGTCTGATACCAGTTCGCCTCTATCCATAATAATTTTGGCTTTTATTCCCAGTTCGCTTTTCTGAGCAATTTCGGAACGCAGGAGGTCGCCTGTTGAGAGATGTACAAGTTTATGGGCTGCGATTAGCTTTTCGGACTGGGTCCCTTTGCCGGATCCCGGAGGTCCGAATAAAACAATGTTCAACATGATAGGTTTATTATTTTGAATTATACAATTTTTCAGGTTTGCAAATATAGCCTCTCCGGCTCAGCTTTTTTTCACAAGGGTGTAAATATCCTCATATTTACGTCCATATCCGTTGTAGTCGAGGCCGTAACCGATGATGAACTCGTTGGGAATTGAGAATCCCACATAATCAATGGGAATATCTGCTTTACAGGCATCGGGTTTGTAGAGCAGCGTTGCTACCCTGACCGATGCCGGCTGATAACCCGAAAGCTGCCTCATGATGGTATCAAGGGTAATCCCGGTGTCGACGATATCTTCAAGGATAACGATATTCTGATTTTTTATTTCCTGGTTCAGGCCAATCAGTTGCTTCACGGTTCCGGAAGTAGAGGTTCCCTGGTAAGATGCCAGTTTCAGAAAAGTGATTTGCGCGTCGAGACTCAGCTTCTTGAAAAGGTCGGCTGCAAACATAAACGATCCGTTAAGAATGGCAATAAACACCGGGTCCAAATCCTTGAGATCATAGGATATCGTGTCGGCGAGTTCCTGTATTCTTTTTTGGATTTTATCAGAGGGAATGGAAATCTCGAACTCTTTATCGAGAACCTTTATTCTCTTCATACACTATGCTTTAAATTTTTGCTAAGGTAATCATTTTTATAATTTACTCCGGATATGTTGGCAATTATAGAAAACTTAATCAAGGCTTACTGCTGAAGTCCGTGATAAAGTCGATTTTATCAAACAGTACCCTAAAGCTTCAAATGTCCGTTACGATGGTGTAAGAACTTCGGTTTTAAGTGGGTTTCCGTTTATGATTCACTTCACTATTGACGAGAAAAATAATACGATAATCATTTCTGCCGTATTGGATACATGCCGCAAACCCAAGTTATAGAGAAACAGGTAACAAAAATGATAGTTCGTTAATCTTTTGTTACACTCAAACCCGATAATTATCGGGTCGCAAAGTACGCAAAGTGTTTATTGTTAATATATTATGCGTTTTTCACAATGCTTTTTAAATAGCTGATAATCAGCATGCAAAAAAAGTTTAACGATGTGTTGTATTCAAAAAATACGCTTTTTTCTGGGCTGGCATCCGGCTCTTTACAAAGCCCAGGCATTTTCCAGCGTGGCCTATGCGGCTTTGTCCAGATGTGCATCGGGATGCCGGATGCGTGGGTCAACGTGGGTGGGCAGCGGGGCTGGTTGTGGGTGGAGTCGCAGGATTTATTCTTTTGCATGATACCGGACTCCACGTCCTTCTCCGGTTTTAAGCAACATTCCTTCTTTAACCAAATAGGCCAGGTCTTTTTTCAATGTGTTGCGGGAGTATTCTTTTAACTGGCTTTCGAGTTCGCCTACCTGAGCGTTTTTCCGTTCTTTAATATATGCCAAGACAACCTGCTGGCGGTCATTTAGTGCAGTTTTTAGTTTGCTGTACGTTTCATATTTTGCATCAAGCCTTTGGGTTAGTATAATCAGGCATTCCAAAAAAAACAAAATCCAACTGTCAATACGCTCGTTTTCTTTTCCCCTGTTTTTCTGCCCTTCCATCAATGCCCTGTAATAGCCTTCTTTCTTGGTTTCTATCACGTTTTCAAAAGATACGTACCGGATAAACCTGTATTCTTGTTTCATCAATAGCAACGAAGTTAAAAGCCTCGATAAACGTCCATTACCGTCCTGATAAGGATGGATAGATAAAAACTCATAGACAAATGCTGCTGTAATCATTAGCGGGTGTAAATCTTTCTTTTCCATCCGCTCGTTTGTCCATGCAATTAAACCCTGCATTTCATTGGGCGTTAAATGGGGTTCTGTTGTCCTGAAAATAGTTTGCTGTGTACCATCGGGATAGTTGGCCACTACCTGATTGGAAAGGTTTTTGTACTTCCCTTTGTGGGCCTGGTCCTTATGGCTGTGTTTTAAAAGAATACCGTGCATTTGATGTATGTAACGTTCTTCTAAATCAATATCGGCAAAGCTATCCAAAATAATTTCCAATGCTTCGTAATAGCCTACTACTTCTTGTTCGTCCCGGCTTTGCAATTTGGCTATTTTAACCGATTTCAAAAGCTTTTCTACTTCTTCATCGGTAAGGGTGGCCCCTTCAATTCGGGTCGAAGAGCCGATGCTTTCTATCGTGGCTATTTTCCTGAGTTCTTTCAGATATTTGCCTTGCTGCCCTTCAATAGCTTTCCACTTGCCTTTAAAGGTATCAATAATGCTAAGTTGTTGACTTATTTGCTGATAAACCGTACTGTTAAAGTCGAGTTTTATCTTCATGTTATTAGATATATCCATTTCGTATCCAATTGTATCCAATTTCAAAAGTAAGCAAAAACTTGAAGTCGCAAAATGCGGTTTCGAAAAAACTTTTCAAAGAATGGAGTGGGTCCAACTGAAATTGTAAATCCTACAATTAGCGAAAAACCCCCCTGCTGCCGCACGAATCCTTTCGTGTGGCAACCATTAAGTTACAACAATTAGTCCATCTATAAGTCCTTTTTCTCCGGCATAATCCCTCGCACTGCTATAAATATAATCCTGCGGACAATAGACC
>CAMAZH010000128.1 GCA_945863035.1 Chitinophaga pinensis | reverse complement strand
TTGGCAGCTTCGCTGCCAACCAACCCCAACCAACTCCTGAAACTCGAAATAGCTTGTCATTCCGAGCAAAGCGAGGAATCTCAAATCTTTTACCGGACAACAGTGATTTTCAAATTACCCAATTTTCAAATTATCTCATTTTCAAATTTCCAAATCCCCTCATTTTCAAATTGTCTAATTTTCAAATTATCCAATTTTCAAATTTTCAAACTCATCAACCTCTCTATACGCCTCAATAAGCCTTGCCTCTCCCTCCTTGCCCTTTATGCTGATTCCATGCTCCATACAGATAACACCCTGGTATTTCTTGCTGTGGATATGCTTGAATACATTCTTATAGTTGATTTCCCCGGTGGTAGGTTCTTGTCGTCCCGGGTGATCTCCACAGTGGAAGGCTGCAATCTCGCTCCAGGCTGCGTCGATATTGGGAATCAGGTTTCCTTCGGTAATCTGCTGGTGGTAGAGGTCCATCACAATCTTGCACGAGGGCCTGTTGACAGCTCTGCAAATGGAATAGGCTTGCGGAATTGAGGTCAGTATGAGCCCCGGATGATCGCGAAGAGTGTTCAGAGGCTCAAGAACGATTGTCAGGCCTTCTTTTTCAACCACATCGCAGCAATACCTGAGGTTGTCGACGATGTTGGCGGTCTGAATATCCCGGTGGAGCCGTTCGTCATATCTTCCGGGGACAACCAAAGCCCATTTAACACCGGTACGTTTGGCCACTTCTACTCCTTCCTTCATTTTGTTGATAACGAATTCTTTGGTTTCGGGATTGCTCAAAACAAAAGAAGTCTTCCCAAAATCGGCATACAGCACAAAAGGTCCGAGTTCCATGCCCAGGCGCTGCATTTCATTGGCGATTTTCACCTGATCGGCGGCGGGGCGTCCCATGAGACCATTATCGAACATCCCCCGAAAACCCATGTCGTAGCAGAACTTAATATTATCTACTGGGTTGGGGCCTGCATGTTCGCGAAACATACCCATACCGGGAGCATATTTCAGCTGGAAGGGAGTGCTGGCATCAACAGTTTTTTTGTTTTTCAAGGGGGATGAAGAACCAAAGATTGCCGGACCTGCCAGTATTGCGGCACCGGCAGCGGTGGTTTTCTTCAGGAAATTTCTTCTCGAATTATCCATAGTGTGAAAATAAGATGGGGTTTATTTCAGATGTGAACTTTCAACTCAGCAATGTCCCTGCGCAACCCAATGCTGTTTAAAGCCGGGTTGCACAGGGCAGATGCAGAGAGTTGTTGCATTAGGGCAAAAAAATCAGCTGCCCATAGTTAGGATATCAGGAAGTGTATGCTTCTCCAGCTACAGGAATTCCTTTTGGAACATCAACGGGTCCAAAAGCAAAAACTTGTGGCCCAAGTTTGAGGTCGGAGTTCATAAGCTCTTCATAGGTAACCTCCTTGCCGGTGTAGGCAGAGATACGTCCCATGATAGCCGCCATGGTCGACACAGCAGTGTTTTCGGCTTCGTTGATTGGTTTTCCGGTGCGGATAGCCGTAACGAGATCAATATGTTCCTGGAGGTATGGGTCTACGCTGACATGGTTGCCTGGTTTTCCATCCTCGCCGAGGGGATATTCGTATTTCCAGAGTTCGGTTCCCGAAAGGTCCAATATGGAGTTTTGGCAATTGGTTGAGCCTTTCGAACCTTGGATTCTTTCCGACACGTTATTGACGCAGCCGTTGATCTGGCGGCACATGCTATGCAGGTGAATTCCGTTTTCAAAAGTGAAATCGACGCTGAAATTATCGAACTGATCGCCTGTAACGCGACGTTGTCTTGAGCCGAAACCCACAGCCTTAATGGGGTGTGCCCCTGAAAACCAGTTGAAAACATCGATATTGTGAACGTGCTGTTCAACGATATGGTCGCCGGAAAGCCAGGTCCAGTTTACCCAATCGCGAATCATGTATTCCATTTCGCTCCAGGAAGCGTTTGGATCGCGGTGCCAGAGTTTGCCGCCGTTCCAATAAACATTGCCTCCAACAATATCGCCCATTGCACCTTGTGAAACCTGCTGCCATGTGGCAACATAGTCGCGCTGGTGACGGCGTTGTGTTCCTGTTACAATAGACAGTTCAAGGCCTTTGGCTTTTTCGCCCGAAGCCATTACCGAGCGTGCACCCACCGGGTCGACGCATACGGGTTTTTCAGCAAACACATGCTTGTTTGCAGCAACGGCAGCCGCCATGTGTTCGGGACGGAAGAAGGGGGGAGTGGCAAGGATTACGATATCAACCCCTGCGTCGATAACTTTCTGGTACGCATCGAAGCCCACAAAGCATTTGTCGAGAGCTACTTCCTGACCTTTTTCTTTTAGGATCTGTGCTCTGCATGAGTCTACACGGTCCTGGAAGGTGTCGCCCAAAGCAACCACCTGAAGGTTTGGACCGGCTGAAAGAAAGTTGATGGCAGCGCCGGTTCCGCGGCCGCCACAGCCGATTACACCAGCTCTAAGGATGGGGCCGTCGGGTGCCTGATCCAACATTGTGGGAACGGCAACAACTTTTTTTGCTTCACTGGAACAACTGGTGATGATTGAAGGAACAATTACTCCTGCCACGCCAACGGTTGCCGCTGCGCTTAGAAAGTTACGCCTTGAAATGCCTGAGTTTTTCATGTTTGAATTATAAAGTTATTAAAATGGATGCGCTTCAACAGGAACAATGATTCCTGCTAATGGCGCCGGTTATTTTTTTCCTGTTTTTTCGTTAAACTCGCACACTACCCTGAACCCGACATGAAAACAGTCGGAATACCACCAGATGCTTTTGGGTATCTGGGGATCGGTCTGCAACCATGCTGTGGTTCTTGTATAATCTCTGGAAGCGCTGCGAAGAATATCCGCCGTGCTCAAAAACGAACCTCCCCTGATAACGTGTTCGGTTCCTTCCGCAGGACCTTTGGGGTCTTTTACACCGTCTGTGTATTTCGAATATGCATCTGCCTGATACCAGTCGCTGCAGAACTCATCCACATTGCCAGCCATATTTTTCAGCCCAAAGGGATTCGGCATTACCTTGTCGGCGGTCTGCGTCCTTGCATTGCTGTTACCCTTGAATATGGCAAAACTGTTAATTACCGTAGTGTCGTTCTTTGAAATCTTTGCCTTCAGCCCGGTTTTCTCGAAATTACTTGGGTTGCCGGGAAAGAAATAGGGATCATTGCTTCCTGCGCGGCATGCATATTCCCATTCGGCTTCGGTGGGGAGTCGATATGACTTGCCGGTGACCGAAGAAAGCCATTTGCAGTACGTCTCGGCGGCATGAAAGGAAAACGAGATCGCGGGTCGTTCACCCATTCCCCAACCCTGGTCGGGTTGTCCATAGGGAGGGGTAGCACCGGAGATGGCATCGGTTTCGGCTGATATCTTGTTCCGTAAACCCTCTGTGTCGGTGGAGCGCCCCTCTTTTGAGGTTTTGCTGTAGAAGGCGAGATACTCGTCCCAGGTAACCTCAATCTGAGCCATAAAGAAAGGGCTTAGCTCAACCTCCCTGACGGGACCCTCGTGATCTTTTCTGAAAGGTTCATTGTCGGGACTTCCCATTTTGAAAGTGCCTCCCGGGATAGCGATCATGTTGAAGGAAACCGGGGACTCAGGGATGTATTCCGTGAAGTTTTTAAACTCGGAAACCGTGGCAGCCTCCGTGAAGACCTCTTTTGCGGCTGCGGCAGTTGCGCCGAAGCTCGCATTGCTGCCATGAGTATATCCCTCGATATAATGGCCCGCATTCAGGTGGCAATTTATGCAATGCAGATCCGAAGTTTTTTCGGTCTTCTGGTAATAGAGATGAGCATCCTCGCCGGCTTTGGTAAGCTTGGCGGGAAAAAGGTTTTCGTGACATTTCACACAGGAGCTCTCATAGACGTGATGGCGGGCATTCTCGAGCCTACCGCGGTCATCCCAGTTGAATGAGGCCGAATCTTTGGTCCACATGCTCCATAGGTCGCGCAATCCCGTTGTTCCTTTTGCCCAGAGGTACCCATCGCCCTTGGGCGGGAGGTGGCAATCAACACAGCCAACCTTGTAACCTGAGCGTGTTTGATAATGAACCGATTTTTTCCAGGCCATGTCAGCAGCAGGGTGGATATGACATGAAATGCAGTAATCGTTTGTGGAGGTGGATTGAAGAACCTTACCCGCGGAAAGCATTAGTAATACGCCGACAAACAGCCCAGGCAGAAATATAAAAAGAATACGCTTCATTAATCGAGAATTTGAGAGCCTCAAGATAAAAAAAACATTCCTTATTGAAGACTGCTATTTGTCATTTTTGGTTAAAAATTTTATTCGGAAGACAGAAATTGTATTTTTACAGGATATTTTTTCTCAGTGCAGCCCGGTGCAACTTCATATTTCGCAGGGAATCGTGTTATTGGGGCAGAGCAACATTGAGTTATTACAGCCACAGAGATGACAGATAAACAATGGATTACCCTTCTCGATGTTATTAACGGCAAAGAGCTCAGCCCGCTTCCGGTAGGCTTCATAATCGACAGCCCATGGCTTCCGAAATGGTATGGGGTTAAGATCCTCGACTATTTTTCGAACGATGAGCTTTGGCTGAAGGCCAATCTGCATGCGATGAACACCTTTCCTGAGATTATTTTTCTCCCGGGATTCTGGTCGGAGTATGGAATGTGCAGTGAGCCCTCCGCCTTCGGGGCAATAAGCTCTTTCCCGGAAAACGAGTTTCCTCACGCGAAAAAATTCATTTATTCCGTTGATGAGATCGACCGGATTACTAAGCCAAACCCGAGGACGGATGGTTTGGCTCCCTTTTTAACGAACCGCTTGCTTTTAAACCGCGCCAAGATTGAGGAGGCAGGTCACAAGATTTATTTCTCGGTATCCAGGGGGCCCTTGAATGTTGCAACCCATCTCATGGGAGTAACGGAGTTCCTTACAGCCATGATGATGGAGCCTGAGAGGGTGCATCGTTTGTTGAAAATTATAACTGAGTATTTGGTTGAGTGGCACGACCTTCAGAAGCAGCTGATTCCCACGATCGACGGGATACTTGTATTGGATGATATTATCGGGTTCATGGGCGGGGAGGAATTTGCGGAATTCGGTTTGCCTTATTTCAAAACCCTTTTTGACCGGAACATCCCGGTAAAGTTCCTTCACAATGATGCCGATTGCAGAGCATCCTTACCATATCTTCCAGAAATAGGAGTGAATTTATTTAACATGGGATTTGATATCCCCCTTGAAGAGCTGAAAAGTTTAACCGACAACAAGATTACAATGCTTGGGAATATTCCGCCAAGGGATGTATTGGCGAATGGAACGGAAGAGCAGATCAGGACTGAGACACGGGATATTATCGGATCCCTGGGAAATAAAAAAAGGATTATTTTATCCTGTGGTGGAGGTATGCCTCCGGATGTGACAACAAAGAACATACAGGTTTTTTGTGAAACCATCCGGAAGCATAGCTGAAGCAGTACTTTTAATAGCCTAGGGTTTCAAAATAAAATCCACGACTGTTGTATATTGAACTGAAACAGGTTTCCCACGCTGACTGCCGGGTTTCCAGTCGGGCATACTGCTTATTACACGTACAGCTTCAGCATCCAACAGGGGGTGAATTGATTTGAGTACTTGCACGTCTGTTACTTCACCTTTGGCATTTATAACGAGAGAAATAAATACTCTGCCTGAGATTTTGTTTTTAACAGCCTCCTCAGGATATTTAGTATTTTCCATCACCCATTTTTGCATTTCTTCCAATCCACCTCCATTGAATTTGGGCATATCTTCAACTACATAAAATACCTCACTGTCAGAATTAGTTATATCCGGACTAGCAGTCTCTGGAGCTGACTTAATATCACCCTCATCTTCTTTGATACTTTTTTTCTCTCCGGATTCAGAAGGATTTATAGTTACGGTTCCAAAATCAACAGTGTCATGAACCATCTTAATCAACATCTCTCCAGTAAATTCGGGTTTAATAAAAAGTGTTTTAAATCCAACATAGGAGATCACAAGTCGTGAATCTTCGCTGACATTTTCAAGTTTAAAAAAGCCTTTGGGATCCGAAACGGTGCCTATGGTAGAACCTGATATTACTATTGAGGCTCCCGTCAGAGGCTCGTTGTTGATCCGGACAATATATCCTTTCACAACTTTTTTCTCCTGACCCGCGTCAATATTCTTCTTCTCAGGATTTGCTAAAGTTGAGGTTTGCTTATATTCAGGCTTTGCAAACGAATACAGAATAATTGCAAAAACCGGTAGGATAAAAAGCAGTTTTAATTTTCTGTATGGAGAACTTATTTTATTTTTCATCATGTTAAATCTTTTGTTGTTGAGTGAATAGTTGAATGAATTAGCCAGATTGACAACAGGATGTCCGAGTATCTGGTTTAGAAGAGTTGCTTTATAAACAGCCGGATCGGAGGTTCGCTGCAGCGCCACCTTATCAGCCAGGTATTCATGGTTTTGCTTTATCATCTTGGAATACATCCAAACTAAAGGGTTAAACCACTGCATTATACAGAGCAACTCTGCAAGGATAAGGTCAATCCAGTGTTTTTGCCGGATATGGACCAGCTCGTGATTCAGAATCTCATTCGTTTCTATGTCAGTAATTGAAGGATTGACAAAAACGAATGAAAAAAATGAAAACGAGGAAGGATATTCGTGAGTTCTGATAAGCTTTGCAGGCTGATATGGAATAATATCAGAACCTTTTATAGTTTTCAGAACGGAATGGTTCTGAGCTATACTTTTTCCAACATACATAACGATACCTGGCAGATAAAGCCCCCAAAGAAAAAAGCTGATAAAACTCTTTCGATCCGCGCCTTCAACTGCAATTCCTGATACATAAGTTTCGGCAGACTCAATGCTTCCTTCGTAAGAAATTATGACAGGATAGGAAATTGATATAAACGGAAGGAAAAATGATGCCAGCAAGCCGGTGATCAGATATACTCTGTTTACTTCGAAAAACCTTTCATTCCTCAAAAAGATCAGGTAAATCAGAGCAAAGCCTGATAGCCAGGAAGCTGACTGAAGCAGGTATAATCCAAAGTGTTCCATTACTTGCTTTTTTTAGGTTTTGAAAGTTCTTTTTTAGCATCTTCCAGCAGTTCTTCCAGCTCTTTAACTGTCATATCCTTTTCGCGGGCAAAAAAAGATGCCATTGCCGGAAAAGAATTATTGAAATAGTTTTCGATAAGTCCGAACAACTGGGTTTTTGAATATTCATTTTTTGATGTAAGAGGATAATACACATGCACGTTACCATAGGCCTTATGAGCTACAATATTCTTTTTTTCAAGAACCCTGAGTACTGTAGAAATGGTGTTTCTGGCAGGCTTAGGGTCGGGGAATTTGTCGCGTATATCTTTAACAAGACCTGATTCCAGTTCCCATAATATCTGCATTACTTGTTCTTCGGCTTTGGTAAGTTGCATACTGTTTGTTTTTTGTCAATCCTTCGCAACAAATATATGACTATTAATGTAGTCGAGCAACTATTTTCCCTGAAAAATGACTATAAAAATAGTTAAAAAGTATAAATAGCATTAAATCAATCTATTGGATATGCGATTTTGCTATAAAAAAGTTGAATAAATGGCAAAATGCAGCATGGGGTTTGAAAACCGGAGTTCAGGATATCGTGTTTAGGCGTTAAACGGATTGTTTTTTAGACAATACAACGAATTACAATATTTCTTTACAGAAATATTTGGCGTAACAATAATGTTTTACTTTTTTTTGTATTTATTTTGCTTGTGTGCATCCTTTTTATACTTTTGCTGTGCTTTGAAAAAAGCACAAACAGAAACGTCCCATCAGGTGAGGTGGGTGAGTGGCTGAAACCATCCCGATGTACATCGGGACTAAACTGCCGGACGGGAATTAGAATTTGATTGGAATTACATAATGGTGAGGTGGGTGAGTGGCTGAAACCACCAGTTTGCTAAACTGACGTACGGGAAACTGTACCGGGGGTTCGAATCCCCCCCTCACCGCACAAACAAGCCTTGCATGATAATGCAGGGCTTTTTGCTTTTTTCAAATCAGGAAAGCGAACTTTCCTGATTTGAAAAAAGCAAGAAGCCCTCAGGCGCGAAGCGACTGAAGGCTTGTTTGTGCAAGGCCACCCCCACTGGGGATCATGTAATAATCCCCCCCGCACCGCAGACTAAACGAGTTAAACCTTTGAACCCAGCGGTTTAACTTTTTTTTAAAAAGACTAAATCCCAGTGCGATCCCATTTACTTGGGAAACTGTTTAAATTGCAATCTTTGTGGAGGGGCGGGAGATCGGCGTAAAATTGAGCTCATTTTTTTCCTTATTGGGTAGAAACCCTTAATAAAACTACCTGGATAATCCTGAAATAGATTGAAAGCCTCAACAGGCGAAGCGTAATAACCCCGAAATTGGCGGTATCTTTAAAATTGAGTTCTGAATATAAGCGGTTTAGCTCATTTGATAAAGTTATCAAACGAGCATTTATTTTTACGCTCTACAAAATTGTGGGGAATTGTAGAATTTACTAAGCTGAATTTTTGAGCAGGTTTCTTACAATCCATTGCTGAGCCCATGCACATTTTAAGCAAGGGTTGAAGCTTAAATACGTGATCCCGGCGTCGTAAGGGTATAATTTCCGTTAAAGCTTGCTTTTTATGTTTCTTTTATATATCATTGCCTTGTCGGAGCTGCGTACTTCGGCGAACCAAAAGCGAAACTTTGTTTATTCAGGGTTTCGCTTTTGTGGTTTAAGCTGATACCTTAAGCTTGGTTTTTAACTAGGGATCCAGAACCCCCTTGCCATAAGTTTTATGGTGTGAATGCAAAGCGCATAGGCACCCTTCGCTGCTAATTTCTGCTTTTTGTTCCCGGAAGTGCAGTAAGAACCATAACTCAAAACATGGATTCGAACTAATAAGGGTTGTGTCTGTGATGGCTTGCAACTTTTCAAGCATTTTTGGAGCGTCCAGGTCATATACCAGAAAGGTCTTATCTTTCGAATGGACTTCTTTATCCCTCTTATAATTGTTTATATATTTCTTTGTAATTCGGTTACCGGCAATTTTTGAATCAATCGATATCGGCAATCGATACTTGGACCTTAAGAAATTAATGTACTGTTCTTCTGTCTTCCCTTCGCAAAACACAAAGAATGTCGGGTTAATGGTCTTTCCTTTGGATATCCTATTTTTTTAAAAATATAGAACATAAAATTCAATTGTCATCTATATAGCATCTAAATGTAAACTCCATACTAAAAATAAGTATATTTGAATAATATGATCTGAAAAATGCTAATTTTAGATTTCTAATTCATCTGTACCATTATGATTTAGCAATTCGGGAAGCTTGAGAATGCAAAGATGAGGGATTTATAGAAGTTTTGATTTGGCAGACAAAATTTTACACAAAAATGAAGCAACATACTTGTCCTGTTCTTATTAATGATAAGAGTATTTCAAGCCTTGAAAAAGTGTCCTTGGATACAGGTTTTTATAACGAGGATTGGATACAGGATATATGTTTCCGCAGTCCTAATTTGCTTCCTGTTGAAGAACTTGAGCCGTCTTTTGGAGGAATGGTTCCGATATGCAGGGAAATGGCAACTGAATCCGGTTCAATAGATCTGGTTTATGTGAATAAGGACGGATTTATCACAATCGGAGAATGTAAACTCTGGAGAAATCCGGAAGCAAGAAGAAAAGTTGTCGGACAGGTACTTGACTATGCAAAAGACCTTTCGAAATGGGATTACTCAAAATTTGAAATTGAATGCCTGAAGGCGAGAAAAGGAAATGTTAAGTCGCTGTTTGAGATAATACATGAGTTCTACCCTGATACAGAGGAAGCAAGTTTTTGTGATAACCTTCAGCGTAACCTTGAGATGGGTCGTTTCCTGCTAACGATCATTGGTGACGGTATCAGAGGTAATATGGAAGAACTTGCAAAATATATCCACAGGAACGGGAATTTAAATTTCACCCTGTGCCTGGTTGAAATGCCGGTTTACAGGAATCCCGCTACCGATGATCTGGTTATTACACCAAGGATTCTGGCTAAAACAATAGAAATAGAAAGGATCATTTATAAATTGAAGGATGCAGATTCCGGGGGAGTGATTAGCCCTCCCAATGTTGATCCACCTGGTGTAACCATATCGGAAAAAGTGTTCTATGAGAGACTTGAAAAAGCCATTGGTACAGAATACATGGACCGTGTTAAAAAGCTTGTTGCTGACCTGAAATCAGAATTTAATATCCGGCACAAATTGGGACGAGGCAACCGACTTTCTTTAAACCTGAAGTCAGCCAACGAGAAATATAATTTCGCATCCATACAGGAAGACGGAGAAGTTCAGTTTTATGGAATCGTAAGTAAAACTGAAGAGCTGGGAGATAAGCAAATTGGAGTGGAATATCTTGAAAGACTTGCAAGGATAGTCGGAGGTAATCTTGATAAAACCTACTCCGAATGGCAATGGTGTGTTAAAAAAAACAACAAATATCTTGGTATAAAACAATACCTGGAAGTGAAAAACCAATGGTTTGAGATCATTGGGAAAACCATGGATAAAATAAATAAGCTTGAAGATAGTGATTAAAAAATTCTACTAATAATGTCCGAAGACCAAAAGAAACAACTCGAACAACAACTTTGGAATATAGCCAATACCCTCCGGGGCAAGATGAATGCGGATGAGTTTCGTGATTACATTCTGGGATTTGTGTTCTATAAGTACCTCTCCGAAAAAATGTA
>CAMAZH010000127.1 GCA_945863035.1 Chitinophaga pinensis | reverse complement strand
TGACTGAGCTCCAGTAGTTTCCAAACGGTGACTGAGCTCCAGTAGTTTCCAAACGGTGACTGAGCTCCAGTAGTTTCCAAACGGTGACTGAGCTCCAGTAGTTTCCAAACGGTGACTGAGCTCCAGTAGTTTCCAAACGGTGACTGAGCTCATATAGTTTCCAAACGGTGACTGAGCTCCAGTAGTTTCCAAACGGTGACTGAGCTCCAGTAGTTTCCAAACGGTGACTGAGCTTGTCGAAGCCACCGCTTCGCAAAACAATAATCATTCGAGTTTGTGCTGAAATTTTTACGGGTTTAGATAAAATAAAAGAGGCTGTCTCGCTTTTGAGACAACCTCTTTCATTTGATTTTAAACCGAATTCCAGTGGAGATAAGGGGTTTCGAACCCCTGACCTTGTGGCTGCCAGCCACACGCTCTAGCCAGCTGAGCTATATCCCCGTTTTGACTGCCCAAAAGTAAGAGTTTTTTGGATATCTCACAAAAAATGAGGAAAAAAGAAAAAACTATCTTAGAATCAGGCTCATGGCATTGTTTTTTAACAAATTCTATCCGAAAAAACTTAAAGAAACAGCATACTTTGGTTTAATATTTGTATTTCCTCTAATAACAACAGTTGTTTTTGATCCCGGTACCGTAACTATCCTGCTTACAGGAAAAAGGTTTTTCGGATATTGAATAGGCTCATTTCTTTTCTTAATGGAGTGAAGCCTGTAGCATTCCAAGGAGTACACGCATGAAACCTGCGGGTTGCATACTCTGTCCGGATTCCTGATACGTTTTGTTCGATCACCCCTTAATAAACACTGTCATGTTACAAAAAAAATCAAAAAAAGCTGACCTTGAAAATAGCAGAGCCATTTTTTCGAAAATCGGCCTGGTAGTAGCCTTGTCACTTACCCTTCTGGCCTTTGAATGGAAATCAAAACCTGATGTGGGCACAGCGGATCGCTTTTTTGTTGAAACTGTTTTTGATGAAGATGTGATTTTTTCAATCCCCAGAGAAGAAAAGAAGCCTGAGATAGTTCAGGCAAGAGTATTAGAGATTTTGAATATTGTACCTAACGACGTTGCAATAGACAAAGAATTCATTGATTTTAATCCGGAAGTTAAACCGGGTGCAGGCATAAACTTCGACTATATCTATAATGATCGGGAAAAGATAATTGACGACCCTCCATTTATTGCGGTGGAAGATATGCCACTCTTCAATGGGGGGAAACCTGAAAAAGAATTTGTAAAATACATTTCCCAAAATCTTGAGTATCCCGGTATTCCTGCTGAAAACGGCGTCGGGGGAAGAGTAATCGTTCAATTCGTGGTGAACGAAAAAGGCAAAATTGTCGATGCCCATATAATTGTATCCGTAGACCCAGAACTGGATAAGGAAGCTCTTCGGGTAATCAATTCATCACCACTTTGGACTCCCGGCAAACAGAGAGGCAAGCCCGTTAAAGTTCTCTATACCTTTCCGATCAATTTTGTTTTGCAATAAAAATATAAAATGGTCGAAATACTTTGAAATTAAACAGATAATTCACTACTTTTAGACCCGCAAAAATCCTAAACCATGGAACTTAAAAAAGCAAAAAAAGCTGATCTTGAAAGAAGCAGAGGAGTTTTCCTTCAGATCGGTCTTGTACTGGTTCTTGCACTGATGCTGATCGCTTTCGAGTGGACAACCAAACCCGATCTTTCGAATCAGGATAAATTGGTTGCTGACGCTTCCTTCGAAGTGGAAGAAATGCAGATTACAAGACGTGACGAGCCTAAACCTGAGCCCATTCAGCAACAGCAGGTTGCTGAGATTCTGAACATCGTTCAGGACGATGCCACCATTGATGACGACTTTGACTTCGATGTGGAAGCAAACGCCGAGACCGAGTTCAAATTCACCGGTTTTGCTGATGAAGAAGAAGAGTTTACCGAAGAGGAAGTTTTTTACATCGTGGAAGACATGCCGACTTTTAACGGTGGTGATCCCGCATTGGAATTCAGAAAATATATCGCCCAAAACCTGCGTTACCCTGAAATCGCATCCGAAAACGGGATCAGCGGCAGGGTAATCGTTCAGTTTGCAATCAGCTCCAAAGGTAAAGTGGTTGACGCAGTTGTTGTGGTTCCTGTGGACCCGGCCCTTGACAAGGAAGCTATACGTGTGGTATTGGCTTCTCCCCCATGGACCCCCGGCAAGCAGAGGGGTCAACCTGTAAAGGTTCTTTATACCTTCCCCATTAACTTCGTTTTGCAATAAAATTCAAATCCCGGTCAACCGACCGGGATTTTTTTTTAACTTTCCGGCAGTTGGCTGCCTTTTGCAGGAAAAAGCCTAAAAACTTTACTCCAATCAATATCTTTTTATATATTAGTGAGGTCAAATTTGTATTAAAACACAGCTATGAGAAAAATTCTACTTCTTTTGCTTAGTGCCATTCTGCTGTCATCCTGCGGAGGCACAAAGAAACAAATGCAACGGGGAAATTACGATGGGGTAATCAACAAATCCGTCAAGAAGCTAATCAAGAAACCCGACAACGAAGAATATGCCCGAGCCCTCGACAAAGCATACAAGCTTGCAAATGAGCGGGATTTGGAAAGAGTCAAATACCTTAAGATGGAAAACAACCCCAATAACTGGGACGAAGTTTTCGCACGATATGAAAACCTCAAGTCGCGTCAATCAAGAGTTCGAACCGTTCTCCCCCTTAACCTGAATGGAGGAAGTTACAGCTACCCCTTTGTTGATTACGATGCTGAAATCGTATCGGCAAAGCGCAAGGCTGCAGAGTATTTCTATGCCAACGGAAAGAAACTGCTGCAGAATCCCGACAAGCTATCCCACCGGGAGGCCTATTACCAGCTCCTAAAAGCCCAGCAATATTCGGGCGATTCGTATCCTGACCTGAATGAGCTCATCACACGCGCAAGGTATTTGGGAACAAGCCGGGTACTGGTTCAGGTTGAGAACAATGCCAGAATACTCATATCACCCGATTTCCAGGATGAACTGCTTGCATTCAGCGCTCAGGACCTGAACAGCGACTGGGTGGAATTCCACCTTCGCCATCTGAACGAGAACATCGAATACGATTATATGGCTGTTATTCATATAATTGATATCGTTGTTTCCCCTGAAGAAACCAAGAACATAGACAAAGTCTATAAAAAGGAGGTTGAGAACGGCTTTGATTACGCCAAGGATGCCCGCGGCAACGTGATGAAAGACACTGCCGGCAACGACATAAAGATTATTCGTTACAAAACCCTTCAATGTTCGCTCGTTGAAACAACACAGCGAAAAGCTGTGAACATAAGGGGTGAAGTTGAAATCCTGGAGCTGGATCCCATCCGGAAACTCCTGGTGAAAGAACCCATTGGTGCCGAAAACGTATTCATGCACTCTTCCGCCCGTGCTATTGGCGATATGGAAGCTCTCGATGAGGAGGCCAAAAAGAAAATCGAGAACCAGTTTATGCCCTATCCAAACGATCTGGAGATGATCTACAGAACCGCGGAAACACTTAAGCCCGCCATCAGGAACTCCATCTTTAACAACCGGAGGTACGTGAACTAAGCAAAGCTGGTAAAGCGCATTGGCATTGAGTGCCTGAAGACTCGGTTTTTCCCTGACTTCAGGCACTCCGCATTTTATGTATTCCGCGCTTCAAACTATTTTGTACCTTTGCAGCCGAATCTGAAATTCTATGGCTGAACTTTTTGAAACCAGTACCCAAACCGATAAAGCTATTCTTGTTGGGGTTATAAACCAACAACAGGATGAAAAAGAAGTAGCTGAATATCTTGATGAACTTGCATTCCTCACCGAAACTGCGGGTGCCATCCCTGTTAGAAATTTTACACAGAAACTCGAATCCCCCAACCCCCGCACCTTTATCGGCACAGGGAAACTCGAGGAAATCAGGAAATTCATTCAGGAAAACGAAATCAATATTGTTATTTTCGATGATGAACTGACCCCGACCCAACTGAGAAATCTGGATAAAGAACTCAATATCCGTATCTTGGATCGAACCAATCTCATTCTTGATATTTTTGCTACCCGTGCAAAAACAGCTCATGCCAAAACCCAGGTGGAACTGGCACAATACCAATATCTACTGCCCCGACTTACCCGAATGTGGACCCATCTCGAACGGCAGAAAGGGGGAATAGGACTCAGGGGGCCGGGTGAAACAGAAATCGAGACCGACCGAAGGATAATTCGCGATAAGATTACCCGCCTTAAAGAGCAACTGGGAAAAATCGACAAGCAAATGGCCACCCAACGCAAGAACCGGGCGAAAATGACCCGTGTGGCTCTCGTGGGATACACCAATGTGGGGAAATCAACCTTGATGAACCTCATCAGCAAATCGGATGTGTTTGCCGAAAACAAGCTCTTCGCAACCCTCGACACCACCGTGCGCAAAGTGGTGATCGAAAACCTGCCTTTTCTCCTGTCCGATACCGTGGGATTTATTCGCAAACTACCTCACGATCTGGTAGAATCCTTTAAGTCAACCCTCGACGAATTACGGGAAGCTGACATTTTACTCCATGTGGTTGATATTTCCCACCCGGGTTTCGAAGACCAGATAAAGGTTGTAAACGAAACCCTGAAAGAAATCGGGGCTGGCGACAAACCGATGATCATGGTTTTTAACAAGATCGATGCGTACAGCTATGTTCACAAGGAGGAAGACGATCTTTCTCCGGCTACCGTGGAAAACCTGACGCTCGACGAGCTTAAAAAAAGTTGGATGGCCCGGAACAATTCCACTTCAATGTTCATCTCGGCCATCCGTAAAGAGAATATCGACGATTTCAAGGACTTGCTATACCGGCAAGTTAAAGAGATCCATGCGGTTCGGTATCCTTTTAATGACTTTCTTTATTAGCACAATTTATTAATTTGAAAATGAGCTAATTTGAAAATGTGTCAATTTGAAAATCTGCCAATTTCAATTACAGAACAATCTGATAATTGCAATATTCTATTGTAAGGTTTAAAACAAATCATTTTCAAATTATCTCATTACCTAATTTTCAAATTATCTCATTTTCAAATTATCTCATTATCTAATTTTCAAATTAATTTCTTCTCCATAAGATACTCCGCAATCTGAACCGCGTTAGTGGCAGCACCTTTGCGCAGGTTATCGGAAACAACCCAGAAATTCAGTGTTTTGGGCTGGGTTTCGTCTCTGCGGATTCTTCCCACAAAAACCTCATCCCTGTCAGCACTTGTCCGGGGCATTGGGTAAAGGTTTTTAGAGGGATCATCCTGCAAAACAATGCCGGGCGACTCGGCCAGAATCTTGCGGACATCCGCCAGGTCAAACTCGTGTTCGAACTCCACGTTAACCGATTCCGAATGCCCACCGCTTACAGGAACCCTTACGGCAGTTGCAGTTACCCGGATTGAATCGTCGCCAATAATTTTTTTCGTTTCATTAACCAGCTTCATTTCCTCTTTGGTGTAACCGTTCTCGGTAAACACGTCGCACTGGGGAATGCAGTTCATATCGATAACATGCGGGTAAGCCATCGGACCCGTAATCCCTGCCCTTTCGTTTTTGAGCTGCTCAACCGCCTTTACTCCGGTCCCGGTAACCGACTGGTAAGTGGAAACCACCAGACGCTTTGCTTTGTATTTTTTATGCAAAGGAGCCAAAGCCACAACCATTTGGATGGTGGAACAGTTTGGGTTTGCAATAATCTTATCATCTTTACCGAGGATATGAGCATTGATTTCAGGGACAACAAGCTTTTTGCTTGCATCCATCCGCCAGGCCGAGCTGTTGTCGACAACAGTGATTCCAGCTTTGGCAAATTCCGGAGCCCACTCCAGCGATGTGCCTCCCCCGGCAGAAAAAATTGCTATGGCGGGCTTTAATGCAATAGCGTCTTTCATACTGATAACCTTGTACTTCTTACCCTTGAACTCGATTTCCTTACCCACAGATTTTTCAGAAGCAACAGGATACAGCTCCGTGACCGGAAAATTTCTTTCCGCCAGAACTTTAAGCATCACCTGACCTACCAGTCCGGTTGCACCAACAACAGCAACTTTCATAATTTTTTCAGTTTATTAGTAAATGATTAAAAATATTTATTATTTTTATGTCTCCCACCCAATTCTCCTTTCGATTCATAAGCCGCAAAAATCGCAAAAATAATCCGGATGTGAAAAAAATGTACTTGATTTTTTCATTCTGGCCGCTTTTTGCTATGGGGCAGGTATCTACCGGCTTCGAAAGCGGCCTTGGCGATGAATGGGACCAGTTCCCTGAAAATCGCTGGGAATCTTCACCCGACAAGGCTTTATCGGGTTCATACTCTCTCTTTCATACATATGACAATCCCGAGGCCGGAACCGACCGGATTTCTATCAATACCGGCGTTTTTGACCTCGACTCCGGCATTAACTGGGAGTTTTCCCTGCGCCATGGGTATTCACCTTCCTCATCCAACAAATGGCAGGTTTTCCTTGCCTCCGACAAGCCCGCCGAACTTTCGGTCGGTACGGGGTCACTTAACGGGTATGTATTGGGTGTGAATGTTACCGGAAGCGACGACAGCCTTCGAATCCATCTCCTACGGGAGGGGAAGTACTCTGTTTTATGCGCAAGTTCCGTGAATTTCGAAAAAGACATAGGAACAGCGGCATTCCATTGTCTTGTGAAAAGAAATGCCGATGGGCAGTGGGAAATCTTCACAGGCCTCCTGGAATCCGATATGCAAAAAACCGGGTTTTCCCGGGAGACCGATCAAGTTATGCCTGCATTGAGCCATTTCATGTTATCATACAGCTATACATCTGCAAAAGATCGATTGCTTTGGTTCGACGATTTGCACATACAAGCTTCATTTATAGTGGATACAGTTCCGCCCCGGATAACGGGATTTACAGTCCCAAGCCGAAATACCGTTTCCCTTACATTTTCGGAAGAGTTGGACTGTAGTCGCCTTCAGAGGGATCAATTTAGACTTGTCCCCGGAAATATAACACCCGAAATCATAAAATCTTTGGGTCGCTCAGTCTCCTGCACTTTTGGCGAAACCTTCCGGCAGAAAACCGAATACTGCCTTTTTGCAACAAACCTGGAAGACAATAAGGGCAACGTTATGAGCCGCGACAGCATCGACTTTTTTGTGAATGATGCGGAGAAGAACGACCTTATTATCACCGAGATTATGGCAGACCCTTCCCCACCGGTGTACCTCCGCGAAAGCGAATATTTGGAATTGTTCAACCGTTCCGGCTACCCTGTCCTGCTCGACTCTTTCACACTTCAAACCGGAACGAGGGAGTGGCTACTTCCCCCCTATGAGATTAATCCCGGTGAATATCTGGTAGTCACAAACGGAACCGACACCGGAACCAATGTGATTCCCATATTCACTTCCTCTTCCGTAATTACGAATGAGGGTCAACTTATTACCCTCAGAAACCGCTATGGGGAGTTGATCACCGCTGCGGAGTTCCGTGCCGATTGGTACGGGGATGCCTTTAAATCTCAGGGCGGTTGGTCGCTTGAGCGAATTGATACTGAAAACCTTTGTGGCGGCATGGAAAACTGGACGGCATCTGTGGAATATCTGGGAGGTACCCCCGGATGGCAGAATTCGGTATGGGCAACAAATACCGACCTCATCCCCCCTTTTGTTGAGAGGGTTGAATTCATCAAAGAAAATTCGATCCGCCTGGTGTTCAGCGAGAACATCAACCCGCTGACCCTTCCTGCTCCGGAAGCGTTTAGGCTTACTTCCGGATTGCTGATTGCCGATTCGGTTTTGTTTCCCGAATATTTTTGCGGAAATGCCGATATCGTTTTTAAAGAAAGCTTTGTAAAAGGCTCCATCTTTGAAATGGATATTCCAGGAGGAATCGCGGATTGCGCCGGAAACCAACTTCTCACCCGGGGTCCGATCCGGTTCGGCTTGCCCTCAACCACAGGTCTTACGGATATCATAATTACGGAAGTTTTGTTCTCAAGCCTTCCGGGCTGCGCAGAATATCTGGAACTTTACAATCTGTCGGATCGGTTGCTGGAGCTTTCCGATCTGAGAATTTCGGTTAGCAAAGAGGGCGAAACCGGGAAACCGGCTATCCCGTTATCTACTCCGATATTATTTTTCCCGGGGGATTATATCGTGTTTTGTAAGGACAAACAACTGCTTATCGCCTGTCACGATATCAAAAAGGCTGAGTCGATTATCGAGGCGAAGGACCTTCCATCCCTTCCGGACCAAGGGGCCTGCATAAAGCTGCTGAACCGCTCCCTTGAGTCGGTTGACATGTTTTGCTACAAGCCTGAAGATGAATTTCCCATGCTATCCGACGCACATGGCGTGTCGATGGAAAGGCTCTCCCTGGATAAGAAAACAGGCGATCAGGCATTCTGGCATTCCGCTTCCTCGGTATCGGGCTTTGGTACCCCCGGATATGCAAACTCCCAATCCCTTTCAGGTGTTTCCGGGGAAAAAGCTTTCGAAATATCCCCCGAAATTTTCTCCCCCGATAACAATGGAAAAGATGACCTGCTGGAAATACGATATACTGTGGATAAAGAAGGATTTATCGGAACGGTGGCGGTGTTTGATCCCTCGGGAAGACTGATGCGATATATCGGAGTAAACGAGATTTTGGGCACTTCCGGACTTTTTTTATGGGACGGAAGGGATGAGTTTGGGAAAGTGTGCGCTACGGGTTTGTATTTGATTTATGCTGAAATATGGAATCTTGAGGGGGAGAAGGAAAAGTTCAAAAAAGCCGCGGTTCTGGTAAGGGAATAATGAAACCGGCCAGACAAAAGGGGTATATAAACACCTTATGTCTGGCCGATGATGATAGGTTAAGGCCCGATTCTACAGGCTTTCAATAAGTTTTTCCATAATCAGGGTCATCTTCGGAGCTGAAGCAGCGGCTGCCCTTTGGACGTCTTCCACGCTCACTTCTACGATCCGCCCGGGAACTCCAAGGTCGGTGATGATTGATATGGCAAAGCAAGGCATTCCCATCTGGTGGGCAACGATAACTTCCGGAACGGTAGACATTCCAACCGCGTCACCTCCGATAATTCTGAAATACTCGTATTCTTTAGGTGTTTCGAGTGTGGGACCCGTTACGCCAACGTAACAGCCCTGCTGCACCTTAATGTCGTTTTCAAGGGCAATAATCACTGCCTGCTTGATCAGGAATTTGTCATAGCTCTCGCTCATGTCAGGAAACCGATCCCCGAATTCAGGATAGTGCTTGCCAATCAACGGGTTTGGCAGCAGGTTGATATGATCGGTCTGAATCATCAGATCGCCGATTTCGAATGTGGGATTCATCCCTCCGCTGGCGTTTGAAACAAACAGGTATTTGATCCCCATAAATTTCATGACCCGTATGGGAAATGTAACCTCCTGCATGGTATAACCTTCGTAATAATGAAAGCGTCCCTGCATAGCCATAACCTTTTTACCACCAAGGGTTCCAAAAATAAGTTTACCATGGTGTCCCGGGGCAGTGCTTACCGGGAAATTGGGAATTTCTTCATAATCGAGCGACATGTAAATGTCGATATCATTAACCATTCCCCCGAGACCTGTTCCCAGAATTATTGCAACTTCAGGCTGGAATTTGGTCTTTTCCTGAATGAAGGATACTGTTTCTCTTATTGTTTCTAACATAATTTAATATCTGAATATTGAAGTTTTCCGCATCATTGTTGAGAAATTCAATCGTAATGGGGATATAGAACATACTCGCTTTAAAATCGGCGGGAAGATCGGAAAATTTTTGTAAACGAACGGCATCTTTCTCTGTTGTGATGAGAATTTTTTCTGAATTCGGGATTTTCTCGAATTCAGAACGTATTTCGGATATATCCTTGTCCGTAAATTCATGATGATCAGGGAAATGCATTTCTGTTATTTCCGTTGAGAGCTCGCTTGCGAATTGTTTCAGATTACGGGGGTTGGCAATTCCTGATACCAACAGCACGCAAGGATTGAGTGCTTGCAGATTTGAAACATCGCCTGTACCGATCCCCTCAAAAACCGGGAGAATTCCACTTTGTTTCACCGTGGTGAAATAAAGGTACTGCAAGTTATTCAACTTCAGATCTTTGACAACAATCCTTCTGTCGATTGGTTTTAGGGTTTCGGGGGATTTTGTAATCAGAATCATGTTTGCCCGTTTTCTTCCGGAAGAAGGCTCACGAAGGTGGCCAAACGGAAGGAGGTAGTCGTCCAAAATGGGCCGGTTATAGTCGATTAGTAAAATGGAAAGTCCGGGTTTAACGTATCGATGCTGGAAAGCATCATCGAGAAGTATAACACCAACATCTTTCGAATATTCCAGGATCTTACGAATTCCGTTCCGTCGGTTCTCGTCTACAGCAACTATTATATCAGGAAATTTCCTTTTGATCTGACAGGGTTCGTCGCCAATGGTTTCCGCATCGCTGAACTCATCGGCCAGGAAGAAACCCTTGGTTTTTCGTTTATATCCCCGACTGAGAACAGCCACCTTAAACTCATTTTTCAGTAGGTTGACCAGATATTCCGTGTGTGGCGTTTTGCCTGTCCCCCCAACGCTAATATTTCCGATGGATATTACAGGAATAGCAAAAGTTTCTTCCCTGAGAATTCCAAGGTCGAAGGATTTATTGCGCAGAAACACGATGATCCAATAAATCCAGCTGAAAGGAAGTAAAAAATACGAGAGTATGCTCTTCTTTGTCAAGGGATTAAAGTTTAGAAAAGAGAATGAAGCTTCGACCCGGGCCGCAGATCCCTTTTCCGCGGACACAGGTCAATTGCTTACCTTCAAAACAGGTCGATTTCAAAAGGCATAATTGCCTGAATTCCCTGCATGG
>CAMAZH010000126.1 GCA_945863035.1 Chitinophaga pinensis | reverse complement strand
GCTCAGGGAATAAACATTCCGAATATCCAGACCATGCTTGTAAATATGGCTCCGGTGCAGCATCGCGGAGCTTTTATGTCGATCAATGGAATGGTGCTGCGTATCGGTCAGACCCTCGGACCCATGGTGGCTGGTTTGTTTTATATGATGGGAGGGATTAAATTTGCTTTTTTCGGGGGAGCAATACTGGCCGGGCTAATGATCCTGGTTGTGATCTTTACCCTCAAATCCCCTGAAGACCATCCTTAAACACCCTAAAGAAAATGATCCTCAACCTGCATAAAATGGAAACCGTACATTCGGATCCTGTCAACTATTACCTTACTGCCCAGGAATCCCGGATTCACATAAACGAACTCATTGGCCATGAGATCCAACTGAGCTTTAAAAACCGGATAAACTGCGTGAAGTGCGGTGCGGTAACGAAAACATCTTTTGCTCAGGGCTATTGCTATCCCTGTTTTATCTCCTCCCCCGAAACAGAAGATTGCGTGCTTCGACCTGAATTATGCATGGCTCATTTGGGAAAGGCACGCAACCTGGAATATGCGGAGGGTCATTGCCTGATCGACCATTACGTGTATATGGCCCTTTCGGGTGGATTGAAAGTGGGAGTAACCCGGCACACCCAGAAACCTGTGCGATGGATCGACCAGGGAGCCGAACGGGCCATTATCGTAGCTAAGACCCCAAACCGGTTTTTGGCCGGAAGTATCGAAGTTGCTTTAAAAAAGCATTTTCAGGACAAGACAAACTGGAGGAAAATGCTGAGCGCGAATTCTTTCGATAGCATTAGCCTTATTGAAGAAAAGCACAGAGCATTGGATCTTTTGCATCCGGATTTTCAAAAGTTCGGAAGCAGTGACGATTCGGTTACTGAAATTTCTTATCCCGTAACGAACTACCCGGAAAAAGTCAAGAGTGTTGGATTCGACAAACAATCTGTTATAAGCGGGATACTTTCCGGCATTAAGGGTCAATACCTTATTTTTGCCTCGGGAGAGGTTATCAATATCAGGAAACACGGCGGATATCTCGTTGAATTGAATTACTGAGCAGGAATTTCAGCTGAGCTTTTCAATATCTCCGGGTAGCCATTTTGACGTGTGAATTTGAAGTCGTTGCATAACAGAAAGATGAATTTTCCACATTTCTCCATAGCAATAATTTCTCCAACACTTTTTTTAATTGTTTCAAGGGAATCAGAACTCAATGGAAGCGAAATTATCAGAAAATTGAAAACCGGAGGGTCGTACTTACCATAACCTGATTCATAATACCAGTTTTCATTTCCGACATGTGAATAAGGAATCATATTCTCAATATGAACAGTATAAAGCCTAACATCCCTTTTTGAGAAAAGTGTACCCGGTTTGCCATACCAGTAGGTTGTTAGTCCATGTTTTAACTCATACTTCTCGTCCATTGAATCAATGCATTGTGAAATCTCCGGGTAATATGCAAAGAATTCCTTAATACCAGTTACCGGCTTATTTCTTATCAGGTAAATTCCAATATAAATCGTTAGAATTAAAGACAATGCAAGGGAAGAAACCTTTACAGTCTTTTTAATCATCGGGTTCTGATGGAATAATTTGACTAGTAAAACACCAAAGAACATAAGTCCAAAATAAAATACAAAAATATTATAACGTATGGTGTCGAATCCCTGAAAACTACCTGTAAATACGGGAGTAAAAAAGACAATCAGCATAAAGAGAATGAAAAAGGTATTCATCATTTCAGGCAGACCGTCTTTAATTAAAAAACCTTTCCAAATCTCCCGAAAGGATCGAATAAGCATATATATTGAAATAGCAAGGCCCAAAATAGAGATACATATTATCAATGTAAATATTTTCAGATCGCCGAATAATGATGATAAATGGTAAACTAATGAATTCCAAGAGTTTGTAATGCCAATGGGAGAGATGTCAAAATAAGCCTTTGCCAAATGAATCGTATGGTTGTGGGTGATTCTGTCGAAAATTATCAGACCTGCTGCAACAATCACAAAAAGAGCAATGGCAAGGGAGAGAAGTTTACGGAAATTTTCCTTTTTCCGTACAAAAATCAAAATAGCTCCTGTAAACGGAAGGCAAAACAGTATAAGGAAAAGCCTGTCGGAGACAAAAGCAAGTGTTCCGAGCAGAGCAAAAACTATGAGATATATTGGTTTTCCCGTGATGAGAAAACGCAAGGCTAACAATAACGCGATTAGGGTATTAACAAATGCTCCTAAATGATAGGTATTAGATATCAGATGAAAGCTAATATATGGGTCATTGTCAATGAAAGTAACCATGAAAAACAGACTTAGAAGGAGATTGCCGAGCATTACCGGGTATAGGTTAATCTCGGGAAATGCAAGCCTTATAATATATTTGAAGAGGAGAAGGATCGATAGCAATTGGATAAAAGCAAATATAAACATCGATATGGGAGCGCTGCTGCTAACGTACATCAGAAAAAAATAGATGAGCATATCCGGGAAAAAATTTGGAGCCCCGGGAATATTCCACCCAGTAAGGTGGTATCCGTCTATAAATAAATCCTTGTAAAAAACCGGGAAATAGAGTATATCCGCATTAAATAGTATTCGCGATACAGGTTCGCCTCCTATGGAAAAGAAAAGGCTCAGTAAAGCCAACGGAATAAATAAGCTAATGCCATAACTTGAGGCCGTAAACCAAAGATTTATTTTTTTAAGGAACTCTTTCATCAAAAAATTATAACAGGGGGATAATTAATTTTTCTGATTTTACTGCGAATCATTGTTGTCGGTTAAATATAACAAGGCTGTGCTCTTTAATCATTTTTTAACCCGACACCAATGATTCAAATATACGTAAGTTTGAGTAAATATGCCAGTTGTATCAGTGAGAGAATTTAAAAATATACGAATAATTTTGTATATACGAAAATAGTATTATTATAATAAATACGTATATTTGTAACAAAATTCGAACGATGCATAAGTCAAACAAAAAGTATCGGGCAATATGTCTGGCGGGGAAGGAGCTTTTCTGGAAGTATGGAATTGGAAGGGTTTCAGTTGAGGAGGTGTGCAAAAAAGCAGAGGTAAGCAAAATGACCTACTATAAATTTTTCCGAAATAAGAATGAGTTGGTAAAAGCCATTCTGAACGAAATTATCGAAAAGTCAATTATAGAGTACCGGGAATACTGGGACAGTGATCTTCCATTTGAAAAAAAAGTAGAAAAGACTATTGAGTTTAAAATGAAGTATAGTACAGATATAAGTAAGGAGTTCATTACTGATTTATATGCAAATCCTGATCCTGAATTAAAAGAATTTATACAGTCTTTGCTTGATGCAAATATTGAAATGATCAGAATCGATTTCACAAAAGCGCAGGAAAAAGGAGAAATCAGCAGTACGTTACGGATTGACTTAATCCTTCATTTTATTAACAAAATTCCAGAGCTGATCAGCGATCCGAAGCTTACAGAGTACTATGACTCACCTCAGCAGCTGATCCGGGAATTTATGGAATTCTTTTTTTACGGGCTTATCCCCCGGAAATAAAACCAGGAAAATGAGAACAAAGTGTTTATTCATATTGCTTTGTTTGTTGGAATTGAGCGCCAATCAAGAGTTATTGGCCCAGGAATCTTCGGATTCCGTAGCTTTTAGCGGTCAGTTGGTAAGTTGGGCCGGAATAAATTTCTCCGATCCCGGAATGCAACATCTGGGCGTCCGTTATTTGCCTTCATTTTCCTATGAGCACAAAAATAAGCAGGGTCTGAAACTCGATTTTGAGGCATCGGCCAATGCTTACAGTAATTTTCGTTTCGGGGGATTTAAATTCGATACCCTTCAGTCAAATCTCAAACCCTACAGACTATCGGGCCGGATCAGTTCCGATCAGTGGGAAATAAGGCTGGGACTTCAGAAGATGTCTTTCGGGTCGGCTAGCATCCTTCGACCTCTCATGTGGTTCGACAAAATGGATCCCCGCGACCCCTTAAAATTTACGGAAGGGGTTTATGGGGTTCTTGGAAGGTATTACTTTCTGAACAATGCAAATATCTGGTTGTGGGGACTCTATGGAAACAGCGATCCGCGTGGATGGGAGATTACCGGAACAAGCAAGGGACGCCCTGAAGCGGGGGGGAGAATTCAGCTTCCCATACCTGCCGGTGAAGCCGCATTTTCCTATCATTACCGGAGTGCCGACAGTCGCGCCTTGAGCGGACTTATGCCATCCTTTGCTGAGATTCCCGAAAACAAGTTTGGTTTTGACCTGAAGCTTGACCTCCTGGTTGGATGCTGGCTGGAAGGCACATGGGTGAATAAAAACAAAGATCTTGGCATGTTTACCAACCAGGAAATCATAAATTTTGGTCTTGATTATACTTTTGGCCTTGGGAATGGTTTATATTTGGTTTATGAACAACTAATCGCTGCTTATGATGAGAAAGCTTTTGATTTTGAAAACAACTCCACGTTTTCTCTTGTATCAATTTCATACCCTGTAAGTCTTTTTGATACGGTTGGCGCAATGATGTATTATGATTGGAAAAGTAACACTACTTACAATTTTGTAAGCTGGCAGAAACAGTTTAACAGAATCAGTCTTTATTTCATGGGATATTGGAATCCGGATAACTATCTTATTCCTGCGCAAGGCAGCGGAGAAAACTTATTTGCCGGAAAAGGAGTTCAGCTGATGCTTGTATGGAATCATTAAAATACCTACCAATGGAAAATCACTCAATTATCAAAATTGAAAATCTGGTTAAAAGTTTCCCTGTGGGCAAGGGGGAATTTATTGCTTTGGATAACCTTAGTCTTGGGTTTGAGAAGGGAGAGTTTGCCGGACTTGTTGGACCCAGCGGATCGGGTAAAACCACTCTTCTTAATATTATCGGGTCACTCGATACCCCTTCGAAAGGAAAAGTGATGGTGCTGGACAAGTCGGTTTCAGAATTAACGAACAGGCAATCCGCCCAACTTCGAAACAAACACATCGGTTTTATTTTTCAGACATTTAATCTTCTGCCGGTTTATAATGTGTTTGAGAATGTTGAATTTGCTTTGCTTTTGCAAAAGATGTCGGCTAATGAAAGAAAGAAGGCGGTTATGGATGCACTGGAATGGGTGGGTCTTACAGAAAAAGTAAAATCACGCCCTTCGATGCTGTCGGGTGGTGAGTGCCAGAGAGTTGCAATAGCCCGGTCGATGGTTAAACGGCCTGAGATCGTTCTTGCCGATGAGCCCACCGCAAACCTCGATTCCAAAAACTCTCATAATATTCTTCAGACCATGAAAAACCTGAACCGGGAGTTAAAAACCACTTTTATTTTTGCAACCCACGATGAAAAGGTGATGCAATACCTGGATAGAATTATTTCCCTTGAAGATGGTAAGGTTAGTAAGGATGAAAAGGTAAAAGACCCAAAAAACTGAAATGATGTTAGCATTAAAATTGGCATTTAAGAATTTGTTGGGTGCTGGTTTGCGAACCTGGCTCAACGTTTCGGTCCTTTCCTTTGCCTTCGTGCTGATTATTTTTTTCAATGGCATGATCGATGGATGGAATCGTCAGGGCCGCAAGGACACGATTGCCTGGGAGACGGGCAAAGGTCAGTTCTGGCATCCGGAATACGATCGTTATGACCCATATACAATTCAGGCTTCGAATGGGCTTATGTCGGATGAAATTCTAAAGGAAACGGAATCGAAAAGATTAGTTCCCATCCTTGTGGTTCAGGCCACTGCTTTTCCTCAGGGAAGGTCACTGGCAGTAATTCTCAAAGGTATCGATCCCATGCTGACCGTTCTCGAGCTACCTGTTTCGGTACTGTCATCGGACAACGGAATCGATTATGCGGTTATCGGAAAGAGAATGGCCGAAGCGGCAAAGTTAAAAGTCGGGGATAAGCTGCTGATTCGCTGGCGCGATAAAAACGGGACTTTCGATGCCCGCGAAATTCAGATTGCTGAAGTATTCAAATGCGATGTGCCGGGAGCCGATAACGGACAGATCTACCTTTCATTACAGACCCTTCAGGAAATGATGGAGTTGAAGAATCATGCCACCTATCTTGTTGCCGGCGAGGAATTCGAAGACAGAGAGCTTGAAAACTGGGTGTTCCGGGATCTCGATTTTCTGCTGGAAGATTTCAATAAAATTATTTCTGCGAAAAAGGCAGGAGGAAGCATCATGCAGATCTTTATGCTGCTGATCGCACTGATAGCGATTTTCGACACCCAGGTTTTGTCGATTTTCAGGCGGCAGAAAGAGATCGGTACCTATATTGCCCTGGGGATGACAAGAATGCAGGTGGTAGGTATTTTCACTGTCGAGGGTGGGGCGCACAGTATTCTGGCAACAATTCTGGGGGCAATGTATGGAATTCCGCTCTTCCTTTTTCTTAATAAGGTTGGAATAAGCTTTGGGGTCGGACAGGGAATGGACATCACCCTGGCTGAAACAATCTATCCGTATTACAGCATCCGGCTGATAATCTCAACCATTCTGCTGGTTGTGGTTTCGGCTACTATCGTTAGCTACCTTCCTTCCCGGAAGATTTCGAAAATGAAACCAACAGATGCATTGAAAGGGAAACTGCAATGATAAGATTTATTTTTAAGGGAGTAATCCGCGACAAAAGCCGGAGCCTGATACCCGTTATTATCGTCTCAGCCGGCGTGTTTCTTACGGTATTTCTGAGTTCGTATTTTGCCGGGGTTTTTGGAGACATGATCGACTTGAGCGCCCGGTTCACCACGGGTCATGTTAAAGTTGTAACCAGGGCCTATGCCGAAAACGAGGACCAAATGCCCCTCGACCTTGCTCTTCTTGAGGTAGGTAGTCTGAAAACACAATTGAATGCTGCCTACCCTGATATGGAATGGGTGGAGCGGATCCATTTCGGCGGACTATTGGACGTTCCCGACGAAAACGGAGAGACCCGGGCCCAGGGACCAGCCATTGGTACTGCCATTGATCTGCTTTCGCCGGGTAGCACCGAGATTGCCCGGATGAGCATTCAGGAATCCATTGCGAAGGGTTCTATACCTTCAAAACCGGGAGAGGCACTTATCAGCGAAGGTTTTGCCCAAAAATTCGCGGTTTCAGTGGGCGACGAAATCACAATCTTTGGCTCAACCATGAATGGGAGCATGATGTTTAAAACCTTCATCATAAGCGGAACCCTGAACTTTGGGAATGCTTTTCTCGACCGGGGCGCTGTGTTTATAGATCTTCGTGATGCCCAGCTGGCATTGGATATGGAAGATGCCTCCAGCGAAATCCTTGGGTATTTCAACGATGGGGTCTACAACGATGCCAAAGCACTTCAGGTAACGGAATCTTTCAACTCGAGTTACAATGTGCCGGAGGATGAGTTTTCTCCCCAAATGATGCGACTTGTAGACCAGAATGAGCTCGGCCAATACCTTAGCCTTGCCGAACATATGAGTTCCATTTTTATTTTGGTTTTTGTGATGGCTATGTCAATTGTTTTATGGAATACAGGACTTCTTGGCGGATTGCGAAGGTACAGCGAGTATGGGATACGTCTGGCCCTGGGCGAGGAGAAAAAACACATCTTTTATACAACTCTCCTGGAAGCCGCTATAATTGGAGTCATCGGTTCTGTGTTTGGAACTGTCTTAGGTCTTGCCGGGGCGTATTACCTTCAGACCTACGGACTGAATCTGAGCGGGATGATGGATAATGTAGGCATGATGATGCCAGCTGTCCTGAGATCCAAAATCACACCCGAATTGTTCTATATCGGGTTTTTCCCGGGAGTGATCGCCACGGTGTTTGGCAATGCTTTGGCGGGTTATGCGATTTATAAACGAAAGACATCCCGGCTTTTTAAGGAGCTGGAAGTATAAATCCCCTTTAGAAATAGTTAGCAAACCGAAACAGATAGAGATTAACTAACCAGATAAGATTAATAAAATGAGAAAAGTAGTTGTATTGTTTGTAGCACTGATAAGCTTTGCCGCTTTCACATCCCCCGATGCAAAAGAAATTCTGGACAAAGTTGACCGGAATATGTCGTCGAAAAACAGGATTTTTGAATCGTCGATGATTATTCACGGACGACGGGCAACCCGAACTATAAACTCGATATCTTATTCGGTAGGCAACAAAAAGTCGTTTACCGAGTACCTCTCGCCGGCCAGGGAGCAGGGTACCAAGATGCTCAAGCTGGAAGACAAGCTCTGGATTTATTCGCCATCAACCGACAGGATAATTCAGATCTCCGGACACATGTTGCGCCAGTCGGTTATGGGTTCCGATTTATCGTATGAAGATATGCTCGACGACCGCAAACTCACTGAAGTTTACACATCAACTCTTGCCGGGAAGGAGAAGCTTGGCGATCGGGATGTCTTTGTGCTCGACCTGGTGGCAAAAGTGGATGATGTGGCTTACTTTGCCCAAAAAATCTGGGTTGATGCCGAACGTTTTGTTCCCCTGAAACAAGAACTCTTTGCCAAATCGGGCCAGCTCCTGAAGCGCACGGAGTTCTCGGATGTGAAACAGGTACAGGGCCGCTGGTTTCCTATGACTATTGTTTACAAGGATATGCTAAAGGAGGGGAGTGGTACCGAATTCAGGATAACAAGCATTAAATTCGATCAGGAAATTCCGGAATATCTCTTTTCGAAAGCCAGTCTCAAAAAGTGAGCCTTTTTCACAAACCCTTGTTTTTCAATAAAAAATGAATATTTTTAGGTTCTAATCCAAAAACATATGGCTAAAGTTGTTGTTCTGGGAGCTGGAATTGCCGGGCATACTGCATCGGCGTATTTGAGGAAGTGGTTATCCAAAAAACATGAGGTAATTGTGGTTTCTCCGAGCCGCTTTTATCAGTGGATCCCATCCAATATTTGGGTTGGTGTGGGTAAAATGCAACCCGATCAGGTGCATTTTGATCTTGCACCCTTGTACAAGCGTTGGGGAACTCAGTTCAAGCAAGCCCGATGCGTATCTGTTTTTCCTGAAGGAAATGCCTCCAGCGAAATGGGCTTTGTGAGAATTGAATACACGGAACAAGCCCGCAAAGGTGAAACCGAGGATGTGAGCTATGATTTTCTGGTTAATGCCACGGGGCCTAAACTCAACTTTGAAGCAACAGAAGGATTGGGTCCCGGGAAATATTCCGAATCGGTATGCTCGTTTGGACATGCTGAAAATGCGTGGAAATCCCTTCAGGCTTGTATCGAAAAAATGAAATCCGGACAGAGGCAAACCCTGATCGTTGGAACCGGACATGCCTTGGCTACCTGTCAGGGGGCGGCATTCGAATATATTTTGAACATCGACCATGAGCTTCGGCAACTGGGAATCAGGGAAATGGCTGAGATAAAATGGATATCGAACGAATTTGAATTGGGCGATTTTGGCATGGGAGGTGCGTTTCTGAAAAAAGGAGGATATATCACTTCCACAAAAATATTTACCGAGTCGTTTTTTATTGAAAGGGATATCAGCTGGATCAAGCAAGCCGGGGTGTATAAACTGGAGCCTAATAGGGTTTTTTATGAGAATCTCGAGGGAGAATACAAAGAGGAGCATTTCGATTTTGCCATGTTAATCCCGGCGTTTTCAGGTCATGGAATAAAAGCTTTCAATAAATCGGAACAGGATATTACCCTTGAACTGTTTGCTCCCAATAATTTGATGAAGGTGGATGCGGATTACTCCGTCAAAGCATATGATGATTGGACCGTGAGCGATTGGCCATCGACTTATCAGAGTCCCGCATACCCGAATATTTTTGCCCCGGGAATTGCTTTTGCCCCGCCACATGCGATTTCCAAACCCATGAAAAGCAAGAACGGAACGCCTATCTTTCCTTCCCCTCCACGAACGGGTATGCCATCGGGCGTTATGGGAAAGATCGTTGCTCAGAATATTGCAGAATGGATAAAGACAGGAAAGCCGGAATTGAAACACCGTGCTTCCATGGGGAAAATGGGAGCAGCCTGTATTGTTTCGGCCGGCTTTGGGTTTTTCAAAGGAAATTCCGCAACCATGACCGTTTCGCCGGTAGTGCCCGATTGGGAGAAATACCCTAAATGGGGGCGAAGCATCAAAAACACAATCGGAGAGTCGGGATTGGCCGGACACTGGCTGAAGCTATTTATGCACTACATGTTCCTTCACAAAGCAAAAGGTTATCCGTTTTGGTATCTTTTACCTGAATAAAAAAATCAGACCTATGAATGAGAATACAAGTACAAAAAAAAGAGGCTATGTTCAGGAACATTATGCCCCTATGCCTACCAAGCTTACCATGTTCTGGAGAAACTTCGTGCCCTGGCAGATCATAAGGTTTTTTGTTTTAAATCTTAAGATTATCAAGATTGTTGTTAAGGGGCATTCGTAAACCCAGTGACACAAACCAGAATGCTCTTATATGCGAGCTTGTACAAGAAAAACAAGAGGCAAAGACAGCAAAAAACTACTCAAGACCCCAATAAAAAATAGTAAGACCCTAAAAAATATAGGCCAGACCCTGAAAAATTAGTGCAAGACCCTAAAAAAAATACGCCGGACCTGGGGTCTGGTTAGATTAATTAAGGGTCCGGAGGTAATAAATTGGGGTCTGGCATATATTATATGGGGTCTTGAATATAAAAAAAGGGGTCTGGCTACTTAATATAAGGGTCTGGCCATTATTTAGTATTCAGGTGGAGGTTATTTATGATCATTTCAAATTCAGATGTAAGATAGTTCACTAATTCAATTGTAAATATTGAAACTGGATATCTGATTAGCTTGACCAGGGGATTTGTAAGCAATTGACATAATGCGGATTGCACTCGTAATTCACTAACCAAGTAAGATTTGAACTGTAAAGAACTTTTGCAGAAGTCCTTTCCCATTCTCCCT
>CAMAZH010000125.1 GCA_945863035.1 Chitinophaga pinensis | reverse complement strand
GCAGTGGGGTTGGCAGCATTGTCGAACTGGCCGGGCATCCACGATTCGGGAATTTCAGCCAATAGAGCCTGTGCTTTCGCAATGGCTCCTTTCATACCCTCGGACCGGGGTGAAAGTTCGAATTCGGCCCCATAGGCAGCCATGATGCTTCGTCGTTCAACAGACATCGACTCAGGCATTACCAGAATAAGTCTGTATTTTTTTACAGCTGCCACCATAGCCAGACCGATGCCCGTATTCCCGCTTGTAGGTTCGATTATCACAGAACCCGGCTTGAGTATCCCGCGTTTCTCGGCATCCTCAACCATATTTAGGGCGATTCGGTCTTTTATGCTTCCCCCGGGATTAGCTCGTTCGAGTTTCATCCAGACCTCAACTCCCCCGTGAAAAAGAGAGTTGATTTTTACATGAGGTGTATTGCCAATTGTATCGAGTATAGTTTTTGCTATCATAGTTTTTATATTACAAAATTTACGGGTTCATCAAATGATTTGCTGTCTCTGATTATTGCTTTATGCTGACGGTATACTATGGAATGAGGCAAAACGCTTTCGGTGAGCCAAACATTTCCTCCGATTACCGTATCGTGACCCACAACAGTTCTGCCACCCAGAATGGTGCTGCCTGCATAAATAATCACATTATCCTCGATGGTGGGGTGGCGCTTGGTATCGGACATGCTTTTTTCCACAAAAATGGCGCCCAGTGTGACTCCCTGATATATTTTGACGTTGTTTCCAACTATTGTGGTTTCGCCAATTACAATTCCGGTACCATGATCGATAAAGAAGTTTTTACCCAGGCTGGCACCGGGGTGTATGTCAATCCCCGTCATTCCATGCAGGTACTCGCTCATCACCCTCGGAAGCACTGGTACCTCGAGCTTGTATAGCAAATGCGCAAGCCGGTGAACCACAAGACAGGAATACCCCGGATAACAAAGAATCACTTCTTCCACACAACGGGCAGCGGGATCGGATTTCATAAAAGTATCAGCATCTTCGAGAAGACTTTTGTAGGTCACGGGAAGCTGATCAAAAAACTGTTTGGCAATTATCTCAGGACTTTCCTTAATATCTTTTTCAAGGGGAATCAGGAGCTCCTTAAGTCTTAGACGCATTCGTTCCAAACGAATTTCAGTCTCCCTGAGATCGATCTTGCGATTCCCTTTTATGGGGAACAGCAAAACCATCAGGTCATCAACAAAACGATGGGTGTCGATCATTGAGGGAACATCAGTGCAATAGCCACTATTGATCGAGTGGAGGTATTTGGCGAAAGAATCCTGCATTTTGAAACGTTTTAAAGGAAAACCAAAATTAAGAATATACAAGGAGATTCAGTGGTTTTCCCTGAAATTAACATGCTTATAACAACTTGCATGATAAAATGTTATTCAGGAAGAAATGCATGAATGCTGCAAATACCGGATATAACAAAAAGGAAATACTAAGAGCCACCGCGACAGCAACTGAAATAATATCTAATTAGAGTTTTTTCTGATACAAATTATTAGCAATTTTGTTTGTCATTAAATACAGCTCATGAAACGTCACATTCCCAATTTTGTCACCACGCTTAATCTACTAACCGGTGTTACCGGCATCTGGTTTGTTCTGGAGCATAATCCCTATTACGGCGCGCTGCTGATTTTTCTTGCCGCGGTCTTTGATTTTGCCGATGGCTTCCTGGCGCGCATGCTCAATGCCTATTCGAGCACTGGCAAATCACTCGATTCATTGGCCGACGTGGTTAGCTTTGGCGTGCTTCCCGGCTTTCTGATTTTCAGGTTACAAACCATCACCTTAGGATTGGGTCTGGGCTATGAATGGATTCCTGACCTCTCAGTCACTGAGATATTGTTTTTGGTTATGCCGCTTCTTATCCCTGCATTATCGGCAATCAGGCTTGCCAAGTTCGATAACGACACCCGTCAGACAGAGGAATTCCGGGGGTTGCCAACCCCGGCGAATGCCATTTTCGTTGCGGCACTGGTTTATTCCTACCCTTCATTGCATAATGCCATACCCTGGCTTTACCTGCCCTGGGTTGTTTTCGGGTTGTCAACTTTGCTGGCCGTGTTGCTGGTTACCGATATCCCGATGTTTTCGATAAAGTTTAAGAGTTTCGGGTTCAAGGAAAACAGCCTCAGGTACATATTCCTGGGAATTTCATTGCTTGCACTTGTTGTTTTCAAAATCCCCGGGATGCTTTTGGCGATTTCGCTGTATATCGTTTTATCTCTTGCCCGAGGTAATCCAAGACACAAAGAATAAAGGCTAACGGATTTACCAACAAAGTAAAAGAAAGACGCAGCATTTATGCAGGATCGAAGACCTTGCATAAAGACTGCGTCTTTGCAATTATGTAACGGTGACTGAGCCAGGTTCTAATCTGCTGCCCCGGCTTTTTTCTCAAACTGTTTCAATGCGAATAATATAGCATAGTAACTAACAATGATAAGAGCAGGCCAGCTCAGATAAAATAATAATGATGAGAGATACATAGTTTTTCCTCCTTAATAAACATGAGTTTCTGATTCCATTTCCTTCTGATCGATCTTCTTGTTGTTAATAGCACGCCAGGCAAAGAAGATATATGCAAACACAAAGGGCACCACCAGTGAAACATAGCTCATGGCAGTAAGTGTGTAGTGGCTCGATGAGGCATTCTGAATATTCAGGGAGCTCTGCATATCGGTTAGAGAAGGATAAAAGCAGGTGTTGTTGAATCCTGCAAGGATAAAAATTGCAAAAACCGTTAGCACGGTTCCAATACCGGTATACCAGATGGCATTTTCGAAATGGGTGAACAGTGATTTGATGACCCCGAACAAAACCAGAACAATACCCGTGAGAAGTATAGCTGTATTCACAGGCATTTCCAGGATATTATGAAGATATTTGAACTTCTCTTTCGAAACGAGCAAGGTTTCGGGATCATAAGCAAATCCCTCGATAAAAAGCAGTTTAATAAGCCAATACAGGAAAACCGTCAGAAACAGAAGGGTATTGAACCAAAGAGCGTTTTTCGCCTTCTCGATAATTTCGTCCTGATCCACATTTTTCTGGATATAATGAATGGCAAGAATCCGGGACAGGGCAAAGATCGACAAGCCCAAAGCAACGTTATGAGGATTCGTTACGGCTTCAAGACCGTACCAGGAGTTACTCCAGGTAGAGAAATTCATGTCGCTAACGGTGAAGTTGGCTCCGTTAAAAAATGTACCCACTGCAGTTCCTATCAGTACGGTACCCAAAACCCCATTGGCCAGCAGGAAAATGTCGAAAGTCTTTTGTCCCAGAACATTGTTGGGCTTACTTCTGAATTCATAAGCAATTGCCTGAACAATAAAGCAGAACAAAATCGCCATCCAAACCCAGTAGGCTCCTCCGAAACTGGTTGAATAGAATAAGGGAAAGGATGCGAAGAATGCTCCCCCAAAGGTAACAAGGGTTGTAAAAGTAAATTCCCATTTACGTCCAAAGAGGTTAGCGAGAATGGTCTTCTGCGCATTGGTTTTCCCAAGGCTTAGCATCAAGGTTTGTCCGCCTTGGACAAACATAAGGAATACCAGAAGACTTGCCAGCAGTGAGATGATTACCCACCAGTATTGCTGAAGTGCGAGATGTGAAAGATTTTCAAACATATTATTTTCCTCCTTCTTCTTTAGGTCCGATTTTTATTTGTTTAACCATGATGCTGACTTCTGCAATTGCCAGGGCAGTAAATACCAGAGCAAACAACCAGAAAGTCACCTGCACGGCACTTGCGTCAATATTGGAAACAGCAGCAACGGCAGGCATTAAATCCTGGATAACCCAGGGCTGGCGGCCTACCTCAGCAACAATCCAACCTGTTTGACCGGCAATATAAGGAAGGGGAAGGGTGAAAAGAGCGAGTTTGAGGAACCATTTCCGTTTGACGAGTACATCGCGATAAAGAAATAGCAGGGCAAGGAAAAAGAACAGGATGAAATAGAATCCCAGCCCAACCATAACGTGAAAACTGTAAAAGGTAAGAGGCACATTTGGGATCAGGCTGTTCACATCGTTAAGGTAACCATACCCAAAATACCGGAAATAGTCTTCTTTATACTGAGGGTCGTAAAACTTCGCTTTATAGCTTTCGTAGGCAGCGAGGTCCTGATTCTTTTTGGCGTCCTTCATGGCACGGAGGTCGCTAATGACAATCTTGCCCCTTTCGATTTTCTCGCTGGCGGCCATGATGCCCTGCTCCGGGTTTCCGTTTACCAGATCGGTGATTCCCGGGACAAACGCATCCCATGAGCCATAAGCCATGTAGGAAAGGAGGTTGGGTATCTCGATTGTAAAGTGAAAGTCCTTGATATTTTCATCATCCGGATCGCTCGAAGAACTCGACATAAATCCAAATGCAACCAATCCGGCACCTTCCTGACCCTTATAAAGGCCTTCAATTGCCGCGAACTTCATGGGTTGCAGGTGAACAATCTGTCGGGTGGAAGTATCGCCGGTAAAAACAACAAATACGGATGTTAATAAGCCAAACACTGAGGCGATCAGAATGCTTCTCTTCGCAAACCATGTTTCCCGGTTTTTCAGCAGGAACCATGCGCTTATGCCCACCACAAAAATGGAGGCTAACACAAAACCCGAGCTAATGGTATGCAGGAATTTATTTATTGCCACGGGAGAAAACAACACTTCCCAGAAATTGATCATTTCGTTGCGGGCCGCATCGGGATTAAACTGTGTTCCAACCGGGCTCTGCATCCAGGCATTGGCAACCAGTATCCACAATGCCGAGAGGTTTGCTCCAACAGCAACCAGCCATGTAGAGACAAGGTGGAACTTCTTGCTAACCTTGTTCCAGCCAAAAAACATTACCGCTATAAAGGTCGACTCCATGAAGAAGGCCATAATTCCCTCAACGGCAAGGGGGGCGCCAAAAATGTCGCCCACAAACCAGGAATACTGTGACCAGTTGGTTCCGAACTCAAATTCAAGAATAATACCGGTTGCAACCCCGATGGCGAAATTTATGCCAAAGAGCGTCATCCAGAATTTAGTAAGTTTTTTCCAGCGGGGGTCACCAGTCCGGACATAGATTGATTCCATGATTGCCATCAGAAACGACAATCCCAGGGTTAATGGCACAAAGAGCCAATGGTACATGGCAGTAAGGGCAAATTGCCCCCGCGACCAGTCTACCAGGGAAAGATCAACATTTTCAAGCATAATTTGGGTTTTTATTTAGTTAGTTGCTCCAATACATATTCGCTTCGTTGGGCATCGGTTTCGAAATCCCTTTTCAGGAGATCAGGAAAGAAAAAAATCTTGAGGATAACAAACATGATAAAAAGCTTCACAAGGATAATAAGCCAAACCTGCCTCCCCCAGCGAGGCATTTCGCGGAAGCCTGTATAATAAAAGATGAAAACCTGTTTTATTTTGCGAAACATATACAAATATAAGAATTTGTACATATTTAAAAAATAAAGGAAGAAAAAATAAGGACTTTTATGAATCGAATGAAATATTATCAATCTATTCATTGTTCAGCATTAAAATTCATCCACATTATTATGGGCTATTCAGTGGCTAGCGCAATCGCACTTGCTTCATCATAATCAACCTGTGTTGCAAGAAAGTCTTGATACTTTTTATCAGTGATTCCTGAACTTTAATTCATTTGGGTGTTTTCTCAGCAAATTTCTCAGCAATCTCAGGGGGTGTGATCAATTCTCAATAGACTTTCCTCAAAAGATTCAACTCATCAATCTTTTGTAAGAGAATCAATTTGCTTGTATCTGAAATAACAATTTTATGCATTTGCTATATCAGAATTTAAATCAGAAATGGATGCACTGCAAACTGAAACTCCATATTTCCCGTGCATTACCATGAATGTCTTTTTGATAATCCAACTATCTCAGGGGCTTGTCCAACCGAAAGTTTTACATCCTCAAACAATTTAGCAGCTATTATCATTTAAAAAACATGATCCGGATAATTCATTTAAAAAGCGAATCATCCGGATCAGGCAATACAATTAAACAGGCTACTTAGATATCACAAGTTGCCGTGTAATAACCCCACTCTCCGATACAAAATTGAGGTGATAAACTCCTGGTGCTGTTTCCCTTGAATTCCATACAACTCTGTAATTTCCGAGATCTTGTTTAGAATTGATAAGGGTTTCCACTCTTCGTCCCAGCTGGTCAAAAATGGCGATTTCCACAACTTGCGATTCGGGAAGCACATAGTTTATCGTGGTCTGACCGATAAAAGGATTCGGATACACCGATAGTTCTATTACCTTATCAAAATCCGGATTTATTCCCACAGCATTCTTTGTGAATATCCACTGACAATAGGTGTCCGATTGATTGCTAACCGGGTCCGAAATTCTTACGCATGCACTGTACTTTCCTGGCTTTTCGTAATAATGTGTTACTCTGCGGCTGGTTGAATCCATCACAGTAAATCCCTCTCCTTTCTTTTTCTGGCCATCTCCAAAGTCCCACTCCACAGTTGCTCCATCACCAGAACAGGCACTGAAAAGGTCAACCGGATATCCAGAGCGCTTTTTGTCCTGATCAAGGGCTTCGTAATCGAAAGCTGCTTTTAAAACCTGGATATCACCAACATTTAGCAATTTGTATTCATCACTCTTGCAGCCCGTTGCAGTATTTTCAGCTGTAAGTTTTACCAAATAGTAGCCCTTTTTACTATAGGTATGGTAAGGATTTTGCAATGCAGACACAGAATCAGGGTTGCTATCTCCAAAATCCCAAGTGTATTTATCGATAGTTCCGAAGGAGTTATCTGCAAATGTCACTTTAAGGTTTGCAGAATCAATGCTAAACATGAAGTTTGCACGACAGTCGTTATCTGCACAGCCCTCAACCAGTACCCATTTACAGCCCATATTTTTAATTTCGCTGGAATTGGTTACTGTGAGACAAACATTATAATAACCTCCGTTTGTATAGGTGTGAACAGGCTCATTATCTGTAGAATTGTCTGAACCATCACCAAAGTTCCAGATGGAACCGACAATATCACCCATGGATTTATTGATGAACCTTACATCCGGACTTGCAGGCACAGCATAGTATAAGAAATCTGCTTCGCAGTCAGTGCCGATATCTCCAATAATCAACATATCCTGATAATAATCCATACAGCCTGAGTTAAAATCATATGTATTTAAACCGACAGAATAGATACCATTTCCGGGAAATACATGTACCGGGCTTCCCTGGGTGGAGAATCCTCCGTCGCCAAATGACCAAAGCAGTGCGGTAGCTTCTCCCAAAATACGATTAGAAAAATAGCCAGTGTAGTTTGATGACTCAATGTAGTATACAAAAAAGGCAGAACAGTCGATCTCTCCTACCTGAACAGGCTTCACAAATTGGTCAATACAACCGTTTGTGTTATCGATAACAGTTTGGCTAACCAAATAAATTCCTGCTTTTTTATAGAGATGATCCGGGTTTTGAAGGACGCTAAAGGAACCATCTCCAAAATCCCAATAAAAATAATCAATTATCCCATTTGAAATATCTGAAAAATTTACAGAGGTATTAACAGGATCAACAATGCAAGTAAAGCCTCCGCGACAATCAACAATTCCTATCTGTATAAACAGGGAAAACATGTCCATGCAGTTATTGGTGCTGTTTCGTACAGAAAGCGAAACCTGATAATACCCGGGAGTTGAATAATTGTGGGTCGGACGTTCAAGTGTTGATGAATTTCCGTCTCCAAAGGTCCAGAAATAATCAGTAAAACCAATTGACGAGGAAGCAAAACTTACCATACCAGGGATAGAATCGATTTCAAAAGTGAAAGCAGCCGAACAGGAGCTGTGATTATTTAAAGAAACCTTATACACTTGTTTGCGCCATCCTCCTCCCCAAAGCAGCTGGTTATCGGAAGCACTAATAACATGCATATTAGGAATTTCATAAGGAATTTTCTTCCATGTATTTCCTATGTCTGCAGAAAAAAACAACGAATTATTGTCAGTCATAACGATGGTGTTTGTTCCCGGGATAGCACAAAAGTTTTGGCTATACCCAGAAAGACCATCAATTGTTTTTAGCAGACTCCAGGATTCCCCTCCATCATGGGTTGCATAAAGGCTTGCAATACCTGTGCCCTTTATAGAATAGATTCCGTCATTTCCATTTACAAATACAATTGCTCCACATGTAGATGCTTCAGGGGAGGCTAATGCATCCCAGGTAAAACCCTTATCAGTAGATCGGTATAAATAGCCCGCTCCGGAAACCCAAACAGTATTATTGCAAACACTTACAACCTCTTGAGTATTAATTGTATAAGTCATAAGAGGAGAGAGTTTATCCTGGGTTACCCTTACCCAGTTCTGTCCTCCATTTTGGGTGGTGTAGATTTCCACATAGCCTGTACTATCTGGATCGCCCAGGGTAAATCCCTCATTTTTATTCCAGAAATATATAACATCGGGAAACGAAGAGGGATTATATGCAGAAGTTTGCTTGATCCATGACGCCCCACCATCCGCAGTTTTGTATATACCCAGATCACCCTGACTGGCAACAAGCCATGCAGTAAGGGAATCAATAGCGAAAAGTGGTCCAAAAGAAGTAATATCAGCTACTGGCGGAGTAATAATATCCCATGTCAACCCTCCATCAACTGTTCTTCCAATCTGCCCGAACCAATCTTCGGCCCAGACTACATTTTGGTTAATCACACTTATCTCCTTCACATAATTTGCACTTTCATCAAAGCACAGGGATTGAATTTCGTATTCATCTGTATTAGCATGTATAACAGCTTCGTATTCAGCGCTTAAGCCAGTATTATCCGAAACAAGTACCTTAATATTCAAATCCATTGGGGAACTGAAATTAAGGCCGGAGGGTAAACTTAATAATCCATTTTGAATCTGGAAATAACTATTGTCACCATAACCAGGAACAAGTTGCAATGTTAAGGTATCACCTTGATTTATATCCCGGCCATAAATTGAAGAGACAACTGTTCCCGGCTTAACTTTAAACGGAATAAAAGTATTTGCTAAATTTATTCCATTAGGTGCCTGAGGAGATGGAGGAGGTGTAAACACTTCCCAGAATATTCTGCTTCCGCCGGTGCCCACATAATAGTAATAAAGATAGATAATACCAGTTTCAGGGTCTAAATGGGAGATCTTGGTAGGATCATTTGGGTCGCCCGGCAAAACTGTATAGAGCCAGTCATTTGCAACTTCAAATCCAATGGAATTATCTGCATTAATAGTTATCCAGCATGATATATCAGACCACAGCGCAAACCATGTTTCCGCAACACCATCTGCAATAAATAACAGAGTTTTATCAACAGCTCTGACTCCTCCATAAGGTTCATTCGGGTAAGAGCCGCCAGCTGTTGGGTGGAAATAGCTTAATTTTGTTTTACATTCTACTTCATAAAACCCCGCCCAATAAGTAGTAAAGCTCACTTCATTACCATAAGCTGTTCCTAAACTGTTTGTTGCATACGCCCGGAGATAATATGTTGTATTTGGTGAAAGCCCGGATATGCTACAACTAAAAAATCCTGAATCAGTGCCAACTGAAGTAATATTATCAGTGATAGTAGGGCTTGTATTTGTGCTCCAGCATATACCACTGGCTGTTATGGCTGCGCCTCCGTTATAAAGAATATCAGCGCCGCTTATTGCTGAGTTTGAGCTTATTTTTGATGCGCTGTAAGTTGTTAAGACAGGTAAAACAATGGTACCCAGGGTATCCCGAAGGCAACGAACAGAAAATCCGTAATACTTCTGGCGATCGAACCTCTCCACATTGCTGGTTCCGTAATTCAGGTTCCGCACCAGGGCACTGTAAACAGCATACTCTGTAGAGCTCCACCAGCCTCCTTCCCGACCAATGTCGTAGAATGCACCACTGCGTTCATCACGAATGCCACCCGGAAGGGCTGTAAAACCGCTTTCGTTGTTTCCGCCAGAATTGGGATCGAGCCAATGAACTATGCCGCTTTCTTTAAGCTTACCTCCTGCAACACTGTTACCACCCAGAAAATCGGTTAGTACTGTCCACTCTGCATCTTTGGGAACATGCCAGCCCGTTGGGCATACATTGCGATTGTCGGTAACCGCATGCCAGGTGTATAACCTGCCATAAGTGTCAACATTGTTTTCATTTCCAGCGTACGCCCACTGATATTTGGGACTGCTTTCAGCTGTAATATCTAATGCAGGCGGACTAGTTGTTCCTATTACATCGCCATTGTTGTACCTGGTGGCTTTTAGGTTTTGCGCCATCCATTCTTGTGTTCCTATGCTTACTGTATAATAGGAGTTACCCTCTGAATCTTTTACTGTTGAAGTTTTCCAATCAGAATTTGTATAAATAACAGCTTCAAAGTAAGCTGTTGGCCAGCCATAATTCATGCATAATGTGGCAAGGCTTGCCCCGTTCTGTATAAAATCATAACGGATATTCCAGACAGAAAATGCCCCTGTGCTATCAATGCTGCCTGTACCTTGGATAGAATATTCAGGTTGAGGAGTGCTGCCATACGCTGTTATGCAGTATTTCTGCAGAGGAATTGTGATTGAATTTCCGCTTATTGTATATTTGCAGCTTCCTCCACTTACAATTGTTTCACCCCACCAATCATGCATCCATCTAAAACCTAAGCCTGTCATTAATAATGTATCATTTCCAGAGGTTGTAACTTCACTCGGATATGTGGCATCCTCTCCTAACCATGTTGATGTAATCGTTGGAGTTTGGGCAGCCAATGTGCCGATTAGCGAAATTGTAACCAATACTAATAAAAACAATCTCACTAGTAAATGAGAGCCTGAAAGATTTTTCATACGAGTTTGATTTTGCAGATTCAAAAGTCAAGAATTCTTTTTCACAGGAATCTATCGCGTTGTCATAATTTTTACAAAAACGCATTGTTAAAAATATAACAATAATAAATAAAAA
>CAMAZH010000124.1 GCA_945863035.1 Chitinophaga pinensis | reverse complement strand
TAGTTTAACTTTTTTTTCCAAAAGGTGATAATTTTTTTCGGAGGTTTGCTTTCGCCCGCTGTATGAGGGCTTCCACAGCTCCCTCGGAAGTGTTCATGATCTCAGCTATTTGTTTCTGTGAGAGGTCCTCATATTTGCTCAGCACAATGACAACCCTCTGCTTTTCCGGCAGCTGGTCGATAGCGCTGCGAACCCACTTGCGGTGCTCCTCTCCAATAAGAAGATCTTCAGGGTTCTCGGAGTCGTTCGCAGGAAGTCTGTACTCTTTGTCGGTCCCTAAGAGGGAATCGATTCGTTGAAGTATGATAGCTCCAGCCGACCGACGCACCTTATTTAAAGAGGCGTTTACAGCTATCCGATAAATCCATGTTGAAAAGCCGGAGTTTCCCTTGAATCCCGATAAAGATTGAAAAGCCTGAATAAAAACTTCCTGAGTCAGATCGTCTGCATCTTCCTTGCTATGCACAAAACCGATACAGGTCCGGAATATCATTGGCTGGTATCGCTCAACAAGCAAGCGGTACATATCCCTCTCGCCCTGCAAGACCCGCTTGATTACTTCGCTATCGGACATGTTTAAATCTATATGTATAAGGAACCATCATCCCCGTTTGCTAATTTCGTTCAGGGCCTTGGCATCTTCAATCAGAATGTCTTTTTCATCCAGCTTTATAATGCGGTCCTTTTCAAATGCCTTAAGCAATTTGACCGCGCTCTCGGTTGATATCCCGGCAAAGTCGGCGATGTCTTTCCTTGAAAGCAGTTGAAAGACATTTGGGTATTCGGGTTTCAATCCCTCTAAATATAAAAGTGTATCGGCCAAGCGACCATTCATCTGCTTGTACATAAGGTTGTTCACTACTGTTATGAGGTCTGAGTTCTGCTCGCAATATCTCTTTATAATACTATAGCCGAATTCTCCGTTTTGTTTTACAACCTTAGCTATGGCCTCCTTCTCGATGAGAAAAACCTGACAATCGGTCAAGGCAATGGTTGAATAAGTGAATGTGCTTTTCGTGAAAACGGCAGACAGCCCGATAAAATCACCAGGGCGCAGAATACGGAGGTTGAAATTCTTAGCGCCTTGGCCCTCAATGTATTGCTTTGCCAATCCCCTGATAATAAAAAGAACGTAGGAAGCAAAAGCGCCCTGTTTGGTAAGGTTGTCGCCTTTGCGAAAAAGCACCTGAGCTTTACTTTCGCGCACCAGCTCCATTTCCTCCTGCGACAGCAGCTGAAAGCAAGCTGCCTGTATATCGCATATAAAATCCTGATCGGTTTCGAGTATCGTTTTCATTCCTGTTTTTTCAAAATTCCTGCATAAAGTTAACCAAAATCAATTAAAAACTTGTCCGAATTCAATTCAGGGCTTATTCAGGTAGGCAGTTGATTCTGCATTTGGTATTGTAAATCGGTCTAATTTTGCGTCATTAACAATTTAAAAAAAACAATATGTTATACACAAATTTAAAACACATCGAATCAGCAGCTGACCACAGCAAAATCCTCAGCGAAAACGAAAATGTAATGGTAATATGCGGCAGAATGGGTCCGATGTGTATTCCCGTTTACGGAATTGCAGAAGAGCTTGAAGAGCAATACTCACATGTGAAATTTTATGATCTGGAGTTTGATAATCCTGAATCGTATGTGATTCGTCAATTACCTGAAGTACGCGGATTTATGGGTATTCCCTTCACAGTTTATTATAAAAACGGAAAAGTTGTAAAAGCAACTTCCAGCATTCAAAGCAAAGAACAGGTTACAAGTATACTTGATAAAGAATTTGCTGCAACCGTAAAAGCATAAACCTATGAATCCGGAAAATCATTATGATGCAATTGTAATCGGGGCAGGACCAGCAGGCCTAACGGCAGGGATTTACCTGTCGAGGGCCAGGCTGAAAACCCTTATTATTAATGAAGGTACAGTTGGAGGGCAAATGGTACTGACACACGAGATAGCAAACTATCCCGGAGTGGAAAACATAAGCGGCTACCAGCTGGCCAACATAATGAAAAAGCAGGCAATAACCTTCGGTTGCAAGATCAAATCGAATATTACCATTTCAAGCCTTTCGCTGGAGGGAGAGTCGAAAAGCGTTACTCTTTCCGATGGAGCAATCTACACTTCGGAGAGCATAATCGTTACTTCCGGCGGTAGATCTAGAAATTTGGGAGTATCCGGAGAAGACAGTTACAAAGGTAAAGGCATTTCTTATTGCGCGACTTGCGACGGGGATTTTTTCACTGACAAAGAGATTATGGTTGTCGGAGGTGGGAATTCGGCACTTGAAGAAGCTGTGTCGCTCACAAAATATGCTTCAAAGGTTACCATTGTCCATCAGTTTGACCATTTTCAGGCTTTTGAGCATGCGGTGGAAGAAGCCAAGAATCACCCTAAGATTCATTTTATTATGGAATCTTCGATCTCTGCATTTTACGGGAGCGAAAACCTGGAAAACGTCGACATAAAGAATCTTAAGACCGGGGAGATCTCGAATTTCAAAACCGATGGTGTTTTTATCTTCATCGGTTATGTGCCTAACACCGAATTCTTACAGGGAAAGGTTGAGATGAACAAATGGGGAGAGATCCTTGTAAAACCGGATATGTCGACCAATGTTGAAGGTGTGTACGCTGCAGGCGACAGCATTGCCAAACGCTACAGGCAGGTTACTACAGCCGTGGCTGATGGTACCATAGCAGCTTTGGCTGCCTCGAATTATTTGCATGATTTGAAAACCAAGCATAAGCAAATAGTTCTTAATTAATCAATTATCAAATTATTTATATGCAAACCGCACTTATAATAACAGCTGTAGTAGTTATTGCCTTTGTTCTTCTTGTTTTAAAGGCGCGTTCCGCGATGAAAAACATTCCACAGGTAGAGGATCACAAGAAGATCCTTACCCTTACGGACAAGAATTTCCAGGCTCTTGCCAAAAACAAGGTAATGCTGGTGGATTTCTGGGCGGGCTGGTGTGCTCCCTGCAAGTTGATGGCACCTGTATTAAATGATGTAGCCGATGAGCTCACGGGTAATTCCCATGTGGGAAAGGTAAATATCGAGCAGTTCCAGTCGCTCGCGCAAAAGTATCAGGTCAGAAGCATTCCAACCTTCATTCTTTTCAAGAATGGTAAAGAGGTAAACCGCTTTGTGGGGGTTAAGACAAAAGATTTTCTGATCAAACAAATCCAAAGCGCATAGGATCATGACAAGCATAAGTTCATACTCTGATTTTATTGAAAAGTCGGCAGGATCCGACAAATCCTTTCTGCTATTGTACAAGTCGGGCAGCGAGCAGAGCAATTGTGCTCTTCAAGAAATCCTGATTCTCCCCTATTCCGGGATTCTTGCCAAAATTGTTACTACTGAAGAAATTTAAACTTCAAGTTATGGAATACTATTTCAGTACTATTGTTAAAGAGGATTTCGCCACGGTTATTGCAAAAACGACCGATGCCCTGAAAAAAGAGGGCTTCGGAGTCATAACCACGATAGACATGCAACACACTCTAAAAGAGAAACTGGGAGTAGAATTCAAAAAATACACCATTCTTGGCGCCTGCAATCCAGGCTTTGCCCATAAAGCCTTACAGGTTGAGGACAAGATTGGCACTATGCTACCCTGCAATGTTCTAATTATTGACAAGGAAAACGGAAGCACTGAGGTTGCAGCCGTTCATCCCCTGGCATCGATGATGGCTATAGGGAACAACGCCCTGCAACCCCTGGCCACGGAAATTACCGGGAAACTTAAAAGAGTCATTGATTCCCTATAATAAAATGGTCTGAACCCTTACCCTAACAAAAATGCAGTGAACAGAAAAAGGATCGAAACGATCCTTTTTCTGTTAAGTTTATATGCTGTTAGTTGGCACCCCTGAAAGTAATTACTGGATCACTTTAAAATCAGAAGAATACGATTTTATGAAACTAAAGGGGGCCTTGACTCTTCCGGCAAGGATTTCTCCAATTTCCAGGATTTCAGGATCATTGATTTCGTAGTACCAGTTAACCTTAATTGATTTTTTCTCGTCACTCACTTTCCCCAAGGATTGCAGGATTTCATAGATATACCTTATGGAAGCAGAATCGGCATAATCAATCTTCAGGCTTACAAGAGTTTCTTCCGGGAGGTTCTTCAAATACTCGTCAATCCAATTCCGAACCGGCTTAAAAAAAACTTTAGGATCATTAACAACTGAACAACCCTTAAATTCAATATGTCCCTGTTCACATATTACATTAAAGGATTTTGGTGTGGCTTTAATAACGAGCTTCTGCATATTAATAAGTTTTTGTAGTTAGCAGGCAAAAAACATTTTGGCAGAGCAATGAGTAAAGGTATCACATATTGAAGAGGAATTCCACTTTGCAAAATTCCGACTCAGGTATCCGGGTATTTACGAAAACAGCTGATAAAGCATATATAACACTGCAATATAACCTGTTACAAAAACAAAGTTAAGGCACGCCCGGTATTTTTCAAACAGCTGAGAGTCACAAAGACCGATCTTTTGCATCCCTTGGATATCGAATAAATTGGTTTCATCCATGAAATTATTAGCTATACACACATATTATTAGCCTCTATCAAAAGAACGTGCTTCACGTCAAAAATTACTTGAATATTACTTAAACGGTTAATAATTTTGATAAAAAGTTTATAAATAAAGCCCCCCTGTCTCTTGCAAATAACTTTTACATGGATTATGTAAATTGTTAACTACACGATTTTTCAGTTCTCATCAGAGTGAAATATTAGCTGATATGAGATCCCTAATTAGAAAAATTGAAAGAATCAACAATCGTTATCCGGGCTGCGTAAGAAAAGCACTGTCGTATCTGGAACTGATTTTCCTGATTGCCTGCATTCCCATAACCTTCTACTTTACTAACCTTGTTCCTGGATTGGACTTAAATATCGCAATCCCTGAATACTCCCTATTTGGATTGACGGTTCTGGTATCCTGGTATATCAAGGAACAAATCAACTCGCAGGCCAAACTACCCCGGACCCAGCGAAAACTCTATTTGATTTTTCACAACGCGCAGACCTACTTTATCATCTCTTTGGCTGTTGTGCTGTTCAAGTTTATTTTCAAACTGGAGAGTATTCCGGTACTCTATATCCTGCTATTCCTTTCCTTCTTTTTCTGTGTAACGATTTTTTTCAAACTGGTCGGATACAGCTTTCTGAAAATCTACCGGTCAAACGGTTACAATCTGCACCATGTCCTCATTATTGTGGACGGTTTATCCGACGAGATCATTGAACGCTTGCTAAACCAAAAAGAATGGGGATTTGTAATCAGGGGCATTGTAACAAATTCAAAACTGATCCGAAAGAAATACGGCGACAAAATTGCCATCATCCCTGAAGATTCTGATTTAATGCCGATTATCACAAATAAAGTGATTGATGAGATTATCTATTCCAAATATATTGTTGTTGAGGAGCAAGTCAGAAAACTGATTCAACAGTGTAATGAAGTAGGCATTATTTTCAGGCTGCAATCGGGAGTCTCACCCATAGAACCGCATAACCTGGATTTCAAAACCTTAAACGAATCGAAGTTCCTTACTTTGGTTGATTTGCCTTCCAACCATTTTGGGCTCTTGTTAAAAACCGTCAGCGATTATTATCTTGCAATTTTTGCAATGATCGTTTTGTCTCCCGTGTATTTTCTTATTGCGCTGCTTATAAAACTCGATTCCAAAGGCCCTGTTTTCTTCAAACAGGAACGGATTGGACTGCATGGCAGGAAATTCATGCTGTACAAATTCAGAACCATGGTGGTTGATGCGGAAAAGAAACTCTCCGAACTCAAAGCCAGAAACGAATCCGACGGACCCGTGTTTAAAATCAGGAACGACCCCAGGATAACGAGAATAGGCAAATTCCTGCGGAAAACGAGTTTGGATGAGTTGCCGCAATTGCAAAATGTTGTAAAAGGCCAGATGTCGCTGATAGGCCCCCGGCCGCCCCTCGAATCAGAAGTCAAACAGTATCAGCCATGGCAACTCAGAAGATTATCCGTGAAGCCCGGTATAACCTGCACATGGCAGGTGGTTACGAACAGGAACGACGTGAAATTCGACAGCTGGATGAAAATGGACCTGAATTACATCGATAACTGGACACTCACAAAGGATTTTCAACTCATTATAAAAACGATTAAAGTCCTGTTTTTTGCTGAGGGAAGATAGCCGATCAACCATTAATCAATTTGCCGAGATAAACTGAAACAGAGAACATTTCTATGGTAACCCGAAGTCTTCCTCTCAATGCTGGATGTGTTGCTTTTTACAATCATTACACTCTAATCCGGAGAGTCCATTTATAAAAAACATGCTTTGTTAGCTGCAATCCTGTGACTGACGAAGCGAAGCCGTAAAGAAACCCAAATTCTACAGATTCGCCTTTTCACCGGTTATTCAAATAAAGATTATCGTATTTAACCTTTTTACTTCAAAAGAACCATTTTGAATTATATGGCTGGAACCGAATACAGAACACAGACATGAGAGCGTATTATCGATCCGGAATTAAAAATATAATGTACCAGAAAAGAGTAACTGAGATTATTGTGTGGGTTACTCTTTTTTTATTCAGCTCAGCAGAGTTATGGTCGCAACTTCGTGCCGATTTTAATGTAAGCGCGAATATTGTATGCAGCGGTTCCAGCGTTACATTCACCGATGATTCCAGATTGACAACAGATGAGACCCAATATTTCTGGGACTTCGGTTCGGGCGCGTCTCCCTCATCGGCAACGGGTGTCGGTCCGCATACCGTAATCTATGAAGGTTCAGGGTCGATCATAGCAATACTGACTATAACTCAATGGCCTTTTGATTCCGACACCGACACAGGCATCATACAAATTGTCCCCTTGCCCGAAACCCCAAACGCATTGGTAATTCAGCCAGGCTGCATTACCCCGACGGGAACAATTGTCTTCATTTCACAGCCGGATGTGGAATACAGTATTGGTGCAGGATATCTGGAAAGTGAGACTTTTGAAGGCCTCATTTCGGGCGATTACACGCTGAGCGTAAGAACCGAAGATGAGCCGGGTTGCGAATCCTTCGCCGGATCAACGGTTACGATAAATGCTGTCCCTTCTCCTCCGGACCCAATAACAGGTACAACAAGTGTTTGCTCAGGATCAACCACGCAACTGTCGAGTTTCCCGGCAGGTGGTACTTGGACCAGCAGCAATCCTTCAACAGGCTCCGTTGACAATAACGGCATGGTTACAGGACTCTTGTCTGGGGTGACTGTAATTAGCTATACAATTGGAACCGATTGCTCTGTATCAGCAGAAGTGAGCGTTATGAGTATTCCCTCTCAGCCAGCGGAATTCGTTGTTTCCAGCCCGGTGGTTTGTCAGGGAGTCACCGATGTGATTTATTCCGTTGCGAATGATCCCGAGGCCACTTACAACTGGAACTACAGTGGATCCGGTGCCGACATAACAGGATCAGGTAACCTTGTAAGTCTTGACTTTTCAGCGGAGGCCTCCTCCGGCTCGCTATCCGTAACAGCTTCAAACATCTGCGGGACAAGCAGTCCAAGGACATTGGCAATAACAGTGTCGCCCGGAGCTCCTGCGCAGCCTGGAGAAATAACTGGCTTAACATCCCAATGCGCCGAAACGTCAGGCCAGACATATAGTATAGCAGAAGTTGCCAATGCCGACAGTTACAACTGGATCACGCCCACGGGATGGACAATTCAGTCCGGAGCGGGAACCAATGCAATTATTGTAAGCATTGGCTCTGAAGCGCAAAACGGTGAAATAACCGTAGCAGCCGAAAACAGTTGCGGAATCAGCCCAGTCCGAAGGCTTGCCGTGAGCGTCAACACCCGGTCAACAGCCCCGACAGGAGTCACTGTTACCAACAATAACTCATGTGAAGGTACTTCCAAGACACTTGCTGTAACCGGGGGCAGTTTGGGAAGCGGGGCGACCTGGCAATGGTATACCAGCTCCTGCGGGGGAACTCCTGCGGGGAATGGATCAAGTATCATTACCGATCCAGCTGCCGGCACCTCCACTTCATTTTATGTTCGCGGGGAAGGTATTTGCAACACAAGCCTTTGCGCAAACAACATTGTGGTCGTCCCTTCAAATGTTGGAACGCCCGACACCCCAACGCCATCGGCAACAACAATTTGTCAGGGGAGTTCAAACACCAGCTATACAAGTTATGCCTCGGATGCCAGCAGCTACAGCTGGACTATTAACGGGGAAGGGAATACCATTTCCGGTTCGGGAGGCACGGCTACAGTTTCGTGGGACAGCGAATTCATTGGCCTGGCAACCGTCAGGGTAATCGCCAATGGGTGCGGCGGTCCGTCAACTGCTGCAACAACCACTGTAACGGTGCGGCAGACTCCAACTGCCGACATCGGTGGGGCTGCCACAGTGTGCCAATACGCCAATCCCCCGGGAATAACATTAACAAACCCTCAAGCCTTGCCGGTTAACATAACTTATGATATAAATGGAGTCAACCCGGCAACCCTTTCCGTTAACCCCAACTCCTCGGTTTCAATAAATGCCCCGACCACTTTCAGCGGGACATTTGATTTTAATCTGATTCGTGTAGCATATCAATCCGGGGAAAGATGTTCCAATTCATTATCCGAAAAAGCCACAATTAGGGTAAACCCGTCTCCCACACCCAACCTCAGTAGCTCAGAATCGGACAATCGATTTTGTGCTGGCAGCAATATCACGTTTAGAGCGGAAAGCGGGACCAACTACAACTTCAGGATTGGTACAGTAAGCGTGCAAAACAGCAGCTTGAGCAGTTTTACAACCAATCAATTGACAAACGGACAAAGGGTCAGCGTTGTTGTAACCAATGCGTATGAATGCTCAACCACATCCCCTGAAATCATAAACTATGTAGACCCGATACCCTTTATCTCGGTTTCATCCAATCCTGTTTGTGCAGCAAATCTGAGCAGCTACTCCCTTTCAGTTGCTGCGAGTCCCGGAACACTTACAAGCACATATGGCACTGTGACATACGATGGCAGCAATATATGGACCATATCCAGAATTCACACGGACAGAAATACCACTGTAAAAATCACCGATTCAAATTCATGTGAAAACACCCTTGAAATATCAGCACCTGATTGCTCCTGCCCGACAAATATTTTAGCCCCTCAAAGCGGGGGTGACAAGTCGTATTGCGCATCGGGAACAATCCCGGCGATTAATGCTATTCCTTTGGCAGGAGAGACTGTTGACTGGTACAATGCCGCATCAGCGGGGACCCTGCTGAGTCAGGGTAGCCTGAGCTACACCCCGCCGGCTGCGGGAACCTACTATGCACAGACCCGTAATACCACAACCAACTGCACAAGCTCCACCCGCACCGCCGTAATCCTATCCATGCTTCCCATGCCAACAGCCAATGCAGGGCCATCAGCAACAACCTTTTGCCAGGGAGCAAGCTCAGCCGCTCTTGGCGGCAGTGTGGGAGGCTCGGCAACAGGGGGACAGTGGTCTACCCCTGCCGGCGGGTCATTCAACCCGAACAGCACCAGTCTTAATGCAAGCTGGACACCACCATCGGGGTACAGTGGCACCGCAACGCTCACCTTAACAAGTTCAGGTGGGGTTTGCGGTTCGGCTACCTCAAGCAAGAATCAGGTTGTTATCCCTCTACCCTCTGTCAACCCGGGACCAGTTCCGGCAGCAATTTGTCAGGGTGAGACGTCATTGGGTCTTGGAGGTCAGGTAGGAGGATCGGCTACGGGCGGCAGATGGTCAACCACGGCCGGGGGAACGTTCACTCCGGGTGCAACCACCCTAAATGCCCGGTGGGTTCCTCCTGCGGATTTTAATGGTTCAGCAATTTTAACACTTTTAACAAGCGGAGGTAATTGCGGGACTGCAACGGCAAACATAACGCAAGTGGTTACCCCGCTGCCCCTGGCCGATGCAGGATCCACCCCCGATCCAATTTGCCAGGGCGAGCTCTCGGTTCCTTTGGGAGGGAGTGTAGGGGGATCGGCAACCGGCGGAATTTGGTCAAGTCCCGTGGGCGGAACATTTGCGCCAAATGCTCAATCTCTTGACGCCCGGTGGACTCCCCCGGAAGGATACAGCGGCACGGCAACCTTAACACTCACAAGCAATGGAGGAACCTGCGGAACCGCATCGGCCAACAAAACACAAACCGTAAACGCCATTCCTGAAACAAACGCGGGAAACGGCGGTGCAGCATGTGACCTGATTTTCTCACTAAATGCGATACCAAGCATTGGAACAGGCAGTTGGACTCAAACCGAAGGTCCGGGAATCTCAACGTTCGCCCCCGATACAAATTCACCCTTAGCCACTGTGGCCGCATCAGAGTATGGTACCTACAACTATAAATGGAGCGAAACAAATGCAAACTGTTCAAGTAGTTCGGAAATAGCAGTGGAATTCTTCAAGCGCCCTGAAATAAACCCCGGAACCGGAGGCAACAACTGTGGTCTTGAATACACCATGAACGGACTGATGGATATAGGATCCGGAACCTGGATTTTAGTCAGCGGACCCGGAACCGCCAGTTTCAGCCCCGACACAACAGTGGCCAATGCAATGGTTTCGGTAAGTGAATATGGCGATTATGTTTTCAGCTGGAATGTTATTAACGGGGCTTGCTCCGACAGCGCAAGGCTTAATGTGAATTTCATTAAAGAGGTGTCGGCCGATGCCGGAGAAGGCGGGGTTGGGTGTGACAGACAGTTCAGGCTAAATGCAATCGGAACATCCGGAATTGGAAGCTGGACAAAAATTAAAGGCGGGGGAAATTCAATTTTCACTCCCGGCATCCATCAGCCTGATGCGGTGGTGACCGTTGACAAGATCGGGGACTACGAATTTGCATGGACGGTTGAAAACATTGCCTGCAATTCCACAGACTTCATAAGTATTGAGTTCTTTGATCCCCCGTTAATAAATGCAGGTCCAGACACACTGATATGCC
>CAMAZH010000123.1 GCA_945863035.1 Chitinophaga pinensis | reverse complement strand
GCAGCTTCGCTGCCAACCAACTCCTTAAACTCGAAATAGCTTGTCATTCCGAGCAAAGCGAGGAATCTCAAATCTTTTACCGGACAACAATGATTTATTTAATACTTAAAAACCTTTCCTCCAGCCATAACCTGCTGTGTTTTCTGATCGAAAACGGCTTTCTGACCCGTTCGAAGCGCAGCTGTAACCATAATGTTAGCAATAGAATGGTTATAACCTGCTTCAATCGGTGCATTTGTTAGGATGTTTTTGTCGCGCACACACTGCATCCAGTTTTTTACATGTGCGTCGGTAAGCGGATCGGAACCCATACTTACGCCCGATTCGGCCTTGATTTTTGGCAATTCGAAGTCTTCAAGGAGGTTTGCCTTCATGTTCATTGCGGCAGCTTCTCTTTCCTGCATCCCGCCTTCGGAACTCACCTTATTGGTATCCAGATCGAGCTTGCCTCCGTTGGAGAAATACCATTCTTTTGTTCCCCCGGAAGAATTATGCATACGCGAGGAATACAGTACCTGGAAACCTTCGTCGGGTTTGTCGAAAGCGCCATAATCAAACACCGCTGTCATGGTATCGAAGTTTTTCCGACCGTCTTTCCACATATATATTCCGCCGTTGGCAGCAACAGAGCGTGGGTGCGGAAGTTTGGAAAACCAGTTTACAGTGTCAACCTGGTGCGACATCCACTGTCCGGGAATCCCCGATGAATAGGGCCAGAAAAGTCTATATTCGCAATATTTGCGAGGATCCCAAGGCTCGTAGGGTCGGTTCATGAGATATCGTTTCCAATCGGTGTCGGATTCCTTAATGGAAGAAATCAGGCTGGGAAGTCTCCATCGTCCCGGCTGGTTAACGTTCCAGGTCATCTCTACCATGGTGATGTTGCCGAATTTCCCCGACTGGATGTAATCTGCGGCAGCCGCATAATTGGGGCCGCTTCTCCGCTGGGAGCCGATTTGAATAACTTTTTTCGACTTTTTGGCTGCTTTTAGAGCCAGGATTGCATCATCCATGGTTTCGGCGAAAGGTTTTTCGCAATAAACATCACAGCCTGCTTCAACAGCCTCAGCAAGGTGCAGCGCATGCTGGAAATCGGCTGTGCTAACAATTACAGCATCCAGCTTCTGTTCCCACAGCTCATCTGAGTTGCGGGCAAGAAAAATGTCTTTTCCGGTCTTTTCCTTAATCCAGGCTTGACCTTCCAGTCTGCGACGGTTCCATATATCACCAATAGCCACAAATTCAAAATTCATTTCATCGGCATATTTCAAAAACGACGGACCCAGAGAATCTTTAAACCGATTGGAAAAGCCCAGGATTCCGACTCTTATTTTGTCGTTGGAGCCTAAAATGTTGCCGTAGCTTTTTGCTGAAAGTCCCATTCCGCCTATTGTTAAAGCGGCCGAACCTAAGGCTGCCTTTTTAATGAAATCTCGTCTTGTTGTTTCCATAATGCTTTTTTAATATATTTCACAATTGGTTTTCAAACGGTAAAAAGTCTCCAAATAAGTTTCCACTATGCAAATTGTTTTATCAACCAAAGCGCTTATAGGATCGCAAGGTTTTCAATCTGCTGTTTTAAGGTCAGAAAGGAATTGGACGCCTGATTTTCGAGGTTTTCCCACCTGCATTCAATTGACAGTCTTCCCCTGTAATCAACCGATTTGAGCGCTGCAAGGTAGGGGGTGAAATCTTCGCCGTGTACCCCGGGAGCTGCCCGGCCTTCTTTTTCGGCGATGTGGACATGAAACAGCAGATCGCCATATTTGATGATGCTTTCAGCGCCTTCGTTTTCCATCAGCATATGATAGATATCTGCCAGTAAACGGAAATTGGGATGATCCACATCCTTCACAATTTCTCCTCCCTCGGAAACGGAGTTAACAAAATTACACTCCTTGCTGTTAAGGGGCTCCAGAGAAACCACCACATCGTATTTCTTGGCCAGTGGACCCATCTTACGGCACAAATTCACAAATTGTTGCCTGGCCTCTTCTCTGGGAAATCCTTCGGGAATATTCCTTGATCCGGAACTGCCGAACACAATGGTCTTAATGCCAACTTGTTGAGCTCGCCGAAAAGCAACTTCAACGTATTGAAGAATTTTCTCGTGATGTGTTTCCGGGCCCACGCATTTCAAATCCCCCGGTAAAAAAGAATTGCAGGCCTCCACGGGAATCGGGGAAATTTTAAGCAAAGCGAGTTTTTCCGCGAAAGCCTCGTCCGGTTTTGAGGGCATGAGAAAACCACCGACACCTTCTTCGAGATATGAAAAACCTGCTGCTGCAAGAATAGGGGCGTTGGCAATATTGGTGCAAACACCTATTTTGCCAAGAAAGCTGGTTCGCTTGGCTTTCTGACCGTAAATTTCAGAGGAGAATAATGGAATTCCAAATGCAGCAATCGATGATGTTTTCAGGAAATTACGTCGGCTTACCTTCATTTGCACGGTTGTTTGATGAAACTCAAAACCAAAGATAAGAAATTCCTGAGAAGCTTTGTTTTTTTTATTATCAAATCATTGGTGTCCGGTAAAGCATTGAAACTTCTTTGTTATTCTGCATGGATTCGTGTGTTGGCAAGCTTTGGTATTGTCACGAATTATTTTCATAACTTTAATCCGAAAATGTTTTGACGGATGCATACAAACATTATTTATCGCTAACTGTTTGAATAAGGGATTCAGTTCGAATTCCCTTTTTTTTAGAGTTTGGCTTTGGTTTACAAATAATTCAAAATACTGGCAGAATGAGCTTTTTTAAAAAACTAAAATCTTTACTTAGTGGGATCCGGTTGTTCCTGATTTTCGCGGGTGGGGTTATTATCATTCTTTTTTTATTTCCGCGGGAGGGCAAATTCCGTTATGAATTTCAAAAGGGAAAGCCTTGGATGCACAATGTGCTCGTTGCACCTTTCAATTTCCCTATTTACAAGCCGGAAGCTGTTGTTCAAGCCGAAAAGGATAGTCTGATGCTCCGGTTTATACCTTATTTCAGTCTTGACTCACTGGTTGGGGTTCGAAACATTGAACGAATGCGGATAGAGTTTGAAAAAAAGTGGGAGGAGTTCGCACAGAACAATAAGAAACCCGGGATTTCGGGCAGTACCGCCCTCCGAAAATATACTTCGGGCGAACTGAAAAGGATGCATGATCGTTACATTAAGGCTTTGGAGGAGAACCTTGGAAGGATTTTTCTTCAGGGGATTGTGCTCGACCCATATCAACTTGAGAATATTCAGAACCGCGACGAGATTGTGCTGATTATCAGCGGCAAGACCATTGATGAGCGTCCCGCGGCGTCTGTACTGAGCCAAAAAAGTGCTTACGAAAGCCTTAAGACGGAAATCGATAAGATTGCACAACAGTTGGAGGGAAGTGTTTCTCAGGAAAACCGTTTTATCGAATCCATCGATATGGTCGATTTTATTGAGGCGAATCTCTTTTACGACGAGGTGACATCCAATCGTATGAAAGAATCACTCATGGAGGAATTATCGCTTACCCAGGGAATGGTTCAGGCCGGGGAGAAAATTATTGCCTTAGGCGAGGTTGTGAATGACGATAAGCAACTTCTTTTACAGTCGCTTAGGAGAGAGTATGAAACGAATCCAAACATTGACAGAAATTATTTTCTGATAATTCTTGGCCAACTGGTAATCGTAGCTCTTGCCTTTTTTGTGCTATACCTTTTTCTGCTTCATTTCAGGAGGGAAGTGTTAAACTCAGCCGTTAAAACATTTTTTATTATAATGGTGGTGGTTATCACAGCACTTATGGCAAAATGGACTATCATGAACGAGACCATCAGTATTTATATCGTTCCGCTTGTAATCCTGCCAATCATTATAAAAACGTTTTTCGATTCGAGGATTGCATTGTTTGTGCATTTGATAACGATTTTGCTGATTGGCTATCTGGCTCCCAATGGCTTTGAGTTTGTATTTATGAATTTTATTGCCGGGGTTGTGTCGATTTTCACCCTTCGGAACAATTATCGCAGGGGAATATTGTTCGTCTCTGCTGTTCTCACCTTTCTTTCTTACGGGCTTGTATATTCAGGAATATCACTGATGCAGGAAGGCCGTTTCCAGAATATCGACGCCATAAATTATGCATGGTTCGCGGGAAATGCTTTGTTGGTACTTACATCTTACCCACTGATTTTTCTATTCGAAAAGATCTTTGGATTTGTTTCCGATGCAACTCTGGTTGAATTAGCCGATACCAATCAGCCTTTGTTGCGAAAGCTGGCTGAAACGGCTCCGGGTACCTTTCAGCATTCCTTGCAGGTTGCGAATCTCTGCGAAGAGGCTGTAATCAAAGTGGGAGGGAATCCATTGCTGGTTAGGACGGGTGCCCTTTATCATGATATTGGGAAGACCGATGACCCAATGTATTTTATCGAAAATCTGAACTCGGGTTTTAATCCCCACAACAATCTGAGTTTCGAACAAAGTGCGGAAAAAATCATTACCCATGTCAACCGTGGAGTGGAAATAGCGCAAAAATCCAAATTACCGGATATTATTATCGATTTTATCCGCACCCATCACGGAACCACCACTGTGCTGTACTTTTACCGCTCCTACCTGAAAGAGTATCCCGGTGCGGAGATGGATATCAAAAAATTCACTTATCCCGGACCCCGGCCATTCTCCAAGGAAACTGCTATCCTAATGATGGCCGATTCGATAGAGGCTGCCTCCAGGAGCCTGAAAAAAATAGATCTGGAAACCATTAACAGCCTGGTCGACGGTATTATAAGCCGACAGTTCAGCGACCTTCAGTTCGAGAATGTGGATCTTACCTTTCGGGATATCGAGGAGATTAAGAAGGTTTTCAAACAGAAGCTCGTCAATATTTACCATCCGAGAATCGAGTACCCGGAGTAGGGGAAAGAGAGTAGCAAGAGTTTTGATTGTGCAGGCAATCACATTTCAATCTCCATAACCTCGGGATGGTAGCTGGCATTCCATGAAAACGCACTCTCCGAAATCTTTACATCTTTGATGATGTCTCTTGAAAAGATAGTGTAATGCACGCCATTTTTCTGTTGCATGGAGAAGGAGTAAAACGCTGAGTTCTTTTTGTTAATAAGAATCCTCATGATAGAATAGCTGGTATTGAGATCTTTCGGGTACAACTCTACCTGGGCATAGGGAGTGCCGCTGTAAATGACATCCTCTTTGAGCCGATACTTGTAATAAGTTTTATAGTCTTTGATGAGGCGAAAAGGGGAGAGCATCATTTCGTCCATGTTATCGGCAGAGGGTATGCTTTTGTAGACTTCGGCAGCTGACTGATTATAAACCCATAAGGTTTTCCCGTTGAAATACATTTCCCCGTCGTCGGTTTTCAGTTTGTATTTATCCCCCTTTATAATAATTGAGCCATAATCGGACACTATAGAATGAGGTTCTTTTGTCTCAACCTCGTACTTAAACTCGATTTGTAATGCTTTGGCAGGATCGAACAGTTTCGAAATCTGCTCGAGATACGGTTCTGCAGCCGGGTCCTGAACCTGACCATCGTTATTGGTCTGACAAATCCCACTAAAAAAAACAAAGAATAAAATTGAAATTGTTAAAATGGTTTTCATAGTTGCGTGGTTTATTCCAGTCCTTTCAAAATATGTTCCAAACTAAGCTCATCCTGAATTAAAACGTCTCTTGCTTTGCTGCCTTCAAACGGACCAAGAATACCTGCCGCCTCCAGTTGATCAACAATTCGCCCTGCCCGGTTGTAGCCCAGCGAGAGCTTTCGTTGTATCAGTGAGGTCGATCCTTGCTGGAACTGTACTACCAGTCGGGCGGCTTTTTCAAATTCAGCATCTCGCTTCTTGAGGTCGACCTCGGTTTTCATTCCCTGAACATCCTCAACCTCAGGAAGGATGTGAGCGGTAGGGTAGGCTCGTTGAGCACCGATAAATTCGGTGAGAGCGTCAATCTCAGGCGTGTCGATAAACGCGCACTGAACGCGCACCGGGTCACTTCCTGCTGAAATGAGCATGTCGCCGCGGCCAATCAACTGGTTGGCACCCGACATATCCAGGATGGTTCGCGAATCGACTACCGACAATACCCTGAAAGCGATACGTGCCGGGAAATTGGCTTTGATAACCCCTGTAATGATGTTGGTTGTGGGTCGCTGGGTGGCGATGATAAGGTGGATTCCAATAGCTCTGGCAAGCTGCGCAAGCCTTGCAATTGGGTTCTCAACTTCCCTGCCGGCTGTCATAATCAAGTCGGCAAACTCGTCGATAACCAAAACAATATACGGTAAAAAGCGATGTCCTTTTTCGGGGTTGAGTTTGCGATGAATGAACTTTTCGTTGTATTCCTTAATGTTTCTTACATGGGCATTTTTAAGAAGGTTATAACGGTCGTCCATCTCCTTGGTAAGGGAGTTAAGGGTGGTGATAACCTTCTGGGTATCGGTAATGATAGCCTCTTCTGTGTCGGGAAGTTTGGCAAGAAAATGCCGTTCGATCTTTGCATAGAGGGTTAATTCCACTTTCTTCGGGTCGACAAGCACAAATTTGAGTTGCGAGGGATGTTTTTTGTAAAGCAGAGAGGTAATGATCGCATTCAATCCCACAGACTTTCCCTGTCCGGTGGCTCCTGCAACCAGAAGGTGGGGCATCTTGGTCAGGTCGAACACATAGGTTTCGTTGCTGATGGTTTTGCCAAGGGCAACCGGTAATTCATAACTTTCCTCCTGGAATTTTTTCGATGCCAGGGCCGATTTCATCGAAACTATTTTGGGCTGCTGGTTGGGAACCTCAATACCAATGGTTCCCCTGCCGGGAATAGGGGCAATGATACGGATTCCCAGGGCTGAAAGGCTCAGAGCAATATCATCTTCCAGACTCTTGATTTTAGAGATGCGAATTCCGGGAGCCGGAACGATTTCATAGAGGGTTACCGTAGGGCCAATGGTGGCTTTGATCTTATCGATTGTAATCTTGTAGTTGGCAAGTGTCTCAACGATCTTGTTCTTATTGGAGATCAATTCTTCGTTACTTACCGAAACTGATCCGATCTCATAATCTTTCAATAGGGATAACGGGGGATATTTGTATGACGACAGATCAAGGGTAGGGTCGTAATCTTTTTGGATATCATCGGGATTCTCAACCTCATCCGACTCTTCCACATGAGCCACCGTTAAGGCAAGTTCGTTTTCTTCGGCAGCCGTCAGAACCTCTTCCAATATGTGCGATTTGGGATCTACAGCAAGCTCCTCCTCAATTTCGTCTTCAATCTCCAATTCCTCCCCCTTAACCTTAACCTTATCCTTAACCTCAGCCTCAGCCTCAACCTCAACCTCAGCCTTACCCTCAACCTCATCCTCCGTCCCGGATGTTTCCTTGTCTTTTCGCATTCCAGCAAGGAGTTTTTTCAATAGGGGAAGGGTATTCTTATAGGAGAAGATGAAAAAGGCAAGGGTTAAAAGCAGGATCAAGAGCCCGGTTCCCGTCTTACCCAAACTGGCATTAAGCCACTGACTTATATAAAAGCCGTGCCCGCCTCCGGGTCCACTCCCCAGAAATTCATGGTGTTTCCCGGAAATATAACCCAGGCCTACTGACATGAGAATAATGCCGGCAAGGCTTATTTTTATAGTTCTCCAGGTATTAAACAGATTCAATTTATACTGACTGATACCAGTCACAAAAAGAATGAAAGGGAATAGAAATCCTGCTATTCCAAACCAATGGTTAATAAATATGGCGGAGACCCAGGCCCCAAGCTTCCCGGCGTTATTATCGACAGTGATCTCCGGTCCGGAAAACACTTTTTCCCACAAGAAATCCTGGTCTGCCCTCCATGTAAACAAATAGGAAACGAATGCTATAAAAAAGTACAGCGCAAGCAGGATAAAGAAACTTCCTACAGTAATCCTGACTCGTTCATCACGGAAAAAATGAATCAGAGATTTGAAAAATTTGACCATCTTAGTTCGCAGTCGTTAAAGAGTAAATATGGTATTAAAGTTTTTAAAAAGGCGGAAAAATACGCGGCTATTTGAATAATTCGTGGATGGTTTTCTCCATAAATTCCCTTGGCCTTTCCTTGTACTCTTCGCCAACCCGGAACAAATCCCAGGATATTGTTTTCTCCTGAACATTACTAGCTGTAAGTTTCATGTTGAGCAGACTAAGTTGGGTATTGAATTCCAGCAATACTTCATCTATTTGCTTGTAAGGGGTTGTAATATTTGGTTTTTTCAGGCGGATATCCTCTGTGCAAAATATGCTGAAAGCGGAATCCTGTTCCGATCGTATGCTTAATTCCTTGCAGGTATAGCCCAAAATATTTTGGGTGTTTCCGGTTTCACTTATGATTAGCTTTCCGGGATCGATGAATCCGCATGGCAACTCGCCTTTCTTCCCATAGTACACATACTTTTTGTCGAAAAGTTTAAGCATTGTAATAACACTTTCATTCTTAAGATTTCCAATATAAATTAGCGAGAACTGTCCAAAAAAGCCCTCGATTTTATTCAGGGCATAATGCCCGGCAAAAATTACGGTCATCTTTCCCGGTAGCATTTTTGTGGGGATTTTTCCGGCTTTTTCGGTAAGGTAGTTAACCTTGTATTCAATAACCGTGGCATTAACCTCACCTGTGGGGATTGTATTGTTTTTGCAGCCGGAAATTACAAAAATGAGTATCAGAAGATACCAGATGCTTGAATATTTCAATTGGATAATAATATACAGTTAATAGTGGTAAAGGTATGAAATTAATTGAATTCAAAATTCATGAGTTTTTAACAGTTGAGAATCTGATGTGGGGATATGATTTCACATTATCTTCTTGTTTGAACTCCAAAGCTTAAACGTTGTTGTACAACAAATACAAAACCTCTTGAATCATCGGGTAATTGTTTAGTTTTGTTTGCTTATTGAAAAAAATAAAAATGAAAAAACTGGCTGTTGTTGCGTTAGGTGGCAATGCTTTGTTGCGCGGGGATCAACTGGGAACAATTGATGAACAGGAGCAAAATACCACCGATACTCTCGAAAATCTTGTATTCCTTATTCGGGAGGGCTACGATCTTGTTATTAGCCATGGGAATGGCCCTCAGGTTGGGAATATTTTATTAAGGAATGATGCAGGGGAAACTTTATACTCAATTCCTCAGATGCCTCTGGATATTTGTGTGGCCGACTCCCAAGGGGGTATAGGATACATGATTGAGCGGATGCTCAGAAATGTTCTGAAAAAGCACGGAATACAGAAAGATGTTGTAACCCTTGTAACTCAGGTTGAAGTGGATATTAATGACCCGGCCTTTCAGAATCCCACCAAACGAATCGGGAAGATTTATAATCCCCAGCAATCCCAGATCATTGCAAAAGAGAAAGGGTGGGAATTCCGCGAGGAGGTTAAAGTGAAGGACGGTTGGAGAAGGGTTGTACCCTCGCCGAAGCCCATTCGGATACTGAACGAAAAAGTAATCGAATACCTTACCCGGGAAGGGACCATTGTAATTGCTGCCGGGGGAGGAGGGGTGCCTGTTTATATCGATGAAAACCAAAACATCCGTCCGGCTGAGGCTGTGATCGATAAAGATCTGGCGTCATCATTGCTGGCGGCAAGAATCAAAGCTGACGAATTCTACATATTAACCGATGTTTCTTTTGTGTATTTGAACTATAAAAAGCCTAATCAGGAAATCAAGGAATTCCTGAATTATAAGGACACCCTGAAATACCTTGAAGAAGGTCAGTTTTCTGAAGGAAGCATGGCCCCGAAGATCAGGGCTTGTCTTCAGTTTATTGAGCAGGGCGGTAGTAAAAGCGTTATCACGGAAGCCTTTAAACTTGAGGATAAATCTTACGGAACAAAGATTACGATGGAGTATGAGGATTAATTTTAAATTGTTGTATTTTTGTTCCCGCACTTGCTAAGGCTGAACCGACTAGTGTTCTGGCAGCCGTAAAGTCAATAAAAAAGTATCAAATAAACAAAACCTATCCACCATGTCTTTTAATCTCAGAAACCGGAGTTTCCTGAAACTCCTTGATTTTACACCTCAGGAAATAAAATTTCTCCTTGATTTATCTATTGATCTTAAGAAAGCAAAATATAGTGGCACCGAACAGCCCACTCTAAAGGGGAAAAACATTGCCCTTATTTTCGAGAAAACATCCACACGGACCCGTTGTGCTTTTGAGGTGGCCGCGTTCGATCAGGGTGCAAATGTCACTTATCTGGGTACTTCAGGCTCGCAAATTGGCGTGAAGGAGTCGATGAAAGACACTGCCCGGGTTTTAGGACGCATGTACGATGGTATCGAGTACAGGGGATTCGGTCAGTCTATCGTTGAAGAGCTGGCTGCTTATGCAGGTGTTCCGGTTTGGAATGGCCTTACCGACGAATTCCATCCCACACAAATCCTGGCGGACCTTATGACGATGATTGAGCATAGTGACAAGCCATTGAGCCAAATCAGCTTTTGCTACCTCGGGGATGCCCGCAACAATATGGGCAATTCATTGATGGTGGGCGCAGCGAAAATGGGAATGGACTTTCGGGCTGCAGCACCGAAAAGCATCCAACCCTCGGATGAGCTGGTGAAAATTTGCCGTGAGATTGCCAAAGAAACTGGCGCGAAGATCACAATAACCGACGATGTTGATAAAGCGGTCAAAGGCGTCGACTTCCTCTATACCGATGTATGGGTGTCGATGGGTGAGCCTGATTCAGTATGGGAGGAGCGCATCAAACTTCTGAAACCCTATCAGATTAATGCGGAACTTGTTGCCAGAACCGGTAACCCGAAAGTGAAATTTATGCATTGTCTTCCGGCATATCACAACCTTGAAACGAAAATTGGCCGCGAGATTTACCAAAAGTTTGGGATGAACGGGCTTGAAGTTACTGAGGAAGTTTTTGAGGCCCCTTATTCAATTGTTTTCGATGAGGCTGAAAACAGAGTTCATACCATAAAGGCAGTTATGGTGGCAACTCTTGGGAACTAGTAAGGCCAAAAAAAGTCAAAAGGCAAAATGCAAATGGTAAATGTCAAATTTTGGCATTTACTTGATTCCAGTATGGTTGTTAATGA
>CAMAZH010000122.1 GCA_945863035.1 Chitinophaga pinensis | reverse complement strand
CAGCTTGCCAGCAATGATGCAGCTTTTTCAACCCTGGTTAAGGAGCTACTTCCCAAAGGATTTACAGGGATTGTAATAGGTGGGATTCTGGCCGCTTTAATGAGTTCACTGGCTTCCCTGTTTAACTCCTCATCAATGCTGTTTACTGTTGATTTTTACCAGAAATACAAACCTGGAAAAACCGAGAAGCATTATGTTGCAGTAGGAAGAATGGCAACGGTTGTTGTTGTGATTTTGGGTGTATTGTGGATTCCTGTCATGAGGAGTCTTGGGTCAGTATTGTATGCCTATCTGCAGGATGTCCAATCGCTTTTGGCACCGGGTATTGCCGCTGTTTTCCTTCTCGGGGTCATCTCTAAAAGAACCACTCCTGCAGCTGGATATGCCGGTTTGGTTGTTGGGTTTATTTTGGGAATGCTCCGACTCGGCATGAAAGTCTACTATGGAACAGAAACCGGTGACGGGTTTTTCTACGACCTGATTGTTGCTCCAAACTGGCTTCATTATGAGATAGCCCTGTTTTTTGTTATCATCTCACTGATGGTCGTTGTAAGTTTCTTTACCGAGAAAATGGATCCTTTAAAGATTCAAGGCTTGTATTTTGGTTCTGCAAGTCCGGAACAAAGGGCTATTACACGCGCCAGTTGGAACAATTGGGATGTAATCAACTCACTTATTGTTATTGCATTTATTGTTGCCTTTTACATCTATTTCTGGTAAAGAATTGTAATGAGCATACCTTTTTATTCCAAACATAGCAAACACTATGTGGCTGTCGACTGTATCATTTTCGGCTTTGATCAGGAGAAGATTAACATTCTTCTTCATAAGCGCAAGTTTGAGCCTTATAGCGGGGGTTGGTCACTTTTCGGGGGATTTCTCAACGAGAATGAAAACCTTAATGACGCGGCAGGGAGGATATTGTTAACGTTAACCGGCTTCAGCGGGATTTATCTCGAGCAACTGTTTACCTATGGCGATGTGGAAAGGGATAAAGAGAGAGTCATTTCGGTGGCCTATTTCGCACTGATAAACACGGAGCATTACAGTTCGCTCGAGGGAGGTGATTACGATGCGGCTTGGATTCCAATGGGTGATCTTCCTGATTTGGTCCTTGATCATAAGGTTATGGTAAACAAGGCTTTGCGACGGTTGCGGCGAAAGGCGGCTTCCGAGCCCATCGGGTTTGAGCTTCTACCCGAAAAGTTCACGCTTCCCCGTCTTCAGAAACTTTATGAAGCCATTTACGGTGAGGATTTTGACAAGCGAAACTTCCGTAAAAAGATATTGTCGATGGGATTGCTTAAGAAGCTTGATGAAAAGGATAAATCCGGATCCAAAAAGGGAGCTTTTCTTTTTATGTTCGATAAAAAGAAATACGATGAATTGTTATCTGAAGGATTGGGATTTGAATTATAAAAAACATAAACTAAATTATATAAAATGAATAATTTGAAAAACAAAGAAATCTGGTTCGTAACAGGTAGTCAACACCTGTATGGTGAAGAAACACTAAAACAAGTAGCACGAGACTCGCAGGAGATTGCAACAGACTTGAATAATTCTCTGCACATTCCTGTTACAGTAGTTTTTAAGCCGGTGCTTAAAACCCCGGAAGAGATTCTTAGTCTTTGTATGGAGGTTAACAATAGCGTTAACTGTGTGGGCATTATCACGTGGATGCATACTTTCTCACCGGCAAAGATGTGGATAAATGGTCTAAAGGTTTTAAACAAGCCCATCGCACATCTTCATACCCAGTACAACCGCGACATTCCCTGGGATTCTATTGATATGGATTTCATGAACCTGAACCAATCTGCACATGGTGATCGGGAGTATGGCTTTATAGTAAGCCGTATGCGTCAGAACCGCAAGGTTATTGTTGGTCACTGGAAAGAAGAAGACATTCGCAAGAAAATTGGTTCTTGGTCACGCGCAGCCTGCGGGTGGAATGAGTGGCAGGGAATGAAGGTTGCCCGTTTTGGCGACAATATGCGCGAAGTAGCTGTTACCGAGGGAGACAAAGTTGAAGCTCAGCTTCGTTTGGGGTATTCGGTAAATGGATATGGCGTAGGAGATATGGTTAATGCAATAAACCAGATTAGTGAGGCTGACGTGGAAAAACTGCTGACTCAATATGAAGCCGAATACCAAATATCCCCCGAGATAATAAAACAGGGAGCTAAGCGTGATGCACTGAAAGAATCCGCCAGAATTGAGTTGGGCATGAGAACTTTTCTGGAAAAGGGAGGATTTAAGGCCTTTACAACCACTTTTGAAGACCTTCATGGTATGAAACAGCTTCCGGGACTTGCTGTTCAGAGACTGATGGAAGACGGATACGGTTTTGGTGCTGAAGGCGATTGGAAAACATCGGCACTGGTGCGCGCTATGAAGGTTATGAGTACGGGCTTAACAGGAGGAACTTCTTTCATGGAAGATTACACCTATCATTTGGATCCTAATGGAATGAAGGTTCTTGGTGCCCACATGCTTGAGGTGTGTCCATCTATTGGCCAAGGAAAGGCTTCACTCGAAATTCACCCTCTGGGAATTGGTGGGAAAGAAGATCCGGCGCGCCTTGTTTTCAATGTGCCGGAAGGAAAAGGTATCAACGTTTCCATCATGGATATGGGCGATCGTTTTCGCTTGTTGGCGAATCCCTGTAAGGTTGTAAATCCCGATGCCGCTCTTCCCAAATTACCTGTTGCGAGGGTTGTGTGGATTCCCGAACCGGATCTTAAAGTCTCAGCGGAAGCTTGGATTCATGCAGGGGGTGCACACCACACAGGGTTCAGCATGGCTATCGGAGTGGAGGAAATGGAAGATTTTGCAGAAATGGCAGGAATGGAGTTTCTCCTGATCGATAATGACACAAAAATACGGGAATTTAAAAAGGAAATCAGGTGGAATGACTTATATTACCAACTAAGAAGGTAATAGAGTTCATAGGCTAGAATGCAAGTAACGAACATTGTGCTGAAGGTTTGTAAGGTTTTTGAAGTATCGGTTTGCCGACACTTTAATACCTTACAGAATTTATAGACTTGAAACAAATATCCGATCCGATGTTAAAAGATTTGAAACACTCAGTATACCTTGCCAACCTGGAACTGGTGCATTTTAACCTGGTAATATTTACCTGGGGTAACGTTAGCGGGATTGACCGTCGCGAGGGACTTATCGTAATTAAGCCCTCCGGAGTAACTTATGAGGAAATGTCGCCTGATGACATGGTTGTTGTGGATATGGAAGGCAATGTTGTAGAGGGGAAGTACAAGCCGTCAAGCGACACTTTGACTCACCTTGAGATCTACCGGAATTTTAAAAATGTAGGGGGAATTGTTCATACTCATTCGGAGTGGGCAACTTCATGGGCTCAGTCGGGCAGGTCAATACCTGCGTTTGGCACAACCCATGCCGATTATTTTTATGGTGAGATTCCTTGTACTCGGACCTTGGAAGAAAAGGAGGTTAAGGGAGAATACGAACTTGAAACGGGTAAGCTTATTGTTTCCACCTTTAAAGAAATGGATCCTGATGCTATTCCTGGTATTCTGGTGAATGGTCATGGTCCTTTTTCATGGGGGAAAACGCCTGGAAATGCGGTTCATAATGCAGTGGTAATGGAGTATCTCGCGAAGATGGCTTTTCGCACGGTTGTTTTGGGTAATGAAAAGCCAATTGACCAGTTTCTGCTTGATAAGCATTATTTCCGGAAGCATGGGAAGGATGCCTACTATGGTCAGGATGGAAAGTAAGAAACAGGGTCAGGAGGTATCATTATTGGTCTCCTCACCTATATAATGTTGTCCTAAGGGACTCCTAGACATAAATTATTTTAAATCAACAAAACTCATGAATCAATCAAAATTCACCATAGGTCTCGATTATGGCACTGACTCCGTCAGGGCATTAATTGTAAACACATCGACAGGAGAGGAAGTGGCAACCTCGGTATATTATTACCCGCGCTGGAAAGAGGGTAAATTCTGCAATCCGGCAATAAATCAATTCAGACAGCATCCTCTCGACTATCTGGGAGGCTTGGAGGAATCCGTTAAGCAGGCATTAGCCAATGTTTCGGATGAAGTGAGGAATAATATTGTCGCGATCTCGGTCGATACAACAGGCTCAACTCCCATAGCAGTAAACCGCGAAGGTGTACCCCTCAGCCTGCTTCCTGAATTTCAAGACAACCCCAATGCCATGTTCGTGCTGTGGAAAGACCATACAGCAATTGCCGAGGCGGAAGAGATTAATGCTTTGTCCAGAAGTTGGGGCGGAGTGGATTTCACTTGTTTTGAAGGTGGGATTTATTCTTCAGAATGGTTCTGGGCCAAGATATTGCATGTACTTCGCGTTGACGAAAAGGTTAGAGCTGCTGCTTTCTCATGGGTTGAGCACTGCGACTGGATTCCCGCAGTTCTGACTTCGGATTCTGATCCCCTGAAACTTATAAGGAGCAGATGCGCCGCAGGTCACAAGGCTATGTGGCACAAAGATTTCGGAGGACTCCCTTCTGAGGATTTCCTTATTAAACTCGATCCACTGCTTAAAGGCTTGCGAGACAGACTTTTTACTGATACCTATGAATGCGATTACAAAGTGGGCGAGTTGTCTGCTGAATGGGCAAGCAAGCTAGGTCTGCCAAAGAATGTTGTGGTTGGGGCCGGTTCGTTCGATGCCCATCTGGGCGCTGTAGGCGGCGAGGTTCGACCTTATTTTCTCAGCAAAGTTATGGGTACCTCAACCTGCGATATGCTGATTGCACCCATGGATGAGGTAGGAGATAAGCTTGTGGCAGGCATTTGCGGACAGGTAGAAGGCTCAATTGTCCCTGGAATGCTTGGAATGGAAGCCGGGCAATCGGCATTCGGTGACATTTACGCTTGGTACAAGAAACTGCTTTTATGGCCTATAGAACATTCGCTAAATGGTTTATCCAATTACACGGAGGAGCAGAAAAAGGATATTGCACTCCAATTATCAGACCGTGTGATTGCAGACCTAACTGAGGCTGCTGGGAAAGTTGAACCTTCAATTTCAGCCCCCTTGGCAATTGACTGGATGAATGGACGCAGAACGCCTGATGCAAATCAGAATCTGAAAGGTGCCATAACCGGTCTCACGCTGGGAACCGATGCACCGATGATTTACCGTGCCCTGGTTGAGGCTACAGCTTTTGGCTCGCGCGCAATCAGCGATCGGTTTAAGAGGGAAGGAGTTAGAATCGATGGCGTAATTGCTCTCGGCGGAGTTGCAAAGAAGTCTCCCTTTGTAATGCAGATTGTTTGTGATGTGATGAATGTGCCAATAAAAGTAGCGCGCTCCGAGCAGACCTGCGCTCTGGGTTCAGCAATGGCTGCAAGTGTTGTAGCGGGCATTCATCCAAGTCTTGAGCAAGCGCAGTTAAAGATGGGAGGAGGCTTCGAGAAGGAGTACTTTCCTGACCAGTCAAGGGCAGCGATTTATGAGGGGATTTACTTGAGATATCTTGAATTGGGACGTTTTTTGGAAGGGAATTGATTTTGGTAGAGAAGTAAATCTTGCTGGAGGAACATTAACATATGGGATTATTTGGCTGTTGGCTTAAAAAAACGTACGCAAAACGCTGAGATTTAATTTTTGAAGACATAAAGTATTGTGCAATAGTTCGGTTTTCACGACCGTAGGAAGAATCGTTTTTCTTAAAACAAAGTACTTTATGTCTACAAAAGAGCAAATTCTCCCGGGGAGGTATTACCATCTCTATAATCATTCAAACGGATATCTCAATCTGTTTCGGTCGGAGGATAATTATCGGTATTTTCTTGAGAAATATATTAAGTATTTCGATCTATTTGCTGATACTTTCGCATACTGTTTGATGCCAAATCATTTTCATTTTCTAGTAAGGATAAAGGAGGAATTTAATGATAATTCAAATGCATCCGCGATTTCTTCCAACTTAACGAGTTCCGATCTCTTTAAGAGATCGGAACTCGTTAAACAGATAACACCAATTCAGGTAACAAACGCGATTAAAAACTGGCTAATATCCTACACTCAAGCCTATCATAAAATTTACAACACCAGAGGAAATCTTTACTATCAGAAAATAAGAAGGAAATTAGTCACCGACGAAACTTACCTTTTATCACTTGTTGCCTTTATCCACTTAAACCCCGTTATTCATGGATTTACGCATAAGATTGAAGAGTGGCCCCACTCCTCGTTTTCCCACTATTTGAATAGCTCCCCATCGATTATTAAGACACATGAAATTCTTGAGTTATTTGGCGATAGAAATAACTTCCTCGATTACCACAATCAAAAACTGGCTGCTGATATTTTAAAAGTCATAGATTTGGATTTTCAGATTATGAATCCGGCAAAGCAAACAATTTGTCTTGGGAATATCTTTTGAATAGTTTTATAACTGATTCTTTGAATCAAAAAGGATAAACAATTAATTGTTTCGTGCATTGGATAAGCTTTGCAATGTACCTAAATTTGAAAATGTTTTCCGCGTATGATTCGCTTGATTTGGAACAAGAAGCGCTGTTTATGGAGTATCCCACAAACAGCTCTGCAACAATAACTTCGAGTTCCTACAGATGATTATCACAATATGGACCTATTTACATTCGGTGATAACTTGAGAAAAAGATGGCTCTACTAAGAAACTTGAAGACTAAGAATTTTAAAACTCGATAAATATCTTAAACAATGAAAATTGAAGATTGGAAAAAATTACAAAATGGTTCTGATATCCGAGGCATTGCATTGGCAGGAGTGGTAGGAGAGCAAGTAAATTTGACGATAGAGCATTCTGCAATTCTTGGAAAGTCTTTTGCCGTCTGGCTTAAAAAAAATGGAGTGAATAGAGGAACCGTAGCCATTGGAGCGGACTCTCGTATTTCAGGTATGGGGCTTAAGCAGGCTTTTATTAGGGGACTTGCGGAATCGGGTTTTAATGTTTTGGATTGCGGACTGGCTTCAACCCCGGCAATGTTCATGACGACAATCGATGACAGACTGGGGGTGGATGGTGCAGTGATGCTGACTGCAAGTCATTTGCCATTTAACAGGAATGGAATGAAATTCTTTACCCCTAAGGGTGGATTTGATAAGAGGGATGTGTCTGATCTTTTAGCTATAGCGGGAATGGGTACTTTTGACTTGACAGAAAAGATTGGCACCGTCAGTGAAATCGATTTCATTTCAGATTACGCATCTTCACTGGTAAAATTCGTTCGAAAGGGTGTGAACTGCAAAGATCAATTTGATCATCCGCTTGCGGGTCTTAAAATAATTGTTGATGCAGGGAATGGTTCAGGAGGTTTCTTTGCCGATAAGGTTTTGGCTCCGCTGGGAGCGGATATACGTGGAAGTCAGTTCTTGGAACCTGACGGTCATTTCCCGAACCACGTTCCTAATCCCGAGGATCCCCATGCGATGTCATCCATTTGCGATGCCGTTATTCGGGAAAAGGCCGATTTGGGAATTATCTTTGACACGGATGTTGACCGGGCGGCCATTGTGGATGAATTGGGAAGACCCATTAACAGAAATGAACTGATAGCATTAATATCGGCTGTAATTCTCGAAGAACATCCACAGTCTGTTATTGTTACAGACTCAATTACTTCGGCGGGACTGAAATGGTTTATCGAAGAGGAATTGGGAGGTATTCATCATCGTTTTAAAAGAGGATATAAGAATGTAATTAATGAATCTATACGTTTGAATGTGTCGGGGAAGGAGTCTTGGCTGGCTATTGAGACCTCGGGGCATGCCGCTCTGAAGGAAAACCATTTTCTGGATGACGGGGCTTTCCTGGTTGCCAAGTTACTTGTTAAAATGGGCTTGCTTAAAAAGGAAAACAAGAACTTATCCAGTCTGATTGAAAAAATGCCTGTGACTCTGGAAAACGATGAATATCGTTTTGCAATCAAGCATACAGACTTTGTGAATTACGGAAATATGGTGATATTGAAATTAGCGGAATTAGTGGAAAGCATACCCGGGTGGTCCATTGAACAGCCAAATTTCGAGGGAATTAGAATTAACTGCGAAAATGAAAAAGGTTGGCTGCTTCTTAGAATGTCACTTCACGATCCTGTAATGGCTCTAAATATTGAATCGGATGTGAAGGGGGGAGGGCTGAAGATTGCACAAAAATTATCCGTTTTGCTTAGCAAATATTCAGATCTCGATACATCGTCTTTGAATTTAACACCATGAAAAACGATATATTAGCAACAAAGCAGTAATTTTTCTCGCGTTTTTAATCGGCCTGTCATTTTTCTCAATACTTTTACCTCGGCAGTAGTAACAATTCTATTTTAGGCTATGAGTATCCGAAAACTCCTTTATTGCATAATCGCATTTCTTTGCCTACTCAATACGCGGAACACTTTCGCTCAGGGAATTGAAGTCTTCGACAGCATAGGTGAGCCGAGTTACCTGAAGGTCAAATCCGGCCCTCAAATGCGTAATTCTGTCGGGAGTAGCTTCATGTTTATGCCAAAATACGGTTCGGTCAGCGGTCTGACAGCTTCCTCTTTTTTAGTCTTGCCCATTACCCTAAAACTATCTGTCGAAGGCGGAGTTATTGCTGGTCGTTATTTTCCGGTGATGAAGAATTTCCCATCTGAGCAGGGGGCAAATCATTTTTATAATACACTGTCTTTTTATGGATCGGCAAATTATCAGATTACCCCTCGACTTAGCTTGTACGGAACTGGCATAAAGCAGCTTGGAGCCTTTATCCCCTTTAATCATCTTCCCTCAAGTAGTTACTCTTTTGGCTCAAACTTGAATTTTGGCAATTTTACAATTGGTGCGGAAATACGAATGACAGATTGGGACAATTATTATTTCCCGTCACCTTTCGGTGCGGAAATGGGCAACTTTTCATCTTATCCCTGGTAATGATGCAAGTATTGATAATCTCTCTGGCTCCTGTTTTCACTATCCTTTTCTATGTCTATTTCCGTGACAGATACGAAAAAGAACCAATTGGAATGTTGGTGAAGGCTTTAGCAGTTGGGGCTTTTATTGTTATCCCTGTACTTTTTACCGGGCATTTTCTCGAGGGAGTAAAACCATTGTTGCCTCATATCGGAGATGCGTTTTACACCTCCTTTATTACAGCAGGATTTATCGAAGAGTTGTTTAAGTTCCTTGGATTATACATTTTAATATGGCGAAACCCGAATTTTAACGAGAAATTCGATGGTATTGTATATGCGGTTTTTGTTTCTTTGGGTTTTGCCGCTGTTGAGAATATTATGTATGTGGCTGAAGGGGGAAATAAGGTGGCCTTGGTCCGGGCCCTAACTGCTGTTCCTGCACATGCACTGTTTGGTATCCGAATGGGGTACTATTTTGGTGTTGCTCATATGTACCGGGAATTGCGAAGGACTTTTCTCCTAAAAGCTCTTTTCATCCCGGTCTTATTGCATGGGATATATGATTTTATGCTATTGTCCAAAATAAACCTACTGCTTCTGGCTTTTATTCCCTATCTGGTTTGGTTGTATTATTCAGGGTTTCGCGAAATGAAGGTGATATCGGATGCTTCAGTTTTTAAGACTCTTGAGGAGAAAGAGGTAAAGGCGGAGTCATAACAGAATTCAAATTCGGAATTCATTAATTCCGAAATCTAAAATTAAATAGGTACTTTTGCCCACTGAACAATTAAACTGTTTCAATCATGTTAAAAGCTGAAATGCACACCGTAAAGGGTGTAATGAAAATTGATTTTTATGAAAAGGATGCTCCGGAAACCGTTGCTAACTTTGTTAAACTTTCAAAAAGCGGTTATTACGACGGTCTGACTTTTCACCGCGTGATACCTGATTTTGTGGTCCAGGGCGGCTGCCCGGATGGAACGGGTATGGGAGGACCCGGTTATACAATTAAATGTGAATTGACGGGTGACAATCAATACCACGATCGTGGGGTGTTAAGTATGGCGCATGCCGGGCGCAATACAGGCGGATCGCAGTTTTTTATCTGCCACAATCGTCAGAACACCCAGCATTTGGATCGTAACCATACTTGCTTTGGAAAAGTCGTTGAGGGATTGGAAGTTATTGACGCAATAAGAGGCGGCGATGTAATCGAGAAAATCCTGATTATCGAAGGCTAATCGGAAAGTTTGGAATGCCAGAGCAAAATTGTTTGTTTTTCTTTGCCTTTTATTTTGTGGAATTAAAAAATATACTACTTTTGCATGGCATTTGAAAATGGTGCGGTAGTTCAGTTGGTTAGAATAACGGCCTGTCACGCCGTGGGTCGCGGGTTCGAGTCCCGTCCGCACCGCCAATTAAAATGTATAAAGCCTCTGTAAATCAGGGGCTTTGTCATTTTAAAAAAGGTGTGTTTCCCAACCATTTCCCAACTAATCTTGTAACTGATATTTTTTCACTTATTTTAGTGGGGAAGTTTATCTATAGAAATAATATAATTCGAAAGCATAGAAATAATCTCAGAGTTTTTTTAACTTTTAGTCATAAAAAAAATGACTTATGTTTAAAAAATTGTAACTATTCAGCAATATCAAAAAAATTGGGCAGTTATTAACAATTCAGGACAAGTGCTTCCTGGTTTTTCTGAAAAATCGTTGTGTTATTAACATTTGTTGGTTACCAATTAACAACTTTCATCTTCTAAAGCACTCTATTTCATTGCTTTTGACTTGCTTTGCATAAAAATGCAGGAAGTTGACACCGGAACAAAAAAAGATAGCAGAACTCGAATCTGAAATAGTCTTTCTCAAAGCACTTGTACAACAATTAATGCAAGAGATAGAGCGGTTAAAGCACCCTAAAAACAGCCGCAATAGTTCTGTGCCTCCTTCCAAGGATGAAAACAGGCCTTTAAAAACAAAAAGCCTGGGCTCTTCTGATGGCAAATCGCCGGGTGGACAGAAAGGACATGAAGGCAACACCCTTAAAATGGTTGAAAACCCCGATCATATTGTCGAACATAAACCAGCATTCTGCAATCATTGCGGTAAAGACCTTTCCAATGCAACCACAGAATTATCCAAGTGCCGCCAAGTAGTTGATATACCCCCAATAATGCCCCAATATACTGAACACAG
>CAMAZH010000121.1 GCA_945863035.1 Chitinophaga pinensis | reverse complement strand
TAGACACTGCCTACATTAAAGGCAACTACTCCAACGTCGATGGGGAGGGCTCCAGAGGGCACTTCTCGATTGATCAGAGCTTGAACCAGCTGTTTCTCGCCGCCTTGCGGATACTTAACCTTTAAGGCCACTACCGAAATACCCTTTTCTCCCCCAGCAAGCCTGCTCATAACCTCAATAGCATCGGGCTTGTTGTTCTCGATGCCGATGATGGCTTTTTCAACTTTAAGAGCTTTCATCATAATCCGTGTCCCCACAATTATTTCTTCGCCCTTTTCAAGCATAAGCGAGTGATCGGCAGTTAAATACGGCTCGCATTCTACTGCGTTTACAATAAGGTACTCGGCTTTTTTCCCTTGTGGGATGCTGAGTTTTACGTGGGAAGGGAAAGTTGCTCCCCCGAGACCTACAAGGCCTGAGGCGATGATCTTCTGAATAATCTCCTCGGAACTGAAGCCGAAGTCTTTTTTGAGATCGGAACCCAAATCCACGCCATCAACCCATTCGTCCCCTTCGGTCTGAATCTGTACCGACATCCTGCGATAGCCTGTGCTGTCGGGGAACGCCTCTACCTTCAGTACCGTTCCGCTTACAGATGAGTGGATATTTGCCGAAACAAAACCTCCGGATTCAGCTATTACCTGTCCGGTTTTCACTTTGTCGCCCTTATTGACCAACACTTTTGCCGGGGCGCCAATGTGCTGGGAAAGGGGAATGGTTACCACGGGAGGAATTGGGAGAACCTCAATCTTTTTATGAGAAGAGAACTTGTTTTCTTCCGGATGAACACCGCCTAGTGTGAATGTTTTTAGCACTTTTTTGATGGTTTAGTAGTAGCTGCTTTAACTTATATTCGATCCTGAGCCTTCACTCTCCTCTGTAGCAACCGGTTTTTCTTTCCGGGGAGGGAAACCAATCTCGAGGATGGCATGGGTTGGGCACTCCACAACACATTTGCGGCAAAGCCTGCATTTCACCGGATCGATATAGGCCAGATTATTCTCCATAGTGATGGCGTCGTATGGGCAAACCTTAACGCACTTGCCGCAGCCAATGCAGGCCACTGCACAATTTTTACGAGCTATTGCGCCCTTTTCCTCGTTGATACACGAAACAAAAATCTTCCGGTCTTTTGGGTTTTTCTTTCTCAACTCGATGATGTTTCTCGGACAAGCCTTTACGCAAGCACCACATGCAGTGCATTTATCATCGGTAACTTCAGGAAGACCTGTTTCAGGGTTCATGTGTATGGCATCGAAGTCGCATGCCTCAACACATTCCCCATAGCCAAGACATCCGTGTGGGCATCCGCTTTCCCCGATATACAAGCTATGGGCAATGGTACACGATTTAGCTCCATCGTAATGATTGGTCCGGGGACGGTGTTGAGGAGACCCGCTGCAACGCACAACGGCAACGGTTGCCTCTTGCTCAACGGCTTCACGACCCAACAAGGCTGCCAGAGTTTTCATGGTCTCGTTGCCACCTACCGGACAGTACAATCCATCGAAACTTTCGGATTTCACCACGGCTTCCGCAAAATTCCGACAGCCTGGATAACCACAGCCTCCGCAGTTAGCCAAAGGCAGAGCCTGCTCAACAGTGTCGATGCGCGGGTCTTCATAAACCTTGAACTTCTGGGCAACAAAATACAGTATTATCGCCGATGCAGCCCCGATAGTGCTCAGGGTTATTATTGTAAACAGAACGACATTGCTCATATCAATCGATCTTTCGTATGGAAAAATTAAAGTTTTTACTTATTTTATTTTTAAATAAGTAAACGAAGAAATAATAAGGGGGCAGAAGTCCCAAAGCCAACAAACCGGAACCCAACTCGCTTAGCCCTGCCGTATTCGCCGATAACAAAGCCGTAAAAAGAATAATGAACGGATAAACATAACCAATCAACAGCGCTTTATATCCTTGCGATTGTTCCATTACCAGATTTACCATCTCGCCAGTTTTGAAGTTTCCGGTACTGCCGCCAACAACGATCTCTTTATCCTGCATGTCTGCTGCAGTGCATGCGCCTTTGGCGTGACAAGCAGCGCATGCGGATTCGGAAATAATCCGCACAACTACTGAATTATCGGCGATGCGCTCTATAAATCCTTTATGCTCAATCGATTTGCCGCTGGTCACAGCCATTGTTAGTTATTTATTGGAATTACAAAATTAGAATTACATTATTATTAAATATTGCTATAAATCATATAGTGAGCCAAAACGCTTAATTTAGTTTCATTTTAAATAGCGCGATAAAACCCCTTTGTTTTTTGCTGCATCGTTCCAAGACACAGTCCTATAAGCGCATATCATCCGAATGAAGCTGTTACAAGTGCTTTTTACCCACTTCTTGGGTTCTCTGGCTGAATTTGGGAATTTCCCAAAACGTTGTACATTTAGTTGCTTGAAAATTGAAAGACCAGTCTAGGCGGAACTGACTCATTAAAAGATTGGGTAAAAAAGATTGGCCTATTACCATGTCGCGCGATTGAGAATGAATTTCTGTGTAATTTATTCGAAAATGTAGAAAATACTGAAATGGCACGCAATAGAATAATTATTAAAGATCTGGTGGATTTCTCGGAGTTCCAGAAATTAATGGACGCTTTTTACTCCCTAACCGGAATTCCAATAGGAGTGATAGACCCTGAGAATAATATATTGGTTGCAACCGGATGGCAGGATATCTGTACGAAATTTCATCGGTGCCAACCCGAAACGCTCAAAAATTGTTTGGAGAGCGATAAGTATTTTGTTGATCATCTTGCCCAAAATAGCTACGTTGCCTATAAATGCAAAAACAATCTTTGGGATATTGCAAAGCCCATTTTTATTGAAGAGGAACATGTGGCAACAATATTCTTGGGGCAGTTTCATTACGCTGACGAAATTGTAAATGAGGATTTCTTTTTGGAGCAGGCCGAAAAATACAAGTTCGACAAGGCTGAATATTTATCTGCTTTACGGAAAACCCCAAGATTCACCCGGGAATATGTGGAACTGGCCATGGGGTTTTATTCTCAGCTGGCAAATATCCTCACGTCCACCAGCTATGCAAATTATAAATTGCATAAAGAACTCCTGGAAAATGAGACTATTCAGGAAAAATTGAGCCTGGCAAAAGAAAAATCCAACGAGAGCGAACAAAAATTCAGGCAATTGGCCGAGAACATCGATGAGGTTTTCTGGGTTCGCACCGAAACCGAGATGCTTTATGTTAACCCCGCTTTTGAAAGGGTTTTTGGAATTCCTTGTCAGATGCTTTACGATAATCCCCAGATATTTTTTGAGCGTATACATCACGAAGACCTATCCCGGGTAACTGAATTATTCAAGTCCTCGAAGTTTAATGACGAGGGGCTTTTCGACTACGATTATCGCATCGTGAGATACGATAAAAGCATTCTCTGGATCAATGCGAAATCGTACCCGATTATTGGAGAGTCGGGAAAAATCGTCAGGCGGGTGGGCATTGCAACCAATATAACGGAAAAGAAGCAACAGGAGCTGAAGTTGATCAATGCAAAAAGGATTACAGAGGAAAGCGAGCTTAAACATCGTTCGTTGTTTATCAACGCTCCCTTATCCTACCAATCTTTGGATGCTGATGGGAAGATAATTGATCTGAACCCAATGTGGCTTAAAACTCTGGGCTACGAGCGCGAGGAGGTAATTGGCAAATGGTTTGGGGATTTTCTCCACCCGGATTTTACAGATCACTTTAGAACTAATTTTCCCCAATTCAAAATCAGGGGCTCCATATCGGATGTGCAATTTAAGTTGAGGAAAAAAGACGGGGATTTTATTTTTGTTTCATTCGAGGGAAATGTGGGTCTTACCCCGGAAGGTAACTTTAAACAAACTTATTGCGTCTTTAAGGATATTACCGAACAGAAAAGAGCTGAAGAGGAATTGTTGAGCGCCAAAGCCAAAGCTGAGGAAAGCGATCGGCTGAAAACAGCTTTTCTGCAGAACATTTCCCATGAAATACGCACTCCGATGAATGCTATAGCTGGCTTTTCCGGAATGTTGGATAAACCTGACCTGTCGGAGGAGAAGCGGCAAAATTTCATATCGATTATTCAAAACAGCAGTAACCAATTACTTTCTGTCGTGGCAGATGTTCTTTCCATCTCATCCCTCGAAACAAAACAGGAAAGAGTAAATATTTCAGCCTTTTGCATCAACAGTGTAATTGATGAATTGCTATCCATATTTATGCCCCAGGCAGTAGGCAGGAATATTTCGCTTAAAGCAAAATTGGGGCTGCCGAATAAGGAGTCTGGGATTTATACCGATAAAACCAAACTTACCCAAATATTATCTAACCTGATTTCCAATTCACTGAAATTTACCCACGAAGGCCAGGTGGAGTTCGGATATGCAGTGAAAGAGAAGGACAGGGAAGATCCTTTACTCGAATTTTTTGTAAAGGATAGTGGTATAGGAATCCGACCTGAATTACAAGAAAAAATATTTGATCGCTTCCGACAAGCCGACTTGTCAATTAGCAAAAAGTATGGGGGAGCCGGCTTGGGCCTCTCCATTTCGAAAGGATTTGTGGAATTGTTGGGAGGGGAAATCCGGGTTGTTTCGGAACCGGAACAGGGCTCGGAGTTTTATTTTACCATACCTTATAAACAACTCATGGATATGGATAAGCCGGATAAATCAGGATGTATGAAAGGGAATTCCAAAACCATACTGGTTGCGGAAGATGAGGAATTCAATTTTTTCTTGATAGAGGAATTGTTAAGTGACGTTGATGTTAAACTGATTCATGCCCAAGATGGAGTTGAGGTGATCGAAATGTTTAAGGAAAATCCTGAGATTTGTCTTATTCTTATGGATATTAAAATGCCGAAAAAGGACGGACATGCAGCCGCAAAAGAAATAAAAATGCTTTGCCCGGAGGTTCCGATAATTGCCCAATCGGCATACGCCCTTGAATCGGAAATCGAGAAGTATAGCGGGAATTGCTTTGACAGCTACATTACGAAGCCGATTAATTCGAAGAAATTGGTCGAACTTGTTAAGGGATATCTCAAGTAAGAAAACCCGGTTGTTTACACTTTGGCGACTTTGTTTTGAAGGGACTGGCAATACCACCTGATTATATTCAGACTGATAACCTCTCTTTTTTCGAAAATTCAGATTGAAGAGAGTTATTATTTATTAACCTTGTATAAATATGAACTCTTTATAAATATTGAAAAATTGAAAATAGCTGTCATTGCCGATATTCATGAAGATATCATCAGCCTCAAAAAGGCTTTGAAAATGATTGAACTCGAAAAGTGCGATCATATCGTATGCGTTGGCGATATTCTTGGCTATCCATTTATGAGAGCCACTTATGAAGACACCAGAAATGCTTCTGAATGCATTAATCTGATCAGAAATAATTGCAGTACCGTTCTTCTGGGAAATCATGATATGTTCCATCTGAGAAAAGTTCCGAAATACAGTTCAGGATTTAAATTCCCCGACAACTGGTACAATCTTTCACCGGAAGAAAAAATGGAGATGTCGCAGGGGAAAGTGTGGAACTATTCCGATGACCATCCCATAACCCTTTCCGATACTGATGCTGAGTATCTTCGTGCGCTGCCCGAGATCGCTGTTAAAGAATTTGGTAGCAGAAAAGTTTTGTTTTCACATTTCTTGTATCCGAACTTCAGCGCATATGTGTCTACTTTTAACGGAGCCGGAATAAATCTCAAAGACCATTTTCGCTATCAGAAGCAAAATGGCTATGAACTAAGTATTTGCGGACACATGCATATGGAAGGCATGGGTATCAGTTACGATCCTGAGGACAGCATTCTGTCCAAGCTTTTTCAGGGCTTTATGTTCTATTCTTATGGGGAGAAAAAGCTTAAGAACAAGTATTGCTGTCTTACCATACCAGCCATTGGCGACAATAATCAGGTGAATGGTTTTGCGGTATTGAACTGTAAGGATTTCTCTATAAACGTTTTGTCTTTAAATACAAATCGCAGGTTTATTTTATGAATCTATTCTTCAAAGCAAGTTTTTTTCAGAAAATTGTTCTGCCTGCAATGCTGGCAATACTGCTTTTTATTGCCTCCGTTTACGTTTTTATTATCCCAACTTTTGAACGAAATGCATTGCTTCAAAAACAGAGTATGCTGCATGAACTTACAAACACTGCATGGAGTATTCTGGACAAATATCACAGGGATGAATCCAACTTACTGATAACATTTGAGGAGGCGCAGCAAAAGGCAATTGCCGAGATTGAAGCCCTTAGGTACGGGCCTGATAAAAAAGATTATTTTTGGATTACCGACCTTACCCCTTCTATGATAATGCATCCTTATGTGCATGAATTAACGGGGAAAAGTCTCCATGACTTCTCAGACCCCGACGGGAAAAGGCTTTTCATAGAAGCCGTTGAAATCGCAAAGAGTTCAGGGGAAGGATTTATCAGTTATAAATGGCAGTTAAAGGACGATTCAACCCATATTGTTCCCAAACTGAGTTTTGTAAAGAAATACGAGCCCTGGAATTGGATTATCGGAACGGGAATTTACCTTGATGATGTTCAGGAAGAAATATCGTCTTTTACCAGAAAGCTAATTCTGATCTTATTGGGAATTACACTGATTATTTCACTGATCATTATCTTTATTACAATCCAGAGCCTTGCCATAGAAAATGTGAGACTCAAGGTTGAGGCGCAACTTCTTGAATCCAAAGAAAAGTATAAGTCTTTGCTTGAATCGTCCACAGAAGGCATTGTGCTTCTGCTCAACTCAAAAATTGCATACTCCAATTCATTTATTCAGAACTGGCTTCAGTATAATCCGGAAGAGTTTTCGAGACTCCACCCCGAAGAAATACTGTCCACTGAAAAGAAACTGGTTTTCAACGAAATAAAAAACGAAACCCGGCATGAAATTGAACTGAGAAAAAAGGACGGCTCTGTCGCTGAAGCTGTGTTGACAATTCTGCCTGTCCGCTTCGCCGAAAAAGCCGGACTTCTGCTTACATTCAGGGATACAAGTGAGCATCGCTCGCTTAAATCGGAACTTGATGAGCTTAAATCACACCTTCAAAATATTTCAAGGTACTTTGCGAAAATTGCTGTTACCAACAATCAAACCGTAAGCGAGTATTGCAAACCGGCAATTTCTTGCCCTGCCGATGTCTCTTTAAGGCAAGCGCTTGAAATTATGAATCAACAGACTTCATCATATGTATTGTTGATGAAGGACCAGGAATGTACAGGTCTGATTGCCCGAAGTGATATGATCAGATGGGTATTCAATGATATCATTAATCTGGATGCCAAGGCTTCTCAATTTATGAATTCCCCTGCAGTATTCTTTAGTGAACAGGCCCGAATTGCCGAAGCCGCATCATTAATGGAAGTAAAGGGGGTAACCCTTCTTGTAATTAAAAACAAGATGGATGAGATTGCCGGAGTTTTGGAAAAAAAAGATTTGTTTGGTGTTTATCTTGACCCTGCTGAGGTTTTGTATGCTGCCATTGAAAAAAGCAATGAAAACAACGACCTGGGATTTTACAGGAAAGAAATTCCCTTCCTTATTAAAACCATGCTTAACGAGGTTGTTAATGCGCAATCGCTTACCAGAACAATTTCAATGTTTAGCGATGCTATTAGCAGAAAAATCATTCAGAATGCAATCAATGAGTTGGGTGAGCCTCCTGTTCCTTTCGTTTTCATTGTAATTGGAAGCGAAGGACGGGAAGAGCCGGTCTTTAATTCGGATCAGGACAATGCAATTATATTCCGGGATGATCCTTCAATTCCACTGGAAATACAATATGATTATTTTAACAGGTTGGCGGCTAAGGTATGCCGGAACCTCGATGAAACAGGTCTCCCTCTTTGTAAAGGCAATTTTATGGCCGATAATTCAAAATGGTGTCAGCCCATTAGCATCTGGAAGGAGTATTTCAATGACTGGATTGTAAATTCCGATCCTCAAAATATTCTCAATATATCTGTGTTTTTTGATTTGAGAATGATTTTCGGGAAACATGAGTTGTTTAAGGAACTTGAAGAACATGTTTTCCATGAATTACAGGGAAGGTCGGCTTTTTTTTATATGCTTGCCCAATCCTTGCTGGCTTTTAAACCTCCCATAAATGTCTTTGGAAATATTGTTACTGAAACTTCCGGGAAAAGCTTGGAAACCATTGATATTAAACATTCACTGGCACCGGTGATAATGTTTGCAAGGATTTATGCGTTACATAATAGTATCCGCACCAAGGGAACAGTGGAACGTATGAATATGTTGAAGAATCTGAAGGTTTTGAGCCCGGAGACCTGTGATGAACTTATTTTTCATTTTAATTTCCTGATGCTGCTCCGCATCCGTCATCAAATACGGCAGATTGATTTGAAGGCTGAAATCAGCAATTATTTAGAGCCTAAAAAACTAAGTGAAATGGAGCAATTAATTCTCCGGAAGGTTTTTAGTCAGATAAACTCCTATCAGGATAATTTAAGTGCAAGTTTCATGGGCGGGCAACTTGGAATCTGATCAGCCCATATTGCTTATCGTTTCTAACAATCCGGTGTTAATTAATTCTATTTGCCTCCCTTTCATATCAATTATACCTTCGTTTCTAAACTCAGTTAACACACGTACGGCATTCTCTTCAGAAATGGCGGATAATTCACCAAGTTCTTTCCGGGTTATGGTTAGTGCGAACTTCTTTGATTCGTAAAGACTTGACATATACAAGAGACTGTCGGCAACCTTTCCCCTCAATTGCTTCTGGTTTAAGGAAATCAATTTCCTCATAATAGCTGAAACCGAATTTCCAAAGGCGTGATTTAACTTCAAAAGAAAACTATGATTGTTAAAATACATCATTTTAACCATTTCAATGTCTACCTGACAGGTTTTGCACTCATTCAACGCGGATACATTGTATGAATAATTTGGAGAGCCAAAAACTGAGGTCAGTCCGATATAGTTCGATGGGATTAAAATATTCAGAATTATATTCTTTCTGTTTATGCCCTCAATATACATTTTTGCGTTCCCCTCAATCAGGATGCTGGCGCAAGTGACCCCTGCGTTCTGCCGGCAAATTGTTTCATATTTTTTATAGATGATCTGAACCGGCTTAAGCTCGTTTTCAATGTTCATTTCCCTGGCTGTCAGGTATATGTCGCATTTTAACTTGCATGACGTGCAACTTTCATTCTGGAGTAAACGCATAGTCCTTTCTGGTTGCTGCCGGAAAAAAGTTGATCTCCGGCAATGTTATCAATCAAGAAAATAAATGTAAGATTATTTTCCATAATAGATAATTTTAGCTGTTAATAAATTAACAAAGGAGAATACAATGGAACCGTCAGACAAGGATTACTCGTTCAGCCTTTTTAAACCAGGCAATGAATATAACAAAAGAAACAGGAACTTGATTCTTACCCTCTTGTCAATATGGGTTGTTGCAATCTTTGGATTTCAGCTTCTTTTGCTTGCACTTCAGAAACCAACACCAGAAGAGACACTTATAAAATTCGAGTCGGTATGGGAAAATGTCATTTCGGGAAATGCCACGGAAGATGAAAAAGGGGTATATGTAAATTCCCTGATTGCTGTTGCAGGCAAATCGTCAGTGAAGACTGAAAGTAAGCTTTTGCTTAATAAAGCGATAACATATACTGTTTTCAGCATGATCGGCGACTCCGACAGAACTTTGCTGACCTCCTATATTGAAGAATTAAATGCAACAAGAGAGAAGCTTGTTAAGGCTGATGATGCAGAATACATTCAGCTTCAGGAACAGCTGAAAGGTTCTAAGGCTGCAATTAATGCGATTGCCAATGAAACGACAGGAAAAGACCCTTCAAATCTAAAAGTGTCAATACTTCCATATTGCTTAAACCCTGTGAGCGCAGAGCTTACATCCGAGGAAATGAAGGCTTTGCACTCTGATATGAAAATCTATCTTACGCATAACCAATCAGTTCTAACAGACACGATATTTTTAGGATTCCCCTTTCATTATTTTTACTCGTCAGAGTTTCTTTTAATTCTTTTTGTTGGGCTCTGTTTGTTCTACAGCATCAGAATCACCCAGTTACAAAAGAAGTTTTCAATAAAAGAGTAATCCGGTATTTATTCCAATATTTCGAAAAATATGAAAAAGATATTTCTTTCCACCAGTATACTTTCAATTCCAGCTTTGAGCTTTGCGGGCAGTTTAACACAGCTTGAAGGCAGTTTTAAATTAGGACCTGCCATTATTTTAATAACGGTTTTGTTTATTTTCGTTTTTGTCGGGTTTCTTTCCAGGGCAAAAGATACAACCGATTATTATGCTGCCGGGCGAAAAATATCCAACGTGAGCTCGGGTATGGCTATCGGGGCTAATTGGATGAGCGCGGCCTCTTTCTTAGGATTGTCAGGAATGATGTATGTTACAGGATACAACGGACTTGCTTATGTTGTGGGCTGGACAGGAGGGTATGTGCTCCTTCTGGTTTTGATGGCCGGGCAAATTCGTAAATACGGAAAATTCACAGCCTCCGACTTTATCGGCGATCGTTATTATTCACAGGGATTAAGGGCAACCAGTGCTGTTTTCACGATCCTTATATCTTTCGCTTATTGTGTTGGCCAGTTTGGTGGGGTGGGGTTAATGTTTAAATGGATTCTTGGGATAAACTATACATGGTCGGTAATTATTGGCGCTTCAGTAGTTATTTTTTATACCATGATTTCCGGAATGATAGGAGCAACAAAGAATATGGTTATACAATATACCATATTGATAATTGCTTTCATGATACCTACCTTCCTCCTTACTTACAAATTCGATTATTTCTGGATGATTCCTCAGTTTGGATATGGATCGATTGTAACAGATATCGTTCAGGGTATCCCGGCTCCAAATATTAGTGATGGAGTAGCACTTATTAATGCCTATGGACACAATTTTTCCATTGTTGCAAGTCCTGAATTCGCCATGCCTTGGGATCCCGCAACAGGCAGTACTGCGTTTCAATGGATGGCAATTTGTTTTTCGCTGATGGTCGGAACTGCTGGCTTGCCTCACGTTTTGCAGAGGTTTTATATTACACCTACAATCAGAGATGCCCGCTTATCTTGTGTATGGGGTTT
>CAMAZH010000120.1 GCA_945863035.1 Chitinophaga pinensis | reverse complement strand
AGCGAAGCTGCCAACCAACCCCAACCAACTCCTACCAAGACACATAATTGACTGTCATTCAGAACGAAACGAAGTGAAGTGAAGAACCGAGTACGCTAGCGTACGAGCTCACCGAAGGTAATCTGTTCATCATTAATATTTTTTGCCGGACAACAATGTTTTACAATCTAAATTCTACCATCTAAATTCTACCTTCTAAATTCAAAACATTATCTTTGCGCCATTAATCAACGAATTATATTGCCACGTGAAGGAGACCATAAAGCTTCCGCTGTTTTATTTTCTGATGTATTCCGCTTTTGCTGCCTGGATGGCATTTTTTAACGTACATCTTTCGAAACTTGGATTTTCCGGCTTTCAGATTGGGGCCATCAATGCGGTCTTTATCTCTACCAGTGCCGTTGTTGTTCCTTTCTGGGGTATGATGGCCGATCGAAAGGGTAGTAACCGCATCTTGTTGCTGCTTTCAGCCCTGTGCGCTGTTCTCGTTTTCTTCATGTCGTATCTGACAGCCTATTTTGCAATCCTGGCATTGGTTTTCCTGATATCCCTTTTTCAGCAGCCAATGGGCGCAGTGGTTGATGGTATGACACTGGGACTTGTGCGTCTTCGGCCCGAACTTTCATATGGCAAGTTTCGTCTTTGGGGATCAGCGGGTTATGCGCTTACTGCCATAACTGTAGGTTACTTTGCCATGAGCAATACGGAGATTATCTTTAGCATAGCAGCCATACTTTTTTCAGTAATCCTGCTTATCAATTTAATTACATTGCCCCCCAAACCGCTTACCGGACGGAACCTTGTGAATTTCAACAGTCTGAAAACCTTTATGAAGAACAAGGTTGTGGTTTCGTTCTTTTTCCTGATGCTGTTTTACGGAATAAGCATATCACCCCTTCATCAGTTTATCAATCTATATTACATCGAGATCGGAGCCTCAAACAAGCTCATTGGGCTAGCCTTTGCAATACAGGCAGGGTTTGAAATCCCGTTTTTTCTCTTTGGAATAAAACTTGTGAAACGAACCAGTCCGGAATTTGTAATTCTCCTTGCGATGCTGGTCTCCATTCTAAGGATGGTTTTATACGGTTTTATCTCCAACCCTGAAATGGCCATAGTTATCGGTGTCCTTCACGGTTTTACGATATCCTTCTTTTTGGTAGGGGCGGTACAATATGTTCAATCGCATACTCCTCCGGAACTCAGTACAACCGGCCAATCGATGATCTGGGCCTTTCATTTCGGAGCAGGACTCACTTTCGGATATCTCTTTGTAGGATACCTTAAAGACCTTGTTGGCATGCAGCATACAATGCATATTCAGGCAGTTTTCGGCACACTGATCCTGATTGCCACAGTTTTCTTTTTCAGGAATTTTGGGAACCACATAAAATTTGAGAAATCATAAATCAATGGGCAAAGTGAAATAGAATGCCGCACCTTTCTTTTCTTTGCTGTCAACCCAGATTTTTCCGCCAAGCATTTCAACATAGGCTTTCGAAATGGATAAGCCCAGTCCTGCTCCCTCGTAGTTCCGGGTTATTGATTCGCTGCCCTGCCTGAATCTTTCAAAAATCACTTCTTTAAGTTCGCTGCGGATACCCGCTCCGGTATCCCTGACGAAAAACTCCAGAAAATTGTTTTTTTTCTCATACCCAAATGTAATTGAACCTTCGAATGTGAATTTTATCGCATTCTTAACAAGGTTTGTGAGGATAGCATAAACCTTTTCCTTATCCGTTTTTATAATAGCAACAATATCAGGCAATGCATTTTGGTAGGATAAATGTACCCCCTTTTGATCGCATTCGGGTTTGAAGAAAGTATAAAGATATTCGATCTGCTTATTCACATTCGTCTCTGACATGACCACCTCCATTTGTCCCGATTCGACTTTGGAAATACTGATAATATCGTTTATGATGTTAAGCATTCGGGCCCCGCTTTTCTCAATAATACCGATGTATTTCCGCTGTTTTTGCCCGGAAAGGTCGGGAATCTTGAGTAATTCGGTGAAACCGAGAATCCCGTTCATGGGTGTGCGTATCTCGTGACTCATATTGGCAAGAAATGCCGATTTAAGACGATCGCTTTCTTCCGCTTTTTCTTTGGCAATCAGCAAATCAAGTTCAACCTGTTTCCGATGGGTGACATCCACGCAGTGGCAGATGAAGCCGATGAATTCGCCCGAACTGTTATAACTCGGGTAGCCCTGATCCACAATCCACCGATACTCCCCGTCGTGCCTGCGGAGTCTGTACTCCACACTAAAAGGCTTGCTCAGATTGTAAATTTCAGAGAGCCTGGAAATTATAGATTCCCGGTCATCGGGGTGCAATCCTTCTGTCCAGGAATGCCCAACCTCCTGCTCGTGGGTTCGGCCGGTGAATTCAAGCCACACGCGATTGAAATAGTAACAACTCTTATCTGTTCCTGAAGCTTTTACCAGAGTCTGGCCCGAATCGGCCAGAGTTTTGTATTTCTGTTCACTCTCTTTGAGTGCCACCTCGGCCTTTTTTCGTTCCGTAATATCCCGCTCAACAAAGAGAACACTAATGGGAGTATTATTATGATCAAACAGTACCGAGGAATTCACATCAACATAAAACCGGCTTTTATCTTTTTTTATAGCCATGTACTCCCTTATCTTTTCAAAAGGCTCCCCACGCAGCAGTCGATCTATATTCTCTTTTAAAGGATTTTGACAGGAAGGGTCGATAAAATCAAGGAACGGTCTTCCCAACACAGTTTGTCTTTCTTCAGCAGAGTAGCCATACATCTCCAATAGCTTTTCCGAAGCCAATTCGATCTTTCCATCCACTGTAAGCATGCCAATGCCATCGGGGGAAGCTGAAATAATAGCCTTCAATTTCTCATTGCTCAGCCGCAGAACTTCCTCAACTTGTTTGTTCTCTGTAATATCATGGGCAACCGTGTAACGAAGTTTTTTATCCTGAATGTAAATATTTTCTGCTGAGAGCATAACGTTTTTTACATTGCCGTTCTTGGTTTTCAACTTGGCTTCGATATTAGAAATGAGGCCACTCTCGTCAGCTTTAGATACCACTGATCGTACTGTCTCTTCTGTTAAAATACCCAGTTCAATAGCGGTTTTTCCTATTACCTCATTTTTCTCAAATTCCAGAAGCTTGTAAAATGCCTCATTAACTTCCAGGTATTCACCAGTGTGGAGATCGGTAAGTCCGCAGGCAGAAGGGTTTATATAAAACAGTTTCGAAAACTTCTCTTCCGACAGCTTGACTTTTGTAATGTCTTTTGTAACCCCGAACAAAACTGGGTTTCCATCCCAAAACCCGCGGGATATTCGGGTTTCCACAGGGATTTGAATTCCGGTTTTGGTACTGATCGGGACAGGGCAGTATTCTGTTAGTCCCTGGAGCATTTCGCCAACTATTTGTCCGGCCTCGGTGCGTCGGTCGGAGGGGTGAAGCATTAACACGGATTTTCCGATCAATTCTTCTTTCTGGTAACCCAGACGGTCAATTGCGGTTTTGTTTGTATGGATAATATTTCCCTGTGCATCCAACACGAAAAGAAAATCATCGATGGTATTAAAAAATGTCTCATAATTCTCACGGGTTTGCTCCACTTTTTTCTCTGCGCGTTTCCGTTTGGAAATCTCGAGGAAGGCGGCAACAAAATGATCCGGTTTATATTGATATGCCACGCAATCGTACCAACGGTCGATGGATTCGAGTTGTTGCTCGAAACGCACTTTCTTGCCGGTTTTGGCAACCATACCGAATGTGCCGATCCAATCGAAATTGTCGTTTTCGATCCCCGGAAATACCTCTTTTGCTGTTTTGCCTGTCGGATCAACCCCGGTCAATTCGGTATAGCTTTCGTTTGCATCCAGAAAAATATAATCTACAGGTTTTCCCGACTCGTCGTACAGCATTTTGTGATATGCAACTCCAATAGGACCCTTCTCGAAAAGCGCACGGAACTTCCACTCCGCCTCCTTCAAAGCCATCTTTGCTTCGCGGGCATCACTAATATCGTGAAAATTAACCAAAACTCCCTGAATAGCAGGATTACTCTTAAGGTTAATAGCTGTGAGTTTGATAGGCTTATAACTCCCATCCTTACACCTAATGTTGCATTCCGCTGTTTCGGTTTTGTTTTCAGACTCCAGCATGGATGCAAAATCGGTTTTAAGCTCCTGCATGTTTTCTGCTTGAATCAAATCCCATACATTGTAGTTCGTGGCCTCTTCCGCAGTCCAACCAAAATAGTTTTCAACATTCGGGCTCAGGTATTTCAGTATGCCAAAGGAATCGATTATTGTGATAACATCCGAAATATTGGAAATCATCGAAAAATGCCTTGCTTCGCTTTTTCTTAGTGCATTGATCGAGCGGTTTCTTTCAATAAACAAGCCGATCTGGTAAGCATATAATTCAACAAGTTTGCCGTTTTTAAGTGTTTCTCTTTTATCGAAAATCAAAGTGAAATCGCCAAATTCCTCATTTCCCTTCGCAAGCTTGATTACCTGAACTTCTCCAAGGTTAAAAGTTTCTTCAAGCTGGTAAATAGCTGATTTAGGTTCTATTTGAATCAAGAGTTCGTGCAGATGCGTGAATCGGGTAATTGTGGAACCCTTTAACTTTTTTGCAAGGATGGGATTAACTTCCCATATTCGGGTTGCCAAATCAAATCCCAGAATGGAGGTGGCCCTTTCAAAGTTTTCCTTGATTCCCGCAATTGCAACGGTTGTATAATTATGTTGATCACGATCAAAAATATTCATGGTGGCATATCGGGCACCCGAAATTGAGACAATAAGCTGCAATAATTTTTGGTAATCAGTTGTTTCATCCGTGAATTCGATGAACTCTACCGAGGAATTAATCAGTTGTTCAAGCAACAGGTTTTCATTTTCCTTTTGCTGCACTTCCTTTTCATAAACAGTTTTAAGACTGTCGTATTTCAGCTGAAGCACCTCCAATTCACTAGTAAGGTCGTGCAATTCTTTAGATTGGCTATTCATAGAATAAACATAAAACCGGTTAAAAAATGCTACTCCTGAAAAATTTCCTAAAGCTAATCATTCTTCGCTAATTGTTTTCGGATCATCTCAAGCAGGAGGTCTTTTTTTATTGGTTTGCTGATATAGTCGTTGCACCCTTCATCTTTTGCTTTTTTCCTTTCATCGTGGGAAGCATAAGCAGTTTGGGCAATGATTTTTATTTCAGGTTTCTGAAGTTTTATTTGCCGGGTGGCTTCATACCCGTCTATGTCGGGCAGACGGATGTCCATCAATATTATGTCGACTGTGTTTTCCAGGGCTATTTTCACACCTTCTTTTCCAAATCCGGCCTGAAAAATGGTGAATCCCTTATCACTCAGTAAATCCTTGAGGAATTCAGCGTTATACAGGTCGTCTTCGATGATCAGAACGGTTTTATTGGAAAAATTATAGTCTTTGGCAGCATGAATCACTGGTTTTTCGAATGATTCGGCAAAATCGGCTTTAACAGGAATGGTAAAGGTAAAAGCGCTTCCTTTGCCGGGTTCCGATTTAAGGGTAATTTCGCCTTCAAGCAATTTAACAATGCCCTTAACTATCGACAGGCCCAAACCGGTGCCCCCTATGTTGAGGTTCAAGTTTTGTTTCAGTTGTGTAAAGCGGTCAAATATAATGTCCTGCTTATCTTTTGGGATACCCATTCCTGTATCCGAAACAAAGAAATGCACTCTGTTATTCTCAAGTTTGCATCCGCCTTCTATTTTGCCCTCATGGGTAAACTTAAAAGCATTGCTGATAAGGTTTATGAAAATTTGTTTCAGTTTGCCTTTGTCGGTTACAATTGTGCTTTCAAACGGATTGCAGAAGACCTGCATATTAAACATAATATTCTGTTTGCCATTGCGCGTTTGGTACTCGTTAAACATCACAGTGAGTTCCTCAAACAGGTCGCTTAATTGAAACTTCTCATAATTAAGCGGCAGTTGGCCTGATTCGATTTTGGCGATTTCGAGGATGTCGTTGATGATTTCGAGCAGATCATTGGAACGCTGATTTATTATATGAGCATATTTCTCCAGCTTTTCCTTGTTGTTGAAATTTTTCGTCAGCAGGTCAGAGAATCCCAGAATTGCATTCATCGGGGTTCTGATTTCATGGCTAAGGTTCTGAAGGAAGGCGGTTTTCAAGCGATCGCTTTCCTCTGCATGCTGCTTGGCTTTGTAAAGCTCGTCGTTGGTTTGCTTGAGCTCCTCGTTAATCTGCAGGTATTCTTCATTTTGCGATTCGATTTCCTCGTTTTTCTCCTGCAAAAGGATATCTGATTTTTTCCGGTCGGTAATTTCACGAACTATCGAAAGACCCTGATGCTTGCCGCATAAGACCAGTCGACAATCGAAATACCTTATCTGTTGGTCGATTGATAGCTGATATTCATAAATCTGCATCTGTCCGGTTTCGAAAAGCCTGTTCAAATGCGATTTGGTAAGGCTTGCGATTTCCGGAGGCAGCACATCATCCACCGATTTGCACAGGAAAGATTCAGGAGCTGTATATAATTCATTGTCAACCCCTTCGGAGTAATCTATAAAAACCCCGTTTTCATCCAGCAGGAACATCAGGTCTGGGTTAGCATTTAGCAAGGCCAGATTTCGTTCCTGGATTCGTTGGAGCTCTTTTTCGGCTTTTTTACGCTGGGTGATATCCCTTGAGAAACCTGTGGAACCAATGATTTCCCCTTTTTTATTTCGCACGGGGGATTTGTACGTTTCGTGCCAATAGTTTTTCCCTTTCACGGAAATCAGTTCCTCAATCATCCGGGGTTCTCCAGATTCGAGAATTTCATTATCATCGGCCACATACTGGGAGGCCTGCTTGTGCGGCCATACATCGAAATCGGTTTTGCCCACTAGCAGCTCAGGGTTGTCGATACCGCATGAGAGCGAGAACTTTTTGTTGACTGCCTGAAATCTCCCTTTATGGTCTTTTAGCCAAAGCAACCCAGGTTGGTTCTCAATAATGGCAGAAAGAAAGGATTTACGAAGGCGTATGTTTTCTTCGGCTTCTTCAAGTTCGGAAATCCTAAGTTTCAATTGAAAATTAGTAAAGGCTTTTTGCGACAGTTCGTTAGCAAATGCGAAGAGCATTTTCGCAATTTTATTGAACTTGTCCAACGACATTACCGGCACTTCCTTCAAGGCCATTCTGAAGTCTTCGGAATTTGCGCCGATTTCGATTGCATATTGCATAATCTGATCTTCATTAACCTCCTCATTCCTCACCTGTCCGATCAGCCAGTTGGCAAGGTGCTTGTTCCCAATGGTAATACTTGCACCCGCATCCCATAATCCCCCGCTTAAACACTTCTGCACGATAGGTCCCTGTGGATTGTGCCTACCGATATGGAGGTCTGATTTTTGACAGTTTCCGCATCCAATTTTGGTGGAGCGAATAATATCTTTACAGAGCCTGCAAAAGTTGCTGGACTGTGTAATAGGTGTTCCATCCGGAAGAGTTATAAGGGATGCCACCCCTGTAGCATCCGAAAACATATCCTGTAAGCTTTGAATTTCTTCCAATTCGAAAATATCATAGAATCCGATATTGCAAAGGGCTTGATCCAAAGTTTTGTTTTGCTCCCGATGTTCTTCCATAGTCCTGATTATTACGCTTCTTTTACTCAATGCTTGTAAACAACTTCTTTTGCATTTTGGTTTATGAAATTACTAATTTTACCCCAACATCCAAGTATTGATATGCTTTTTCCCACTAAACAAACACATCCGGAACGTTCAGATAAAAAACAGAGCCTTTTCCGACTTCACTTTCCACCCGAATGCTGCCTCCATGGTTTTCCGCGAAATCCTTGCAAATCAGCAGTCCCAAGCCGGTTCCTGTTTCCTTTTCCGTGCCGGGTCTCGAATGTGTCTGCGTCATATCGAACAAAGCGGCCGTTAGCTCTGGCGAAATGCCGATCCCGTTGTCGGCGACTGTAATGGTGTTGCCGGAATTCGTTTTCTTTGCTTGAACATCAACCCTTCCGCCCTTCTGGGTGAATTTTATTGCATTCGAAATGAGGTTTCGCAAAATTGTCTTGAGCATATTCGCATCGGCAAAAATGCTAAACTCTTCGTCATCCAAAAGGTTTAGGGTTATGTTTTTAGTTTCCGCGGCGGGTTTCAGATTGTCTATTACATCCCTGCATACGGTTGTGATGCTTAATTTCTCAGGTTCGAAACGGATTTTACCGGATTGAGATTGTGCCCAGATTAAGAGCGCTTCCAACAAGTTATAAGTGCTTTCTGCAGACTTGTTAATATTTTGGGCAATCTTCTCAATTCTTTCCCTGTCATATTCCCGAATATTCTTTCTCAGTAAATCTGACAAGCCCAGCAGGGAGTTAAAGGGGCTTTTCAAATCGTGAGCAAGTACCGACATGTAGAAATTCTTCGCAAGGTCGGCCTTGATGAGCAATTGGTTTTTTAGTTTAAGTTCAATTTCGATTTCTTTTTGAGTTGTCACATCCCTTACAATATTAATAATTACATCGTTTTCATGTGACATAACCCTGGCTTCGAAAAAGTGCTCTTTATCTGGCATAAGCAAGGAATAGTTGTAAAACTGAATCTTTCGGGTCGCAAAAGCCTTTTCCATAATAGGTTTAAATTCCCTGATAATGTTTTCGGGCAATACGTTTTCCATCCTCTGTCCGACAAAAACCTTTGGAGGATCAAACTTCACCGTGTTTTCAGGAAGATAGAAGTCAAGGTATACACCTTCCTTGTTTTGAATAAACAACATGTCAGGCAAAGAATTCAGGACGGCAGAGGATTTGGCTTCGCTGATGCGCAGGGAGTTTGTGATACTGTTGCGGTCGAAAAAAAGCCCCAACTGATGCGCGTAAAGGTTAATAAATTTTGAGTTCGCGAGGGTTTCTCCTTTTTTGAAAAATAAAATGAAGTTGCCCGTGGCTTTATCGTCAGTCCCAATTTTTACAATTATTGCTTCCTGGATTCCATTAGCCTTTTCGAACAAATTCAAATCGTTCTTTGACAAATCCCCGTCAAAGAGTTCATTTAGGTGAAAGAAACGAGTTATTTTCTGCTCATCAAATTTCGAGAATTTGTGGTATTGTTTGTTAAAGACATCAAGAATGACTTTCGGGAACCCTTCTTCAATGTTTTCTTCCTTTACCGTTGTTGCAACGGTTGTGGAACCTATTCCGCTTATGTTCCGCAGATTCAGGGCAGCATAGTCGGCACCTGAGATATCAAGGGCTGTTCGAACAATTTTCGCATAGTCGGGGCTGTCTCCGGGAAACTGGATAAACTCTTCGGAGGCATGAATAAGCTTTTCCAGAATTCGGGTCTCATTTTCCCGGATCGCATTGTATCTCTGCAATTCCTGATTTTGCCGGTGCAGTTTCAGATGGTTTTCAACTCTGGCTTTAACCTCGGCAACAGCAAAAGGTTTTGTTATATAATCGACTCCCCCGGTATTCAATGCATTGATGATTTCGCCGGTTTCGGTCAGTGCGCTGATAAAAATAACAGGGATGTCTTGTAAGTTGGCATCTTCTTTGAGATGCGTGCAAACTTCCAAGCCATTCATGTCGGGCATCATAATATCAAGAAGAATCAGGTCGGGTTTCTCGTTTCGTGCTGCCTGCAAGGCTAAAGCCCCGTTTGGCACAGGCCTGACCTTATACCCGTCTTTTTTGAGGATCTCGCTTAAAACAACAAGATTGGCAGGCGTATCGTCAACAATTAGAATACTGGGGATGCGCTGCGTTACTGCAAAGTTACTCATCATAGTGTTTTTGATATTGGATATTTTTATTAAATAGATTTACTGCAATCTGCCTGCCTGTTCCAAAAAAAATATTTCAAGTGCTTTGAAAAACTTTCGTTCATAGTCTTATCGGAAGATTCTCTGCATTTCAAGGCTGCACTGCAGTTTAGTTAGAACAAATCCACATCGCCGTATTTTTCCTGAATCCGAATACCGACAATTAAAATGTCATCCAGCTGTTTGTTGTTTTTCATCCAGGTTTTAAGTTCCATATTTAATTTTGCCTTTTGCTCGGTTACATTCAAATGCGAAAGGGAAGAGAGAAAATTTATAAATGGCACAATCATGTATTTGTTTTTATCAGGACCACCGAATTGGTCTGCAAACCCGTCGCTAAAAAGGTAAAGCATATCATCGGGAGCCAGCTTCAAGGTATGGGTTGTAAAGGGCTTTTCCCTGATGTAAATTCCAATGGGCATTCTGTCACCTTTTATTTCAAGCGTCACCGACAAGCCGGTTGCCGCATCCTTTTGAACGCAAATAAGCGGGTGGTGCGCGCCGGCGTATTCCAACTCGCGGGTTTGAAGGTTTAGTTTTATTAAGGCGATGTCCATCCCGTCATTCACGTTAGAGGTTTTGTAGCTTTGGCGCAAAGTTTTCTTTATAAGGTTCCTTAGTTTGTCGAGAATTTCGCCGGGTTTAAGAGTACTGTCCTTGCCGATAATCTCATTCAGGAAAGCGTTTCCCATCATACTCATAAATGCCCCCGGAACGCCATGCCCGGTGCAGTCGGCAACTGCAAGGAAAATGTATTTCTCAACCTGCTTTATCCAGTAAAAGTCGCCGCTAACAATGTTTCTGGGTTTAAATAAGACGAAGTGCTCCGAAAAGAATTCGTTGATGAATTCCTCACGGGGGAAAACAGCCAATTGGATTCTTCGGGTGTAATTTATACTGTCAAGCACACCTTTGTTGATAATCTCAATTTCCTCCTTTTGTTTTTCAACCAATTCTTTAGCGAACAAAAGGTCTGATAGCGCAAGGTCTTTTTCGTTGTTGAGTTTCTGCAGTTCCAGTTTTTGTTGGTGAAGTTTGAGTTGTGTTTCCACCCGTGCTATTACCTCCTCAATCATGAAGGGCTTGGTGATATAATCCACACCGCCTATTTGAAGAGCTTTCACAATATTATTGGTGTCGCTCAGGGCACTGATAAAGATAATTGGAATATGGCACAGGGATGTGTTTTCCTTTAATTGTCGGCAGACCTCGAATCCATCCATTTCGGGCATCATTATGTCGAGGAGGATAAGGTCGGGGCTTTCATTTTCCATTACCTGAAGGGCTAAAGCCCCAGAGGGTACGGGTCTGACTTTGTAACCATTGCTTTTCAGCATCTCCCCGAGCACCAAGAGGTTTG
>CAMAZH010000119.1 GCA_945863035.1 Chitinophaga pinensis | reverse complement strand
AGCATATCATCAAATTTTATGAACCATTCAAATAGTAATTTTCAGGCATTATTGGGGGAGGTAATAACCGATCTTAAGCATTTGAAAGACAAGGAAATATCCGAGGATATCAAAGGAATTGTTCACAAATTGGGCGATACGCTGCGGCTCAGCAACTTGCTGAGTGACGGCAAGGAGAACGACTTCATCGACTTTGAGGAAATTCCGCAAATTTTGGGTTCGGATTTTCTTCCCCAGCTAATTGAAGGAATCCGGAAGAAAAAGGTTCTTGAAATTTATTACCAGCCGTTTTACGAAGAGAAACCCTATTTTATCCGGGTACATCCCTATCTCCTGAAAGAGTATCGTTATCGCTGGTATCTCATTGGCCTGAACGAGACAAAGAAGGAATTGAGAACCTACGGTCTCGACCGGGTATGGGAAATCAAAGAGACAGAGCTGCCCTATATCCCAAAAAGTTTTAATTCGAGGGATTATTTCAAAAACACAGTTGGGATAATTTCCCCAGCCGGAGAGCCGCCCCGCATACGAATCGAGGTGCTGAAACCCCAGGCCCACTATCTGATCACCCAACCCCTTCATCCCAGCCAGAGTATTGAGTCTGAAACCGAATCCAATATCCTGTTTAATTATCGCGTTCATCCGACCTACGAATTCAAAGCCCTCCTGCTTGGATTGGGCTGCGACATAAAGGTCCTGGAACCGATTGGGCTTCGCAACGAAATTATTCGAGAGCTACGGAATGCCCTGGAAGCTTATCAAGACAGGTAAACATCTATTGAATGCGGCCGGGAGAAAAGCTAAGCCGAATTATTTCAGTTCTTCCATATCACTTAGGTGGAGGTCGAGTGCTTTGACGGAAATCTGAATCTCGAGAACAGAAAGTGCGAGTGAAAGAACCAATAAGACTAGTGCAATTCCGAAAAGCACTTCCGCAACGAGCGTGTACTCCACATAAATCAGGAACATCACAAGAACGCAGAGGAGCAAGCTGCTGATTCCGAGGATCTGCATATTTCGGGTAAGAATCAACCGTCGGCGAAGGTTCTTGATCTGTCCCAGCAAAATTTGGCTGGGATCATCCTTAAATCGGGCGTGCAAGTTGCGAACTACCTGCGCATAGGCAAGAAAACGGTTTGTATAGGCCAGCAAAAGAAGAGAGATGGCTGAAAACAGTAAGGCTGGAGTGGTAAGCGAAAGTTGTTCCATACGATTTTAAGATTGAAAATGCTTTTTTAAACCCTATGCTATTTGCACAGGATTTCTTAAAGTTCGTGCATTCTATTTGATTTGCAAGTATTCGGAGCACAAGTTTTATTTTGCTCCCGTGATTTTTTTTTGACCTGGCTATTGCACATTAAATATTCTTTTTCTTACTTTGTGTCGCAAAGCACTTTTAATACCAAACTATGGAAAGCAATAATAAACAGCTTAAGGAGCTGACGGAAATACGGAATCTGATGGAGAAATCCTCAAAATTTCTTTCTCTGAGCGGCTTATCCGGAATAGTTGCCGGATCGGTAGCAATTTTCGGAGCTCTGAATGTATGGCTCTATACTCAGGCAGGAACAGCATCATACGATAGTTTTTACAGGGGAGTTGGTGAGTCGACGAATATTCCCTTTCTTCGGTTTTTGGTTCTCAATGCGGTAATAGTGTTATTTCTTGCGCTGCTTTCCGCCTGGTATTTTTCCAAACGAAAAGCCAAGAGGATGAATGTCTCACTATGGAATTCAGCCGCAAGGAGAATGCTTGTGAATCTCTTTATCCCTCTTGCCACAGGAGGGCTTTTATGCATAATCCTTTTATTCCGTTTGGAACTGAATCTGATTGTCCCGCTTATGCTGCTGTTTTATGGACTGGCCCTGATCAATGCCGGGAAATATACCGAGAATAGTGTGAATTACCTTGGTCTGGCAGAAATTGTGACAGGCTTGCTTGCAGTTGTTTTCATAAACCAGAGTCTGCTGTTTTGGACTCTGGGCTTCGGGGTCTGGCACATTGTTTACGGCATTGTAATGTATTACCTGAATAAAAGGACCTGGTAAAAGTTTGGAGGGTTAGCTGCAATTGAATGAGGGTATAAGTTAGAAAACATGATCAATCCGATAAAACAAATAAACAAAACATTTGAAAGCCGCGTCAGACTAGGCATCATGTCGATTCTGATGGTTAACGCTTCAGTAGATTTTAATGCTTTGAAGGAGATCCTCGAAATTACGGATGGAAATCTGGCCAGCCACCTGAAAGCATTGGAGTCCGAGGAAATGATCAGCGTTTCAAAGCAGTTTATCAGTCGTAAACCAAATACGAGTTATTCTGCCACAGACAAAGGCCGGCAGATCTTTACCAGTCATCTTAACGCCCTGGAAAATCTCATCCGAAGCAATGAAAGCAAGACCTAATAAATCGACCACTATTTTTTTACTTAATAACTTTGAATCACAAAGTACTTTAAAAACAAAAAGCAATGAAAACCACAAATGGAATTTTAAGTTTTACCCGCACGGTATCCTTTAAGTTTATCCTTATCGGAGTTCTCAGTCTATTTTTACTGATCCCGGTAGTATCAATCCGTTCTATAATCATCGAAAGGCAAATGCGTCAGACCGAAGTGCTGAACGAGATCAGTTCCTCATGGGGGAATGCCCAGAGTATGGCCGGACCGGTTCTAACAATTCCCTATAAAAAATATGTTGAGACCGATACGAAACCGGCTGTTGTAATCGAGTACGCTCATTTTCTTCCCGCGCAGTTGACCGTTTCCGGCAGTATTGATCCCGAGATGCGGTACCGGGGGATATTCAAGGTTGCAGTTTACAACACCAAGCTCAGCACCGAAGGGGTTTTCGAAAAGCCCGATTTCACCTCCCTCGGGATCGACCCTTTGAATGTGGATTATGAAAACGCTTTTATCAGTGTTGGCATTTCAGATATGCGGGGGATTAGAAATGACGTGCTTATAAATATGTCGGGGGAGGAGCTTGTTGTTATCCCCGGGATTCCCGTAAAGAATATTCTTTCGACCGGGTTTCATGCCAGGCTTAATTCCGACGGTCTGAAAAACTTTGACAAGCTGCCTTTTCGATTTGATATTTCTCTGGACGGTTCAAATTCTTTGCGTTTTTATCCGATTGGTAAGGTTACAAAAGTGGATTTAAGTTCTCCTTGGGCGGATCCCTCCTTTGAAGGCAGCTTTCTTCCGACAGAACGGAATATTTCGGATGCCGGCTTTACGGCAAGCTGGATGGTAACCCATCTCAACCGGAATTTCCCGCAATCATGGAAGAATACAGAGTATTCCATCGAAGATTCCAGCTTCGGGGTGGGGCTTTTTCTCCCAGTAAGCCATTATCAGAAAGCCGACCGCTCTGCCAAATATGCAATCATGTTTATTGGGCTCACCTTTTTGCTGTTCCTGTTAATCGAGGTACTTAATGCCAAAAGGCTGCATCCGATTCAGTATTTGCTTACAGGGCTTTCCTTATCCGTGTTTTACGTCTTGCTAATATCAATTTCCGAGCAGATAGGCTTCGATTGGGCTTTTGTGGTTTCGGCTGCGGCGATTATTCTTCTTATAAGTCTATATATTCAAAGCGGTTACCACAGTATTGGCTTTACCTTTATTACAGCGGGTGTGCTCACCCTGCTATATGGCTTTCTTTACATAATTCTCCAATTACAGGATTATTCCCTGCTCTTTGGAAGCATTGGTTTATTTGTTGTTTTGGGAACGTTTATGTTTCTTACAAGGAAAATAAACTGGTATAAGGAAGAAACGGTTGTGGGGGATGAAAACTAAAAACCTAGTTGAGCAGCATTTCATGTCTCCAGATTGGGGTGGCTTTGTTTCTATCGGAACGTTGACGAAATAAAACCATACGGATCAGCTTGCCGTTTTCACGGTGGAATCCCAAAACCAGAAAAAGATCCTTGCGCCGCTCGACTTCTTTAGGCTTTGTGGGAAGAATATGATTGAAAAGATCTGCATCCCCGGGATCATCTCCGGTAGTGGTGAAATATATGTTAAGCCATTGCTGTAATATCCCGGGGCTGTAACTTGAAAACGTTTTCAACTTACGAATTCCAAACTCCCATATTTGCGTGTAATACAGAAGGTTGTAGGAATAGAAAACCCTCAGTAGCATAATGTTTTCGAGAATACCGGAGTAATACAGTGACTTTAAGCCTGAGTAGAAAAAGGAGGTGTTGTGATTATAAATATCTACATCCAGAGTGTCCCGAAGAATTCTCTTCATCTGGTCCATCTCTTCCTCAAAAGCAAATTCCCCATAAATTTCTTTCAGCGGGATATTGTAAGGCTGGTCTCCCAGGTTGTTGAGGCCTTTATTGTTCCAATACTTAAGAACCCGGGCAAAGTCGGCACTGGCCTTCATGTTACCTTTCCACATAAAATAGTTCATGCAGATGCGGAGCAGATTTTCAGGCAGGTAATTATTTGCTACACAGACCTCAAGTATTGGCAGCCAGTTTATATAATCAAACTGAACCATTTCGGAATAGACCTGGTGCATTGCGTCATCGAGTCTGTCAGTTCCGTAATACTGATGGAGCTTGTCAATACTTTCCCTAATATTGCCTATAACTTTCAAATTTCTTTTGGAATGGGTTACCTAAAGGTATAACTTTCTGAATATAAAAAACATTTTTAGGTTCCTTTTTTTACGAAAAAGTTGCACGCTGCACCTGTTCCCATGATTTAAAGAGGCATTAAGCCTTATTCTGCAAAGAGGGCTATTAACTCAGATCCCTGATTTCGATCTGCACAATCTTAAATCCCTTCCACACCTCGATCGCGGCAAAAATCACTCCCGAAAGGACAAAGAGCATTCCTACAAGGAAAGCAGTAATGACGGCCCAATTGAGCCCTGATATTGAATTGATCTGGTTGAGCCCGATTAAAAGCGAGGCAATGATAAAAAAGGCAACAGCCAGGGAATACGAAAAAACGGCATTTCTGATCAGGAAAATCCGGTAGCTAAGTTTGCTGATCTGCAGCTCTATGCTTTTGTGCCTTTTTTTCTTGTTGGACACCACCTCCTCTTCGGTTCGAAGTCTTCTTCGCTCCTCATTGAGCAGGCGTATACGGTTTACAACCAACGAATACTTGTTGTTCATTCCCAAAAGCAATAGTCCACAGGCAGAAATCATTATTCCCGGGGCCAGCATAATTTGTATCAATCCTGAAACAGAGTCCGACATGCTTGTTTTTTTTGCAAAGCTACATTAATTGAGCTTTAAAGCTGCAGGCCTTGCCGTAAAAGTTTTATCGTTGCGAAGGCTTTTTGTAACCAAATGCCGCTTAATCAGAAATTAGGATACAGCGGTGCGTATCCATATTCCCTTTCGTCTCTGATTACTTTTTCGAAGCGGTCTGCTTCTAAAACAACGCGAAGGCCGAGGCAAGTGTCGTGGCAATTATAAAAATCCTATAGGCTTTTTCAGGGATAAGCTTAATAAGGTAATAACCCATAATTGCTCCGGCAATGATGGGCAAGGTCATTATCAGGTCGAAGGTAAGGCTCTCCGGGCTTATGGTTTTCCATACAAAGACATGCAGAGGCACTTTAAACAGGTTGACAATTAAAAAAAACCAGGCTCCTGTGCCGATATAAATATTCTTTGGCAGACGCATGGAGAGCAGGTAAAACGCCATTAACGGACCAGCAGCGTTTCCGATCATGGTGGCAAAACCGCTACCCAGACCCAGAATTGCGCTGAACCACCACGATGAGGGGACTTCCAGATTTTTCCGGCGGAGGTCCTGATAGATCATTAGCGCAATCCCAACAATCACCACCAGGGCTATCATGCCCCGGAACTGTTGATCGTTTACCGATTTACCCACGAATAGGGCTATCAGGATTCCCACAATGGTCCAGGGAAGCAATTTGACCACATAGTTCCAGTCGGCATGGCGGTTATAGAATTTTACCGCGAACAGGTCAGCAATTATGAGCATGGGCAGAAGCAAGCCCACAGAAGGCCGGCCCCCAAATATTGCCGCGAGTACGGGGACGGCGATAAGCCCGGCCCCGGATATCCCTGTCTTCGACATACCGATGATCATGCCGCAAAGAGTAGCCAGAAACCACTGGAAGGTCGATAGGTCGTATGAAAGCAAGTACTCCATTGGCCTTTAGGGTAATTTGTTTTTCATCCAATAGGTTTTTAGGCAAACAGATCTTCCAGGTCCTTTCTGCTTATCTCCTTCATGGGGTTGTTGGAGTGAATAAAGGTGTCGGCCAGCTTGCTCTTCTTCTCCTGAAGCATCTGTATCTTCTCCTCAATGCTGTTCTCGGAAATAAACCTGTACACAAAAACGTTTTTGTCCTGTCCGATACGGTGAGCGCGGTTCAGGGCCTGACTTTCCGATGCGGGATTCCACCAGGGATCCAGAATGAAAACATAGTCGGCGGCAGTTAGGTTTAACCCTACCCCACCGGCTTTCAGGGAAATTAGAAAAATTCTGCAATCGGGCTTGTCCTGGAATGCTTTTACAATTTCCTCCCGGTTGATGCTTGAACCGGTGAGCATTGTGTACTTGATGTTTTCCGCCTTAATATGCCTCTCAACAATTTCAAGATGTTTTACGAATGAGGAAAACACCAGAACCTTATGACCCTCCGAAATAATATTTTCGATGCTCCGGCTTACCTCGTTGAATTTGCCGGATTCATCGGTATACTCCTCATCCACAAGAAAAGGGTGATTGGCAATTTGCCGCAACCGGGTCAGTCCCTGTAAAACTATCATGGAGGATTTTGAAATCCCCTCGTTTTCGATGCTCTCGAAAATGGAATTCCGGATAACCGACTTTTCCGATTCGTAAAACTTGCGTTGCTCGTCGGTCATGCTGCAGTAAATAACTTGCTCCGAAACGGGAGGCAGCTCCCTGGCGACCTCATCTTTTTTACGTCGAAGAATAAAGGGATTGATCAGCTTTTTAAGTTTTTCTTCTTTCTCCAACTGTTTTTTCTCAATGGGCATGACGAATTCCTTCTTAAAGAAATTAAGGCTGCCCAATAATCCGTTGTTGACAAAGTTCATTTGGGCCCAGAGATCAATCAGTGAGTTTTCAATCGGCGTACCGGTCATGGCGAGCTTAAACTGCGATGAAAGGTTTTCAACCGCCTTGTAGACTTTGCTGGTTGGGTTTTTTATTACTTGGGATTCGTCGAGAATAATGTAATGGAACTTAAATCCCGAAAACAGATCAACATCCTGACGCACCGTATGATAACTTGAAAGAATGATGTCGAAGTGCTGAAAACGGGAAGTATTCTTTCCCCTGTGGTTTCCAATATGAGCATGAACGTTCAGGGAAGGGGCAAACTTACGGATCTCGTTAACCCAGTTATGGATGAGTGATGCAGGAACCACGATAAGCGAAGTGAGGTTTACCTGGGGGAGACCAAATAAATCCAATTGCAGGTTTTCGGGGCTTGTATTTGAAACCTGATCACTAAGGCTTTCCTTGTTTTTTAGCAAGAGGGTTATCGCCTGAACCGTTTTTCCCAGTCCCATGTCATCGGCAAGGCATCCTCCAAGGCTGTTCGTTTGAAGGTAAAGCAGCCAGGTGTAGCCTTCGTGCTGGTACGACCGCAGTTTTGCCGTCAAGCCTATGGGCAACAAGGCCAACGGAAGGTTTTCACTCCGGTTGAGCTTATCCAGCTTTTCTAGTTTTGAGCGGCTTTCGAAAGATTGGGCCTTCTCCAGAATAAAGAAATGTTGCTTGTGAATGCGGATTATGTCGCCTTCTGTTTTCCCGAATTCGAAAACCTCCCGATACCTTGCAAACCATTCCTCCGGCAAAACAAAAATCTCACCGTTGGGAAGAAGGTATTCCCGAATATTGCTTAAGATGTGCTTCCTGAACTTGTGAAAAGGAATTTCAAACTCATCCAGCTTGACTTTAGCATGCAGATCGAACCAGTCGTTTTCGGTCCCTGTGTTAACCTCCAGGGAAACATTTCCCATATAGAAGTTTTTTTCCTTGATGGCCTGTGAATACAAGAAGTCAGAATCTTTAAGCCAGGAGAAGTCTTTCGTGATGCTCTCCACCATGAGGTACAGCTGCTTTTCAAATTCAAATTCCCGGTTTCCGAAAAGCTCGTAATTCGCACCGTCATAACTTATGAATCCGGCATTTTTAAGCAGATTGTGGGCTTTCTCCTCAAAAACCTTATCGCGCAAGGTTTTTTCGAAAAAGTACTCGTTCTTTCCTTTTAAATACTCAACAAAGCAACCTGCAGTATTATTGGCAAAAATGACTTTTTTACCGTAACGGAAGCGCAAAACGAGGACGGCATTGTTATGCAAGCCAGCCTCGAGACTCAATAAAGCCTGTTTTTCTGTTTCGGCCTCCACAATTTCGAATCCCTTGGCGTTTACCTGAAAATCACGGATAATATTTACAATAAAAGTCTTGTAATACTTCATTTCAGAGCTTGCCGGAACTGAGATAAAATCACGGGTAAAGAAAGGCCGTATCTTTTTCCCTTCAATATCCTTAACATAATAGAGGGTATTGTTAATTCGCAATATGGCGGGAAAATCGCTGAGAATGTATGCCTGTGAATCCTTTAATTTCAATTTCTTACCACCTTTCTGGATTTCCAGACTGTACCGGGTGCCGTCTTCCAGCTTCTCAAAGCTAAACACGGCTTCTGCTGCTGTATTTCCGGCAGTCACAAAGTCCTCCTCGAAAATATTGCTTCGGGACTTATCCCTTGAAAAAACTTTAGTGTCGCTATTGATCAAAAGGCTGAAAACGGAGGCAAGCCTTTTTTCAATGAAGGGGCGAATATGTTCCTCGATTTTTGCTTTGTCGACTTTTTCCAGAAACTCCTTGACGGTTTTGTTCTTACTGAAAAGCTTGAACAAATTTTGATCGCTGTACTCGTGGCAAAGCGCTACCATTTTTTGCTGGGGCTCTGACAAGGACTGGTAACTGGCATCACTTGATTTCGGAAAAATAGTGTGAGAGGTGAAATAGAAATTTCCCTCTCCGCTTTTCTTAATTATGTAAGGGATAAAGATGTAGCCCCAATGTCGGTGCTCGTTTAAACCCAATCCAAAAAATTCCTCATTCATGACTTCTTTTATCCTCCCCGGTAAACCTACAATATTAACCATTTGCCGGAAGAATCTATCAGGAAACGAAAAATACTTTGAATTTTGTGCTTTTGGGACTTATAATCCTGAGTTCCAACGGAACAAAATCTATCAGCGCAGGTTAAAGAGCCTTATTTATACGACCCCTTGCATAGTGAGTTCCAACGGAACGAAATGTATCAGCCTAGGGCTTGCCCTGTGTAATACGCGAATAATGTCAGTGAGGGCTGAAGGCCCGGAATGTGTTGCAAGATTAAAAACAAAAATCGAGGCGTTTCGAAAGTATTTGCCTCAAAAAAACGAAATTGATTAAAAATAACTATTTTTGAAACCGTATAGAGTGCTTTATCCTAGGAAGAATTAATATGAAACCCAACCCGGTTAATCGGGAAACGCTTATTAATATGGGTTCCGTCAGGACATATAAACTAAATTGCAAACCGATGAAAAAACGACTACATCGTATTGGCATTCTGGTAATTTTTGCAGCCATAATCCCTTCCTGCGAACTTCTTGAAGACTGCAAAACATGCACTCTTGTTACTGAAATCGACGGTGTGAGAACCGAAGGAACCAGCGGTACCTATTGCGGGGCTCAGCTTATTGCAAAGGAGGCAGATTTACCCGTTACCATAGGAAACACAACAACCTATTACGAGTGCGAGTAGGGCCGTATGGTTTAGTAGCGTAACCCGATAACCGTAACATCGTCCACCTGCTCCACGTCCTTTTTCCAATCCTCGAAAACCTCGTCCAATTTAACTCCTTGTTCATACATGGTTTTATCCTGGATTGTCATGATAACATCCTTGAAGTTCTTGCTGAGGAATTTCTTCTGGTTCGATCCCCCGAACTGATCCACATAACCGTCTGAGAACGTATAGAAGGTATCACCCTTGTTCAGCTTAAACGTATGCAGGGTAAAGGGTTCCATCACATCGTGAATGGCAACGGGCATTTTATCTGCTTTCACATGGTTCAGGACCCCATCCTGTATAATAAAGAGTGGGTTGTTGGCACCGGCCCATTCGAGAATTCCGGTACTGTAATCCATAGCGCAAACGGTGATGTCCATCCCGTCTTTTACGCCACTTTCCGACTCCACCTGCCTGAGGGCACTAACGATATTGTCGCGCAATGTGTTTAGAATCTGGTCGGGCTTATGGATGTTTTTATTGTTCACAATCTCATTCAGAAAGCTTACCCCGAGCATACTCATGAAGGCTCCCGGCACGCCGTGACCGGTGCAGTCGGCAGCAATAACAATCCAAAGATTGTCTTTTTTGTTTACCCAGTAAAAGTCTCCGCTCACAATATCCCTGGGTTTGTAAAGAACAAAATGCTCGATTTCATCGGTGAAAAGCTCGAGGGAGGGCAAAATTGCTCTTTGAATTCTCAAAGCATAATGAATACTGTCGGTGATGTGTTTCTTCTGATAACTTATCTGGTCACGCTGCATCTCGGCAACTTCCTTTTGCTCTTGTATCTCTTCCTTTTGCAGGGTGATAAGTCGGTTCTTCTCTTCAAGTATCTCGTTAGCTTTCTTTTTGTTACGATAGTTGACATAAACAAAATATCCAATACCTGTAACTAAAATCAGGGCAACAAAAACAAAATAGGTAATAAGCTTTTGCTTTTCGATTTGCTTCAGCTGGTCGATTATTTTACCGTCCTGTTCAGCAATTAAAGCTGACTTTTTCGAGATCTCCAGATCCTTTTCCTTTTTGTCGGATTCCAGTTTAAGCAGGTTCTCGTTTTGCTTGTTCACTTCCTCAACCTGTTTGCTGATCAGGGTCTTCTGACTACTTATTTCCTTAACCTGTTTAGCCAGGACGATTTCTTTTTCGCGGATATTTGCCTGTTTGGCCTTTATCTCACGATCCAGGCTTTCGAGGCGGGCTTCCTGCAAGCGGATCCGTTCGGCCTGCTCGGTGATCTTGGCCGACTGATCTTCAATAACTACCTTTTGCTGTTGAGTTACTACTTTCTCTTCTTTAAGCTCAACATCCGTTTTCTCGAAAAGGTTTTGCCAGTCTTCTCTGGTTTTTATGGCTTGCGCCAGGAAAAG
>CAMAZH010000118.1 GCA_945863035.1 Chitinophaga pinensis | reverse complement strand
TTTTCCGGATTGTTTGTGGAATCCTTCGTTCTCCATTCCCTGAGAAGCTTTACCTGGTTGATGTGAAGGTTTTCAAGCGCATCGGCACGCATCAGGGTAGAGTAATAGTGGTTGGAACGCCGCTCCTGAAGGGGCCGTAGGATTAATGTAGACATCATCTGTCGGGTGAGCTTTAGTTCCGAGAGTATTTTACCCAAAATGCTGTCTTTAATCTGAGTATCATCAACCAGCACGGAATACAGATTCATAATATGTTCATCGGTGGCTGCAAGGCTGGTGTCAATATTTGTAAGAACGTAGCGTACAAAAGGATCTGTATGGAGCAGTTCACGCAAGCGGAGAAACTTGTCCTCGTAATGATTCTGAAGGTAATGCAGCGTTGATCCTACACCGTACCAACTGGTGAGGTTGAAGCGGCTCTGACTCCAGCTGAATACCCAGGGAATTGCTCTGAGGTCGGAAAGGCTGTTCTTGCCTGTCCGGCGGGAGGGTCTGCTGCCGATTCGACTCGATTCGATCGCGTCAATAGGGGTAGCCTTTGTTAGAAAACCTATAAACCCGGGGTCGTGAATGAGATTTTTGTAGTGCTTAAGGCTTTCTTTCGACATGATTTCGAAAATGTCGCTCAGCTCCTTGTCGTCGGTTCTGTTTTTTCTATGAAGAAGTGTGAGAGATGTTACTCCCGCCATAAGTAATTCGAGGTTGTAAGCGGCGTTTGTTTTATTCGCGTATTTTCGCTCAATCGTTTCGCCCTGTTCGGTGAGCTTAACGTCTCCATTCAATGAGCCCTCCGGCAGACTCTTGAGAAACCAGTGTGTTGGTCCGGCACCCCGGCTTATGGTTCCTCCTTTCCCATGAAAAAAACGGATTTTCACGCCATGCTTTTCACCCATTTCAACAATTCGTTTCTGGGCTTTGTAAAGGTTCCATGCACTGGAGATAATCCCTCCGTCTTTGTTGCTGTCGCTGTAGCCAACCATCACCTCCTGAACGGGGAATTGTTTTTGTCCTGTTATTTGTTGGTACTGCAAGGAATTTCTGACAATTGGATGTGATAGGTAACGGTCTATTATCGCAGGACTGTTTTCCAGATCCTCAATGGTTTCGAAGAGTGGAACAACATGTAGTTTCCCGGCAAGCCCGCCAGCAGTGATTTCCGTCAAGCCGCCCTCTCTCATGAGCAGATAAACCATAAGCAGATCAGAAACCGATCGTGTCATGCTAACTATCAACGAACCAATTGCTTCGGTAGAAGTTTTTTCGATATGCTGCTGAATCACCAGGTAAGAACCGATCACTGCTTTGGCTTCATCTTTCAACAGGCGGCTGTCACGATTGAAGGGCCTGTTTATCTGAAGCTCGGAGTTAATGAACCCAAGTCGTTCTTCCTCGCTCATTTTGAGGTAATCGTGTTGCTTTAGTCCGGCCAGGCTGATTAACTGTGAAAGCGCTTTTTCGTGGAAAGCAGAGTTTTGGCGGATGTCGAGGTGTGCCAGATGAAAGCCAAAAGTCTGCACGGTTCGTACGGCTTCCCTCACATCCTCCCAGGCAATCTTGGAAGCACCATAACGTTCAAGAGAAATAATCAGGGTGTTCAGATCTGCAATCAGATCGGCTGAAAGGGAGTAGCTACCCAGTCGTTCCTTTAGAATAATTCCATGTTCGGAGGTCGACTCGAAAGGTAGTTTGGCAATCAGGAGATGAACATATTGTCTGAATATTTCATTATGGTACTGTTCAACTATCGGATGGGTGCAATCTCCCAGTTCGAACATAATTTCCTGAATCCTTTTTTGAAGCACTTCGGGAACTGAACCATGCTCACAATAAAAACTAAGTTTCTCCGAAAGGTCTGCTAGTTTGTTTTTGATGATCAGCAAAGCGTTCAGGCGAAATTGTTTTAAGGTATGGGCGGTTATTTCAGGGGTAACCAGCGGGTGGCCGTCGCGATCGCCTCCAACCCAGTCGCCGAAAGAGATGCGGGGGAAATTCTCCGCGCGGTTGAGCTTGTCGGGATTAAACCCTGCCTCCTTCCACGACTGAAGGAATTTTTTATCCATCTCAGGCAGTACCAGAGGGAAAACATTTACCAGGTAATGGATAACACTTCCAAGTTCAGAGCGAACGTCCGGTTTTTCGAGAAATATGTCATCAATAAGCCATAGCCGGTGCAATGAGAGTTTGATTTCCTTGCGGATATCTTCCTGCTCACGTTGGGAGTACATACTATTTTCCCTTTTAACCATCAGTAGATACAAACTGCGGTACTGTCCGAGAACTACCGGCCTTTTTGCCTCTGTGGGATGGGCTGTCAAGACCGGCTCAATACGAATCCGGGGGAGGATTTCAAGAATCTCGGATTCTGTTATTCCATGGGATTTGAGTGTTTCCAGATTTTTAGCCCACAAACCATTTATGCTTTGCAATCCCTTAGAATCCTCAAGTTTTCTGCGATTTTGGACAGCTCCGTTCACTTCAACCAGGTTTAGCAGTTGGAAAGAAAGCGCTTGCAGGTGGAGGATCTTTTTAATCGATATGGTTTCGCTGAATTCGATACTGTTGTTTATCCAAGGGATGTAGGGTATAAGGTCATCTTCCTTGTTTTCCTTCAGCACTTCGGCCAGGCAAACCAGCAGGAATTCAAGGTCGAAGTAGGGTTTTCCAAGTTTTGACTTTACTTCCGGGAAGGTATTCATCTGAGAGGGTGTTAGCTTACTTTTTAAAAGATTAAGCGGTTTAAGAACAATGGAAACGGGTTTTGTTTGTTGCATTGCAGCGCCTGATTATGATACAGCAAGTTCAAACACCGATAATCATTCATGTAACAAAATAACGATAAAAATGTTAAGCTAAGCCTTCTGTCCCGAAGAAAAGTTTCAATCTCCCAAAGAATATTATGCTTTTTCGGGGGAGCATTGTTTTCCGGGCTAATACAATGTGGATTTTCACCAAAACCGCCCGGATTTTTAAATCAGCTAAAAATGAAGTAAATTCGCGCCATACTGGTAAACCAAAATACTTTATTCCAGCCTCATAATCGTAACCCTGAACCTTGATTTTAGTAAGATGCGCTATATCGCAATTATAGACGACTTGTATAGATTTGAACATGCAGAACAGTGATTTTGTTCGTTTTCTGCTGCTATTCGCATTTTCATACTCGCACTGAATTTTAGGCTTTCAAATATAAAACATGAATACCTTCGAAAACTTTAACCTGTCGAAACATTTACAATCAGCCATTGACGACCTTGGTTTTGACAGGCCCACGCCGATTCAGATCGATGCTTTTCCCGTTATTTTGTCGGGTAAGGATATAGTGGGGATTGCCCAGACAGGAACCGGGAAAACGCTGGCTTATATGCTACCCCTGTTGCAGGAAATGAAGTTTTCAAAGCAGTTGAATCCGAGAATACTGGTGCTGGTACCGACACGGGAACTGGTTTTGCAGGTGGTTGAGATGACAGAGCGTTTCGCCAAAAATCTCAAGCTTAGGGTTTTGGGCGTTTATGGAGGTGTGAATATCAACACCCAAAAGCAAAAAATCGTAACAGGAGTCGATATTCTGGTAGCCACTCCGGGACGATTGTACGATCTGGCCTTAACAGGTGTGCTTCAGCTAAAGGGGGTAAACAAACTGGTTATTGATGAGGTGGATGTGATGCTGGATCTGGGTTTCAGGTATCAGCTATCAAACATATTTGAGCTTCTTCCGTCACGCCGCCAAAACATCATGTTTTCGGCTACCATGACTCATGAAATTGCGACATTGATAGATGATGCTTTTAAATCCCCCGTGAAAATATCTGTTGCTGTCAGCGGAACTCCTTTAGATAATATCGCCCAGGAAAGTTATGAAGTCCATAATTTTTATACAAAAGTTAATTTGTTGTCCCATTTGCTCAGCGACAGGGCAGAGTTCAGAAAAGTACTTGTTTTCGTTTCCAGCAAAAAAAATGCGGATCTGGTTTTCAAAGCCATGGAAGAAAGGTATGGTATGGAGATGGGAATTATCCATTCCAACAAAACCCAGAATTACCGGTTCAGGGCTATAGAGAAATTCGACGAAGGGAAGAACAGAACCTTGATAACCACCGATGTCATGGCCCGGGGTCTCGACCTTGATAAGATAACCCATGTGATAAATTTCGATACTCCCGATTTTCCTGAGAACTACATGCACCGCATCGGGAGAACGGGAAGGGCCGAACAGCAGGGAAAGTCAATACTTTTCTTCACCAAAAAGGAAGAGCCTCTAAAGGAAGCTATTGAATCCCTAATGCTTTATAAAATTCCGTTAAACGATTTTCCTGCGGAGGTTCATATCTCCAGGGAATTGACGGCGGAAGAGCGTCCTGGTATGGGCGGCGTTAAAAACATTCAACGCACCGAGGGCAAAAATGTGCTTGCTCCCGGGTTTCACGAGAAAAAGGAAAAGAACCGGAAAACCCCGCAGGGCGGATCATACCGAAGAGAACTGGCGAAAAAGTATAAAAAACCTTTAACCAAAGGGGATAAGAACTTTAACCGAAGGAATAAGAAGAAATAAATAAGAAGTATTTCAAACTCGAATTCGGGAAAGTCGATCAGGTTTTAATTTATTGGGATTCTCAAAAAGTTTAATCCTAGGGAGTATGCTTTCAATCGTGGAAAAAATCAGACAGGACCTTAAGGAATCCTCGGATGAAAAGGTAAGACAAACGAGTGCGAAATTTTTCAAAGAGGATATTGTTTGCTATGGGGTTCGGACAAATGTTGTTACCGGCATCGGAAAAAAGTATCTTCAATCCTTAAAAGGTAGCACCAAACAGGAAATTTTCAATGTATGTGAATTGATGTGGGAATCAAAATACATCGAGGAATCTTTTATTGCTTGCCAATGGTCATATTCGCTGCATAAACAATATAAGCCTGAGGATTTTATAGTTTTTGAGAAATGGGTGATCAAGTATGTAAACAACTGGGCTTCCTGTGATACCTTTTGCAATCATACAGTAGGGGAGTTTATGGAAATGTATCCGGAATACCTTTCGGAATTAAAGAAGTGGGCAATGTCTGAAAATCGCTGGCTTAGACGTGCTTCTGCTGTTTCTCTGATTGTTCCGGCCAAAAAGGGCAAGTTTCTGAATGATATTTTTGAAATTGCTGATATTTTGCTCTTGGATACGGATGATATGGTTCAGAAAGGTTATGGTTGGATGTTGAAAGTAGCAAGCCTGAACCACCAAAATGAAGTATATGAATACGTTTTCAGTAAAAAAGCAATTATGCCCCGCACCGCCCTGCGCTATGCAATTGAAAAAATGCCCTCCGAATTGAAAGCCAATGCTATGAAAAAATAGCCTGCGAATTCAATTCTGACAAAAATCATGAAAATCGTAAAGAAAAAAGCGCTATCTTTGTTATTCAAATAACAGTAAATCTGAGAAGCGGTCATTTCATCTCTTCAAGGATCATTTTAATAACCAGTCTGATCCAAAAGAAACTCCAATGGAAAAGAGAATAGGAAGCGCTTTGATCCTCATTGAGGAAAATTCGGAAGTCTCACTTCTGAACGAAATCTTATCCCGCCACGCGCACATAATTATCAGCCGCCAGGGTATTCCACTGCGCGAAAGGAAAATTAATCTTATATCCCTTGTCCTTGAAGGAAGTACCGATGAGATTGGTGCTTTATCCGGCCAGATCGGCAGGTTAAAGAATATCCGGGTCAAATCGTTATTAATCCCACAAAAGGAACATAAAAATGAAAAAGATTAGCTTGCTTTTCGCATTCTTGATTGTATGCGGTTTTATTTTTGCTCAGGAACGGTCGCTAACCGGACGGATCACAGGAAACGGATCCGAATCAGGTCTGACGGGCGCACACATTAGTATTTCGAGTTTAAACACCAACAAGGTTTTGTTTCAGGGGATTTCCGGTCGCGACGGGGAATTTTCCGTTTCAAAGCTTCCTGCCGAAAAATTGACGTTAACCGTTTCTTTCATGGGCTACCGTTTTTGGAGTGAAGACATTAATCTCGAAGAAGGCAATATCCCATCCAAAGAAATAGTCCTGATGGCTTCTCCGGTGGAAGTGGGGGAAGTTATCGTGAGCGCATCACGGCAAGACAGGATGCTGCGGGATGTTTCACTACCATTATCCTTGGTTACCATGAACCGTATCGATCAGCTTCCGGCTCTGACCCTTTCCAACCTTTGTCAGGAAATGCCCGGTGTTAGTCTTGCACGCGACGGCATCTGGGCAACAAGCCTGAACATCCGCGGGCTTACCGAGCAGCGGATCGTTACCCTGATCGACGGTAACAGAATAGAAACGGCAACCGATATCGCGGCCGGATTAGCACTAATTGACGTTAATGATATCGAAAGGGTAGAGGTAATCAAAGGTGCCGCATCATCCCTTTATGGCACGGGAGCTCTTGGAGGAGTTGTAAATATAATTACCCGAAAGGGAAATTATTACGATGATTTTTATGTGGGGGGAAGTGTTGTTGGAATGGCCCAGACGGTTAATATGATGCACTCTGAAAACATCTCACTCGACCTGGCAGATGAGAAATGGTTCGTAAGACTGGCGGGAACATACAGGGATGCCGATAACACAATGACTCCCGAAGGCGAGCTTTTGAACTCGCAGTTTAACGACAATAATTTTTCCCTTAAAATAGGAGTGAAGCCATTTAAGAATCAGGAACTAAACATCAATTATCAGAGTTTTAATGCCAGTGATGTAGGCATTCCCGGGGGAGTTGCTTTTCCCCTTACGGCATCAGCCGAATATTCCGACATCCTGAGAAACATGTTCTCAGCCTCTTATACTATCCGAAAAGAGAACGGGCCTCTGAGCCAGGTGAAATTCAAATATTTTCATCAATATATCCTTAGGGATGTGGAACTGAGACCCAGTGCTGCAGTTTTGATAACACCATCGGGTTACCATACAACAAACGGATTTCAGGCCCAGACGGACTGGAGTTTTGGTTCAAATCACCAACTGATTGCTGGGGTCGATGTCTGGCAGCGCTATCTCTCTACAGAACGTGAAAAAACGGTTCGTTCGGTCACACAAGACAGTGCTGGAAATGTCACCGGAAGCAATGTGGTGATACGAGGGGAAGTTCCCATTCCGGAAGCGTGGTTCACCAGCGGAGGATTATACATTCAGGACCAGATCAGCCTGCTTGAAGGACGCATGGATTTGACCTTGGGGGGAAGGTTCGACATGATCAATACCCGCAATGACCAGGCGGTGGATCCTTTGTATGTTTCAAATAATGGGATCATCAATGAAAATCCCCCGAACCAGAGAATAAGCTTTGAAGCTGACAATATCAATAATTACAGCTGGAGTGTGGATGCAGGAGCTTTGTATCACGTTACCCCGGCGGCAGACCTTAGCCTTACCCTGTCAAAATCGTACCGGGCACCCGGAATTGAAGAGAGGTTCAAATATATTGATCTTGGCAGTCTTGTGAAAATCGGAGATCCGAACCTGAAACCAGAGCAGGGTTATTTCTTTGACCTGGGAACCCGGGTCTGGATGGACAAATTTCAATTAACCGGAAATGTTTTCGCCAATGCAATGTCGAACCTGATTGTTGAAGCGCCAGGGATATTCGTTTATAATTACACTGCCCAACCTGAGAATTTCGATACATTAAACGCCCTTATCAATTCAAACGTGGAAAAAGCCTTGCTTTATGGTTTTGATGTGAGCGTAGGTTATAATGTTTATGATGGGTTCACGGTAACTGCGATGGCTGGTTATGTGCGTGGGAGAAACACTTTGAAGGATACCGATCTTCCGCAAATACCTGGGCTGAACGGCAGGCTGGCATTAAAGTATAAGCTGGCAGGGCTGCTCAATGCCGAGCTAGCGGCAAACCTTATGGCCGACCAGGATAAAATTGCAGAAGGTGAAAAAGCAAGCAGGGGATTTGCAAGTTACGATCTGGGGATTTATTCGGTCCCGGTCAGAATCCGGGATTTCAGGTTGGAAGCCTTCGGCGGAATACACAACATCACCGACAGAGCCTACATGAATCATTTATCGACCAACCGGGGAATTGTTAAATACGAGCCGGGAAGGAATTTTTATCTGAAAATGCGGTTGAGTTTTTAAAACCTTTGCAACTCTGTGGTAAGGTATTTTTTTACCACAGAGTTACACAGGGTTTTTTTACAGACTTACTAAGAGCGAAGAACAATTTGGATTAAAAGTATCAAACAGCCTTATGTGCCAGGATCAGATCGTTTTGGATGTCTTCCAGATGTTCTATACCCACAGAAAGTCGCAAAGCGTCCGGCTCTACTCCGGCAGCAAGTTGTTCTTCTGAGCTCAGCTGTTCGTGTGTGGTGCTGGCAGGGTGAATAATCAGTGTCTTTGCATCCCCCACATTAGCCACATGTGAAATGAGTTTTACATTGTTAACCAGTTTTTTGGCAGCTTCACTTCCACCTTTAACATTAAAAGTAAGAACTCCCCCGAAACCATGCTTCAGGTATTTTTTTGCCAGTTCATGATACGGGCTATGGGTAAGACCAGGATAGTTTACTTTGCTTACCCAATCCTGCTTCTCGAGCCATTTTGCAAGAGCCAGAGCATTATCCACGTGTCTCTGAACCCGAAGAGAAAGAGTTTCCAATCCCTGTAAAAGCAGAAACGCATTAAACGGACTCAGTGCATTGCCATAATCGCGCAGTCCTTCAACGCGGGCGCGGATTATAAAGGCAATATTACCGAAGGGACCGCCAGATCCGAAGACATTCCAGAAAACAAGACCATGATAACCTTCGGAAGGTTCTGTGAACTGAGGGAATTTGCCGTTGCCCCAGTTGAAGTTTCCTCCGTCTACTATTACGCCTCCGATGCTTGTGCCGTGTCCGCCAATCCATTTGGTTGCCGATTCCACAACAACATTGGCTCCATGCTCCAAGGGACGGAAAAGATATCCACCAGCTCCGAACGTATTGTCAACAATAAGAGGAATATCGTGTTTTTTTGCGATAGCTGCAATTCCCTCGAAATCAGGAATGTTAAACTTTGGATTTCCTATGGTTTCAAGGTAAATAGCTTTAGTGCGGCTGTCGATTAGTTTCTCGTAATCGGCCGGGCTATCGGTTTTTACAAACCGGGCCTCGATACCCAGACGTTTAAACTGGACTTTGAACTGGTTGAACGTCCCCCCGTAGAGGAAGGAGGTTGAGACAAAATTGTCGCCCGATTCAAGAATGTTGGTAAGGGCCAGAAACTGTGCCGACTGGCCGCTGGAGGTTGCCAGAGCAGCCACTCCGCCTTCAAGGGCAGCGATGCGTTTTTCAAACACGTCGGTAGTAGGGTTCATTAAGCGAGTGTAGATATTCCCAAACTCTTTCAGTCCAAAAAGGTTTGCAGCGTGTTCGGTGCTTTCGAAAGTGTATGAGGATGTCTGATAAATTGGCACCGCTCTTGAATGCGTTAGGGGGTCGGTTTCTTGTCCTGCATGAATCTGCAATGTGTCGAAATGTAATGAATTGCTCATAATGATATAGTTTTAAATGTGTTAACAAATGGATTGGGTTTCCGGAAAGGATATGTTCCGGGCATAATGATCCGCCAAAGGCTGATCAGGCTGTTAAAAGCCGACAGATAGCAAAATACTATCTATACATAAAAAATATGTGGTGGAAAAGCATGCTTAGAAATCCGGATACAATTATGGATCCGACTAGCACTTTAAAATTCCCGATAGGGACGATGTTGTTTTGTTGATTCATGGCATTATTGTTTATAGTTATTCCGCTTAAAGCGGAACCAGGTATTGGCACCTTTTCGTTTCCGGTAGGTTGCCAGAGGGTCATTGAGCCTGTTCTCTCGCCTCTTCTTTATAAACCTGCCCTAGAAGTAGGGGGGTGATTTACGGGAGCAAATATAAGAGGTTTTTATCTGAATTTCCAAATGTTTTTATGAAAAACATAATGCTGTACATTAAATTATTTCTAACTCATTGAAATGCAGTGTTAAATTTTTGATTTCTTTTTATCCCCCCCTTTATATTCACAAAAGCAAACAGCTTAAAATTCATTATTTAATGAGGAATTCCAGGAAATTATCCTTATCGATTACTTTAAATTCAGAATCAGGATAGGTATTCACCCATAAGTTAGGGGGAGTATGTTTATTCGCTTTCCATTTGAATTCGTATGCGAAAATCTTGCCCTCCCGTTCTTCGATCAGGTCTATTTCTTTCTGGTCATAAGTGCGCCAGAAAAATTCATTGGCATATATTTGCTTATAATGCCTGGTTTTAAGACGTTCGGAAAAAAGGAAATTCTCCCATAACATGCCCTTGTCATCTCGAAGATTTAACGGATTAAAATTGTTAATAATTGAATTTCTTACCCCATTGTCCCAGAAGTAATAGCGGTGGGTTTTGGTGATCTCCTTTCTTAGATTCTTTGAAAAGCCCTGCGATTTTTTAAGGATAAATACCTTTTCCAGAAGGTCTAAGTACCTTTCTATAGTTTGTTTTGCAATTCCAAGCTGCCTGCTTAATTCGTTCAGGGATACTTCGTTACCGATTTGGTATGCAAGTAAACGTAGCAAATCAAATAATTTAGAAGGATTTTTTATACTATCCAGTTCTAAGATATCTTTAAGCAGAAATGAGTTTCGAAGGTTAACCAGATACTCAGCTTTCTTTTCATTATTAGCTGAAGTCAATATTTCCGGATAACTTCCAAAAACCAGCAGGTTATCGAGTTGATTCATCACCTCGAACCTTCCGTATACTTCTGCCATTTCCAAAACAGACAATGGATACAGCGTATAAACAGATTGACGGCCAGTGAGAGGTTCTCCGGTCTTGTTAGATAAATCAAAGGAAGATGAACCACTTAGAATCACTATTGAACCCGGCAGGTGGTCGATAATAAGCTTTGACGCTTCACCTATATTCCTAATTTTCTGGGCTTCATCGATAAAAATTATACTGTAATTGCCCAGTGCGCTTTTTAAAACCGACAAGCGCATAGAATTGAGCAGTTCCTGAAGATCAAAGTCATTACCATCACCGGTAAAAACATTCTCCCTATTACTGATCATTCTTTTTACCAAACTGGTTTTTCCTACCTGTCGTGATCCGAACAGAACAGTGACTTTCCCCTTTTGAAGCATTCCTTCAAATCGAGCCTCGTAAAACCTTTGAATCCACTTAGCATTGTCCATTTATTAAAAATTTGGACATTAAACTTAACAAATTATTATTAATTTAGCAATTAAACATACCATATTTATATAAAAACTTAGTGCTTCACCTCGTCACCCCTTCGACAAGCTCAGGGCAGCGCCCGTCACGTCATCACTATATTAAAGCCTCACACTAATCCCCGGCCCGATCAAAATAAACCATTTCCCCTCATTCAATTTGTATCCTCCACCCATATGTAGGGGGAAGGTGAGTTTCACATCTTTTCGGGTTGGATAGAGACTTCCGATCACAACGATACCCATGTCCC
>CAMAZH010000117.1 GCA_945863035.1 Chitinophaga pinensis | reverse complement strand
AACATGAATCCTAAAAATTTCGGCACTGAATCTATTGTCAAACTTCAGTGGTCATTTTAGTGAACTATACTGCAAAGAATAAACGGAAAGACAAAAATGAAAATTGAAGCTCACAATATAAACGACACGCTTATTGCCGAAGTTACTTCGAACATAATTATCATTAACAAGGCGGAAGACGGGCTAGACTTATTAGGAAATCTATACATTTTAATAGTTAGTAGGCTTTTTGATACCTACACTATGGATCTGGAGTGATGGGGATTATGGTTGGATATATAAATTGTTAGTGGCAAGAAAAAAAAGCAACCTGCAAAAAGACAATAACCTGATTTTAAAGTATCTTTGTAATAAATAAAAAGTTGTAAGATGAAAACTTTAACATTGCAAATACCTGATAATGTTGATGAAAAAGATGTAAAAATGCAACTTGCAGCACATCTTTATGATAAAGGCATTATGTCATCTGGACAAGCAGCTGATTTAGTAGGAATTTCAAAAAGACAATTTATTGAAACAGTTGGTCGATATGGAGTATCAATATTTGGAGAGAGTATTGATGACTTAGAAAAGATAATAAATGGATAAAATTATTATTTCTGATACCAGTTGTTTAATTGCATTATCCAAGATTGAAAAACTTGATTTATTAAGAAATTTATATCAAGAGATTATAATTACAATTGATGTTTACCAAGAGTATGGAGGCTCTCTTCCTGATTGGATAATAATTACTGAAGTTAAGGATAAACAAAAACAAATAGACATAGAAGAACGACTTGATAAAGGAGAAGCGAGTTCTATTGCTTTAGCCCTTGAGATTGATAATGCAATTTTAATAATTGATGAGATAAAAGGAAGAAAAATTGCCCAATCATTCAATATAGACATAATCGGTACGATTGGAATTATATTACTTGCTGATAAAAAAGGATTAGTTACGGATGTGACAAGTTTAATTCTCCGATTAGTAAACGAGGGATTTAGGTTGTCTGATAAGTTGATTAATAAAATCATTGAGAAATACGGTCGGAAATAGTTGCCAGCCACTAATCGAGTAGGCTGCCCCGCCAGTAGAGACTGACGGGGAGAACCTCTCACACCACCTTATCCCGATTGCTATATCACCCCATCACCCAAAAATCATAAAATTCTGTTAAAATACCACCCCCTCCGAAAACATTGTTAAGACTTTACTGTTTAAAGCCTAAACAATAAAATTTTTAACAAGATGAAGAAAAGTATTTTTTTAATAGGATTAGCAGTTGCCCTCGTTTCATGTCAGAGTAAACCTTCTGCTGAAAGCGCTGGTGCAGGTGATGCTCAAAACGCTGCTCTTGCCTCCGGAGCTGAGTTTTTGATTAATTCAGCTGGAAGTGCATTGAACTGGAAGGGTTCCAAACCGGGCGGCGAGCATGTAGGAGCGGTTTCCGTTACCGAAGGAAAGCTCAGCGCTGAAAACGGTAAACTGGTTGCAGGTTCATTTACAATTGACCTGAATACCATTACATGTGAAGATCTTACCGATGCGGAAATGAACGGCAAGCTGGTTGGTCACTTGAAATCGGCCGATTTCTTCGATGTTGCACAGTTCCCAACAGCAAAATTCGAGCTTGTTTCAGCTTCTGAACTTCCTGCAGGCACTCCCGCTTCAGCTGATGGGATTCAGTCTACACATCAGGTTACAGGTAACCTTATTATGAAAGGAATCACCAAAAGCATCAGTTTCCCTGCTCAGGTTTCGGTAGGCGAGTCGGAGATCAAAGCCGTTTCGGCTCCCTTTGCTATCGACCGTACCCAATGGAGTGTTAACTATGGCTCGAAATCATTGTTTGCCGAACTGAAAGACAATTTTATTAACGATGAGATGATCATCTCTCTTAATCTTTCTTTCAGCAAGATTTAATAAGTCACATCATATTTAAAACCCGGGAAAGCCTTGTTTTTCCCGGGTTTTTTATTCCTTTTTCTGCTAACTCCTTAAATCCCTTTCTTTTACCGGCAAATAGCAATACACTCCCCAGTAATAGCAGGAGATGGCAGGCCTTTCTTTTCCTCGCTATTTTCTTGTGTCCAATTCCCTTTTCGTCGGCAAACTGACTATATTTGCAACTCATGTATTTATGTTTTTGAAATCCGGCTGATGAAGAATTTTATTTGGCGCTCTGCATTGCTTTGTTTGGCATTCTTGTTATTGCTTAATTTCAAACCTTTCTTTACCGATGGTTATGTAAACGGCTCTTCACTGAATCCCCCTGACCAGCGAAATCCCGCATTCCTTTCAGCCGATACCCTTTGGGTCGATTCTGTAATGAAGACCCTTAGCCTGGACGATAAAATCGCTCAGCTGATGATGGTGGCTGCCTATTCTAACCGGGGCGAGGAGCATTTCGCCGAAATCGATCAGCTTATACACAAATACCATATCGGGGGTCTGATTTTTTTTCAGGGAGGTCCGGTACGGCAGGCTAACCTTACCAACCGGTTTCAAAAAATATCCAAAGTACCTTTGCTTATCGGCATCGACGGGGAATGGGGCTTGGCAATGCGCCTCGACAGCACCATTTCATATCCCCGGCAAATGACGCTTGGTGCCATTCAGAACGACGCGCTTATTTACCAAATGGGATACGATATCGGGCTTCAATGCAAAAGGATGGGCATTCATGTCAATTTCGCCCCGGTTGCAGATGTCAACAACAATCCGGCTAACCCGGTAATCAATTCAAGGTCGTTTGGCGAAAATCCCTATTCGGTGGCTGTAAAAGCTCAAAAATATGCCGAGGGACTTCAGGATGCCGGCGTTCTTGTAACAGCAAAGCACTTCCCCGGACATGGCGACACCGACGCCGATTCGCATTATTCCCTGCCGGTTATCAAGCATTCCTTCGAACGACTCGATTCGGTTGAGCTATATCCTTTCAAATACTTAATCGAAAGGGGTGTAACGGGAATCATGGCTGCCCATTTGCAGGTTCCGGTTCTCGACACGAGCTCAAACCTTGCCTCATCGCTTTCTCCCCTGGTAATAGACAGCCTGTTGCGTCGTAAAATGAATTTTAAGGGCCTCGTGTTTACCGACGCGCTGAACATGAAAGGGGTGAGCCGTTATTTTAAGCCGGGCGACGCCGAGCTTATGGCTTTTCTGGCGGGAAACGATATTCTGCTTATGCCCGGTGACGTACCGAAGGCTATCGCTTCCATCCGTAAGGAAGTTAAGAAAGGAACCGTCTCGGAAGAAGAGCTTGATGCCCGTTGCAGAAAAGTGCTTCTTGCAAAGGCATGGGTTGGTCTTAACCGCTATAAACCCGTGAAGATAATCTCGCTTGCTGAAGATCTGAATGCTCCCGCTTACAATGCCTTACGCCGGAATCTCATTGCAAACTCCTTAACCGTAATAAAGAATAAATATCAAATTCTTCCCTTATTCCGGATTGAAGATTATAAAATTGCCTCGCTTAGCATCGGCTCCGGAAAACCTGATCCCTTTGCGTCTTCCTTGCAGCTGTATTCCGGTGTTGATACTTTTTTCATTTCGAGGGATGCCGGCAAAAGCGAGTTCGACAGCCTGAAAGCAAAACTCTCGCAGTATAATGTGTTAATTATAAGCATTCACGAAACATCTCAATGGCCGGCCAAAAAGTACGGGTTAACCGACAAGTCTCTCGCTTACCTTTCTGAATTGGACTTCCCCGGCCTCACCGTATTGAATGTTTTTGGAAACCCTTACAGTCTTTCCCTCATAAAGAGTTTTGAGAAATTTGATGCTGTAATGGTCAGCTACGAAGACACTCCGGAAGTCAAGGAGATTGCCGCACAAGCAATTTTCGGGGCAATACCCGTTTCCGGAAGGTTGCCCTTTGGCGCCTCTCCGCACTTTAAAGCGGGTGAGGGCATAAGGCTCGACAGTCTGAGCAGGCTCTCCTATGGGATTCCGGAGGAAGCAGGCATGGACTCAAGGATTCTGATGAAAATAGACACGATAGCCCTGGAAACGATTCGTGAAAAGGCAACCCCCGGCTGCCAGATATTGGTGGCCCGGCATGGTAAGGTTGTTTACAACAAGTCGTTTGGTTACCAGACCTATCGCAACTCCAGAAAAGTTACAAACGACGATATTTACGATATTGCATCGCTTACCAAAATCACATCGACCATTCCGGCACTTATGCTACTGTACGACCAGCAAAAGTTCAGCATCGAAGGGGTTCTTGGCGATTACCTAACCGATCTTGACACTTGCGACAAGGGGGAATTAAAGATTTTGGACGTGCTCACCCATCAGGCAGGATTGCAGCCCTGGGTACCTTTTTATTATAAAGTAATTCAGACACTGGACACTTCAGAGACCCTTTTTAGCACTAAATACTCCGACGTTTATTCGGTTAAGCTTACTAAAAACACTTTTGCCAACCGTAATATTGTATTGAAAGACAGCATCTTTGCCAGCGTTTATTCAAAGGATTTCCCGATATCTGTAGCTAAAGATCTTTATTTGCGCGCTGACTACCTCGATACGGTGTACAACAGCCTGATCAATTCCCCCCTTACCGGGAAGAAGGAGTACAAATACAGCGATCTGGGTTATTACCTCTTTCAGGAGATCGTTGAAACCTTAACCGAAAAAAGTCTATACCCTTATGTTTTTGATGCTTTCTATTCGAAATTAGGAGCAACCACAATGGGATATCTTCCGCTGAACCGATTTCCGGAAGAAAGGATTGTGCCTACTGAAAACGACATCCTTTTTCGCAAGCAGGTTCTCAGGGGATACGTGCATGATCCCGGAGCTGCTATGCTTGGAGGGATTGCCGGCCATGCAGGCGTGTTCAGCTCGGCAAACGACCTTGCCAAAATGATGCAGATGTATCTTAACGGGGGAGTTTATGGCGGCAGAATGTTTTTGTCCGACACTACTGTGCTGCGCTTCACATCCTGCTACAACTGCATTAACGGTAATCGGAGAGGATTGGGTTTTGATAAGCCCGAACAGAACCCGAAAAAACCGGGACCTGCCAGCAAACTCGCGTCCCCGGCCAGCTATGGTCATTCGGGATACACCGGTACCCTGGTATGGATCGACCCTGATTACGATCTGGTATATATTTTTCTGTCCAATCGCGTCCATCCCGACCAGTACAATCAGAAGCTGATTGAGAAGGATGTGCGCACCCGCATTCAGGAAACGGTATATAACTCAATCAGGCAATAGCTTTTTCGGAAGTATTGGCTTGCGCAGAAATCATCATTTCAAAAGGACCACTTTTTTCATGTGTTTGCCAACCTTAATCAAAACAATTCCCTGATGGTAGATTCCCAGGTCAATTTCAGCAAAGCCTGTTCCATCGTTACTGTATTTGCCTAAAAGTTTTCCCTGCGACGAATATACAAGTATGTCGGATGCTTCATTCTTCGGAATCTTCAGCTCTACCTTGCTGAAGGTGGGGTTGGGGTAAACTGACATTTCAGCGCCATCGGAGGAAGTACCAGGAATAAAGAGGGTTTCAAGGGATTCGGCAAGCCAGTTTTCCCCAAAATGGTTGTCTGCTTTGGGATTTGAAAGAACCATCATCATGCCTTCCAAAAATCCGGCCGATGGCCAGTTCCCCGGGTATTCGTATTTGAGGTAATCGATTACCAAACCGTGATTCTCCATAAGTTCAATTGCTTCACCACCATCCGAAAGCTGACCCTCATCCCACTGTAACACTTGAAAGGGGAAATCCCACCAGGCTTTTGCTCCGGCATCGGAGGTCAAATACAATGTTTCATAGCCGGCAAGGCTTGTTTCCGGGGGGAAGGTATAGGTAAACCCCTTACTGACAGAATAATTGGCGAGATCGCGGGTTTTGGGTGATGGGTTGTAAATACATATAAATTCAGGGATACTGGTTTTAAACGGATTTGTAAATATCCGGCTGATGATTGGGTAGGGTTCCGAATCAATGCTCAGTATCGATGAGCCCATGTTTGCAGGCGTTGCTCCATCCTGTCCGGAGAGCGAGGCGGGGGATCCGGCTGCGAGGCTGAAATCAAATACGCCCGGGTTAAGGAATAGGGGATTCCCGAATAGATTCCCGGGGGCGGAGGGAAGGGGAGTGTTGTCGGAAATACTGTATTCAATGTGTAAAGAAGATTTTGAATCTGCATAAAAGGATGCAACCGAGGAGTTGGAAAGGATGCTGTTGGTAAGGCTGGCAATTCCCCCGGCGCTTCCCGGGTTCTTTTCATAGCAGCTAACGGGAATTCCGGTACCGTAAAAGCTGCAATGGTCGATTACTACCCGGCTCAGGTCTTTTAACCCCATTCCCAGGTTACAGTTTACCAACAGGGCATTTTTAATTGTAACCGATGAGTTTTGCCCCACAGAAATACCCTTGTCTGTGATGTTATAAATGATAAGGCTGTCGACCTTCAGGTTTGTGGTCTTCTCACCAATATCCAAACCATCGCTGTTAAAGCCAAGGAAGTCGTAAATAAGGCAGTTGTGAATAATTCCATCCGTAATGCCATCGTAATCAATGGCATCATTATCGGGCATCGCATTTCCCTTAAAAACGCAGTTTTCGATTCTTGCGGTTCCGTACTTGACATTGATCAGGTCTCCCGTAACTTTTGACCGGAGGGTGCTGTTGGTGAGCACAACATCCGAATATCTCGATACAATAGGATTTGATTCATTCTCTTCGAGGATGAGATTATCGAGCAACAAATCCCCGTTAAAAGCGCTCAATGCAGCATAATCGCGTATGGGAAGAGCTCCCTCGGAGGCGTTTTCGATTGTAACATACCTTAGTTCTGAAGTTCCCGATGTGTTCAGGAAAGTTATGGCTCCCCAACTTTGAGGGGAATATTTCGGATCGGATTTTATAATGATCCGTTCCTCAGCCGTTCCAATCGCTTCTATCGTTCCCCTTACCAAAATATTGGACTTGGGCGACATCCAAATCTCAACCCCGGGCTCAAGGGTAAGGCTTGCGCCATAGTCAATGCTAACGTCGCCCTGAACAAGCCAGGGTGAACAAGCCTTGCTTAAGGTGAAATCCCCCGAAATAATCCCGGGTACAATACATTGCCCGGTTGGCTCATAAACAGCAGAGAGAAAGGTGTCGGTTGTTACTGTAAGTGCAAGTTCGTTGCCGGTAGACAAATAGCTGGTGTTTGCAAGATCAAAACCTGCCAGCTCTAGGTCAAAGCTAACATCGCTGCTGCTTTTTGAATTTTGGTGGATTTCAGCCGCGATAACATTCTCGCCTGACCGTAGCAAGTCTGCATCGATAAACCAGGAATTGTAATACGACTCCACCGGATCGGAAATGGACGTTATGGCCAGAGTGTTCGAGCCGATAGCGCCACAGGGTAAATTGCATCGCAGAACTTCCGTGCCATTCAGATATATCACAGCTCCATCATCTTTAAGCAGGGAGATTACAAATCCTGAGAAAGACGAACTTTCCGGGCTAAGCGAAAAAGTGTGCCGGAAATAGGTTGTTATGTATCGGTTTGAGCTGCTTCCCCCATAGTCGATGATTGTTGTCTCATCCCCATCCCCATAGCCAAATTCTGCCTGCCCTGACTTCCATGATGAATCGTCAAATTCAGGCTTGTTCCAGGCTGTGCCCGCATTGCTGCCGTTATCCAGATATTTCCATTCTGCACCTTTGGCTATAAGAATCTTTTTTTCAGGGGATTTCCAACCCAAAAACCTAAAACCGGATTTGTCGACAGCGGTAATATGGGTTTCCTGATTTTTAAGATAGGGTCCTGTCCAGTTGCTTTCAGGAACGGTGAGATCATTTATTTTCAGTGAACCTGCGTTTGCAGGTACAACAGATATGCCCAGATTGGCAATTTCGGTAAAGCCATAGAGACTCAGGTCTGTCAACAAAACCATAGGCCTTTCCTCCACATAAGCCCTGACATCGCAAACCTTGGAATTCCAGTAACCAACCGATGGTATTGCATTCCCGTACGATGAGGTTGTTCCAAGCCAGCGGTTTACATGAAAGGGAATCTCGCCTTCAATTTCACTGGCATGAGCGTTGATGAGGGTTTTCATCCTTCGGGGATGAAAACTGGTATATAGCTGATCCGTAAGTCGTTTTGCAAAGTAAGTCCGGTAAGACTCATTGTTCATAAGCTTTTTAAATGGCAAGGAATTTTGTCCCACGTAAAAGCTGATCAGGTTGTTCCCGGGATTGAAAAATCCCCTGTCGAGGTCCATAATAACCCATTTCCATTTACCCGACTCTTTTGGCTTCCATGCCATCACATTATGGTCGATCGAAGTGTTGCCGGTTGCCATTTCCACAATCACCAGGTCTGTCAGGTTTTCAATATCAATAAGTTCCGAAACGGCCGCAAAATTTGAATCGTCGCTCAGATCTTTCGAAAGCAAGCCTTCCAGAACTGTGTAATTGGCAAGATCGCCGGCCTCGGGGTAGTTTTCATTCTCAACGAGATCGAAGGTCCCGGGCTCGATGCTGTGATTCTTTTCAATAAAGTCGGCATCCACCTTTTCGCGGATGTTGTGAATACCCATATATTGACCGTTAAAAAAAACGATTGAAGGTCTGAAATCCATAAAATCAAGATCGGTGTTGAGCCGGGCGGCGTCATGGCCAAGAACATCCCGGAACAGTATATAACTCCAGTCGCTCCCCGATGCCCGCAACGCAAAGTTCTTATAGCTCGATCGCCCTTTGTGGAACAGCAGGGGATAGTCGAGGTTTGAGCTTCCGTACTGCCCCCGGAAATATACCCCCAGCATTTTCTGGGGCAGCTGCCATGAATAGAGCCCGTTGATCTTGATCCCAACCGGTTCGTTAAACGCAGCCCGGTCGCTGCCGTTGTTTTCAAACATCTCGATGTTTGCGGGGATTTCCCATAGGGGCTTATAATTCTGGACATAAATGCCGAGGTCGGCATCCCAGAAATTATCGGGGTTTGAGCTTATCGAAATAACAGGAAGCTTGCGACTTTTCAAATCCCCCTCCAAAAAATAGGAATGGGTGATTACAGGACCGGGAATTGTTCCATCCGTGAAAATTCTTGCCCTAACTATCAAATTGCCGGTGATGGGAATCGGTTCGTTGTACTCAGGCGATAAGTCGCCCGGTTCAATTCCGCCCAGTGCGTAACGTATGGTTCCTCCGAGCGGGCTTGAAAGTTCGAGGGTTTGTGGTGAATCGTAGATTCCTCCCCGAAGGGAAAACTCAGGTGCGTTTTTGGTGAAATCGGAGAAAAACACTGAGTTGGCATTGGATGCTCCGGGTGTGGGTTGACGAAAAAATCCCCAAACGGCCGATCCGTCCAAACTCCTTCCGGCTGAAATATCGGTTTTCTGAACCAGGAATGATATGGAGTCGATTAACACCTGGGAAGGGGAAAAAAATCCAATTTGCTCACCGTCGGCCGAGAGCTTGTAGTTAGGATGTGTCGGGGTGTTGAGTCCGTCGACCCAGATTAAAACGAATCCTTTGCTTTCTATGGTGAGGTCACCGGTGATTTGCCATTTTAAGGGAGTATTCAGATTATCGGTAAGGTAATATCCCTTGAGATTAACCGCTGCCGGCCCGGAATTGTATAGTTCTATCCAATCGGAATAATCACCGGAAGAAGGGTCCTGAATTATGGTTGAGTTGCTGGCCATATACTCATTTATCCATATCTGGCTGGCAAGAGGCTGGATATGAAGCAGAAGAAACAGAGTGGGAATAATATACCAGCAGCAGCGCGTCATCTTTCTCAAAAAAAAAATCGTTTTCCGGTTTAATGTACTCTAAAGAAATCGTGTAAATTTAAGGATAAAATTTTTACTTTTAGGAAGAAATTACGCTTAGGCGCCAATTCTTGCCAAAGCTCGCAATCTCTGAGATTTCCTGTCGGAAAGCAGGGGTGAAAAAAACAGAAGAAAAATCAATTATTTGATATTAATCATGAATCCTCAATTTTCATTTAGTTTACTTTGTGTTTTACAAAAAAAAATCGCGTAAGATGAAACCAAGTCACATCGAACACATAGGAATAGCTGTTCTTAATCTTGAAGAAGCAATTAAGTATTACGAAAAGGTTTTGGGCCTTGAGTGTTATGCAATTGAAGAGGTTAAAGATCAGAAAGTCAAAACTGCTTTTTTTAAGGTTGGGGATACGAAAATCGAACTTCTGGAGTCAACCGATCCCGACGGTCCCATTGGCAAATTCATTGAGAAAAAAGGCCCAGGAATTCATCATCTGGCCTTTGCCATGCCCGACGTTGCCCAGGCTTTAACCGAAGCTGAGAATAATGGGGTTCAATTAATTGATAAGCAACCGCGTAAAGGAGCTGAAGGTCTGAGCATAGGCTTTCTTCATCCCAAATTCACACATGGGGTGCTTACAGAATTCTGTGGGGAATAGTTGTTCCTGACTTAGGGCGCAAGGTATTCAGGCAGCAGTAGGAATATTTGAAAGCATGAAAAACCATTAACATGGCAGCACAAAGTATAAAACACCATAACTAAAAATGTCACAAAAAGATAAGATCCGACAGCTTATTGACCTCAGGGTCAAGGCTAAGCAGGGCGGCGGGGAAACCCGGGTTGAAGCACAGCACAACAAAGGAAAGCATACCGCCAGGGAGCGCATAGAGATTCTTCTGGATGAAGGGAGTTTTGAAGAGTATGATATGTTTGTTACGCACCGTGCGCATGATTTTGGCCTGGAGAATGAGCAGTATCTCGGCGATGGCGTGATTACAGGTCACGGAACAATCGACGGGCGCATTGTTTTTGTTTACGCACAGGACTTTACCATTTTTGGGGGATCCTTGTCGGAGACGCATGCCAAAAAAATATGCAAGATCATGGATCAGGCTATGAGGGTTGGAGCCCCGGTGATCGGTATCAACGACAGCGGCGGCGCAAGGATTCAGGAAGGCGTGCGAAGCCTTGCCGGGTATGCCGAGATCTTTCAGCGCAACATCATGGCATCGGGGGTTATCCCCCAGATCTCGGCCATTTTCGGTCCCTGTGCCGGGGGAGCTGTCTATTCTCCCGCTTTGACGGATCTGATTATCATGAGTGACCAGACTTCCTATATGTTTGTCACCGGCCCAAAGGTTACCAAAACTGTAACCGGGGAGGTAATCTCAACCGAAGAGCTGGGCGGTGCCAAGGTGCATGCCACCAAATCGGGGGTATGCCATTTTGTTGCAGAAGATGAGGAAGAAGGACTTTTGCTTATCCGGAAGCTTATTTCATACTTCCCGCAGAATAACCTGGAAGATCCCATTACAACAGAATGCAAGGATCCGATCGACAGGCTCGAGGACTCGCTCAATGAGATCATTCCAGAGAATTCGAATCAGCCTTACGATGTTAAGGATGTGATTTTTAGCATTGTCGATTCTGGCGAATTCCTTGAAGTACACCGGGACTTTGCCAAAAACATTGTTGTGGGTTTTGCCAAGTTTAACGGTTCGCCGGTTGGAATTGTTGCCAACCAGCCGATTCACCTTGCAGGGGTTCTGGATATTAACGCTTCACGCAAGGCAGCCAGGTTTGTGAGAATGTGCGATGCTTTTAACATACCTGTTGTTACCCTGGTGGATGTTCCGGGTTTTCTTCC
>CAMAZH010000116.1 GCA_945863035.1 Chitinophaga pinensis | reverse complement strand
TACGATACCGATAAGATTCTTAAAACCACGAATGCTGGAGCAGATTGGGGCTTAATAAGCACTAACTATGCTACTTATTGGTACGCGATCGAATTTGTTGACCAGAGCATTGGCTATGTAGGTGGGTACAACCGTATTATGAAAACCGAAAATGGGGGTGCGGATTGGACCGCGTATGATGTAAAAGTGGGTCTCCCACTTGCAGATTTTCCATACGTATACGATATTCAATTTATCAGCTCCACCACGGGCTGGGCGGTTGGAAGCGGAGGTCTCATCATGAAAACAATGGATGCCGGAGCTCACTGGGATAAGCAGCATTACAAAGCCATTACAGATGCCACCCTTAACTCCGTTCATTTTGTTAATGCTACTACAGGTTATGCTTCCGGACAAAGCGGCGTAATCCTTAAAACAGTTAACGGAGGAACCGACTGGACTAAGCTATCAACCGGAGTTTCTTTTGTTTTTTCAGATATGGATTTCACATCGACTCTGAATGGCTTTGCTGTTTCTACCAGCGGGGTTTTAAAGACCACCGACGGAGGAGCAAATTGGACTGCATTAACAGGTCATCCTTTCTCCTATATCAATTCTATTGATTTTGTGGATGCAAACAATGGGTATATGGCAGGGTACTATGTTTCAGGCAGTGCAATAGGGACCGTTCTGAAAACAAATGACGGTGGCACAACCTGGTATCGACAAAAAATGGAATCGGATGGGAATTTTATTGCCTATTCCATTGAGATGGCTAATAACTCCGATGGTTTTCTTGCTTCCCAAAGCGGTAGAACACACCGAACAGCAAAAGGAGGATGCACCACTCCCAAAGTAAGTCTTTATGCAGATCAGGAAGTTTGTACCGGAAGTATTGTTACCCTCAAGGCAGACAGCTTCATTAACAACACTAACTGCAAGTACCTTTGGACTCCCAACAGTCAGACCTCTGGTACCATTACGGTTTCAGGACCCACCGGTATTTATGGTGTTACAGTTACAAACGAATGCTCCGCCTCAGTGAGCGACGAAGTGCTAATTACGTTCAATGCACTACCCGAGGTCTCTGCCGGACAGGATGTCGCGATTTGTGCAGGAGAGAATACGCAACTTAGTGCTTCCGGTGCAGACAGTTATACATGGAATAACAGCCCTTACCTCGACAACCCTAATGTTGCCAATCCAATTGTAACAACGGCCTCCACCCGTACATTTACCGTTGTAGGTACCGACGAGAAAGGCTGTTCTGCCTCGGATGCGGTTGTAGTTACCATAAATGCTATCCCTTCTTCCTCGTTCACTGCACCCGAGTTTGTTTGTAGTACACTCTCCGACGAAATCACTTATACAGGCGGAGCTGCGGGCAGTAAAGCGTTTGATTGGAATTTCGATGGAGGGATTGTTCAAAGCGGGAGCGATATGGGTCCTTATGTAGTTTCATGGGCTGACCTTGGAGATAAAAATGTTAGTTTAACAGTAACAGAAAATGGCTGTACTTCAGCAACTACGATGCATGTTGTAAGCATACGTCAGACACCCGAATCTACTTTCGAAACTCCATCGGCCGTTTGCGGAAGTAATGGGACATCGCTTTTCTATACAGGTAACGCACCTTCTGACGCAAGTTATAACTGGGACTATGATGGAGGTACCCTGCTTAATGGAAGCGGTCAGGGGCCCTTACTGCTTGCGTGGGCAACCGAAGGTATTAAAGATGTGTCCCTAACCGTTACCGACAAGGGTTGCAGTTCTAGCTCTTCAAGCAAGAACATTCAGGTGGCCTATCCTTACGAAGGCGAGCAGATATGCCTTGTGACCATCGATCTGGAAACCGGGAAAAACATGGTGGTATGGGAGAAAACGCATGACGCAGGTATCTCCAGCTACAATGTTTATCGCGAAGGTACGGTTCAAAATGTTTATGAGTTGCTGGGAAATGTTCCGGTACAGGAAATCAGCCTTTTTGTGGACCTGGAGTCCAATCCTGAACAACAGCAGTATAAATACAAAATCAGCTCTGTTGATACTTGCGGTAATGAATCGTCAAAAAGTCCATGGCATAAAACCATGTTCCTGCAATATGTGAGCTCCGACAATGGGGTTAACCTTAACTGGCAGGAGTACCAGACAGAAAGCGGAACTCTCAGCTTTAACAGTTATGCTATTTTCAGGGGATCTGACTCCACTGCATTAACTTCTCTGGCAACTATTTCCTCTTCATTCCTTGCATACACCGATGGCACTTCCCAGGCATTATCGCAAAGGATGTATTACAGGGTAGGAGGAGTAAAGGCAAATCCTTGTGATCCCGCCGAAATTGACGGGAAAAAAGCCAGCTCAGGACCTTATGTATACTCCTTATCCAATCTGGAAGATAACCGGATGAAAGCAACGGGCATAAACAATAAACTGGCCGATGCACTGAAGTTTTCGGTTTATCCCAGCCCTTTCAGCGAACAGACTTTTATAAGCTATACCCTGCCTAAACCCTCGAAGATGAAGGTGGAGGTTTACAACGTGGTTGGTGAGATGATGGGTGTGATCTTCGACGGGAATCAGTCTGCCGGTGCACATAAACTGGAAATGAAAGCTGCCGATGTGGATTATGCAAACGGTGTTTATTACATCAGAATAATAATAGACGAAACAGTGGTAATCAGAAAGACTATGCTTACACGCTAGTTCCGGGATTATCCTAAAGTAAATAAGTCGCGAAGGAACAGCAAAACAATGCTGAGCCTTTGCGACTTTTTTTATGCTCTGTTAAGGATTATACTTTGAAAGCCGTAATATTTTCTCATAATCAGTCTCAGCCATCAGCTCAGAGAAACTTAATTCATCGTTTCGTTGGGCATATTGTGTGAAGATCTTCCATCCTATATATACTCCTGCTTTACCAGGCGATTCATTCGAAAAGAAATAGGTGAAAGGTGCGGCACCGGTCAGCTTTCGAATATCCATCCCATCCCTCGAAAACAAAAGTTTCTTCTCAACCAGAAAGGTCCACATTTGTTGCTCATTCTCATTTGCCCATTGAAGTTGCGCTTTTGTATAACCGATAATCAGACTGTCGGGCTCTTTTGGCAGCATATTCTTTGTGAAATACATGAGTTTTCCTTCATGAATCATCCGGCTCAGAACGTTATCGACCGAATCGTTATATGGGAAAATATCAGATGCCATTGTGTAAATCAAGTCAGAAGGGATTTTGTCGGGGAACATGTTCAATTTGGTGTATTGAGGGAGATCGAGCTTTTTGTAATAGGGGGATGAAGTTCCCAGATAGCGGTCAAGACCAACCCCAACATAATTGCCTACAGTGAAATATGGATTATTGAAGCGACTTACATAGGCAATGATTCGTGGAGTTTCCTTTTCAGGGAAGGCTGTTTTGTACCGGGTGAAGGCATTGCTTAACTTCTTCTCCAAATCCTGCAAGTCAGGGAAAATCTTCTGAGTTTCCTCATACACTTCACGGTTCAGACGGTCATTCAGAAACATCGACAAATATGCCTGGTAATCGCGACCCGACGGACTACCAATTCCGATGATGTGATAACTGAAGACATCCAGAAAATCGTCGTATTTTTTATATAACCTGGAAATGCCTTCAGGCAGTGAATCGGAAGCTAAGGTGAAAAGTTCCTGATCAAACCTCTCAACAGTGATCTTCACAGGGTCTTTTGTTTTATTGAGCTCCGGATGCGCGTTCCTACAGGATGGGAAAATCAATAGCAACGCTGTGAAAAAAGTTAATAAAAGCCTCATATGCAATGTTTTTTACTAAAAGATTAACGGTAAAATTTCATATTTTTGTATCAAACTTTGCAAAAGTAGTAATCCCTGATAATAAATGCCTATTTAAATTTGTTTTGGTAAACACAACTCATTCAAATGAAAAAAGTAACAATACTGTTTCTTCTTATTTTTCCAACTGCATTGATGGCTCAGTCACTACGATTCAGCTTGTTAGCCGACCCTCAATTCTCATGGATGGTTGCCGACACCAAGGAGATCTCTTCTTCGGGAGCGGTTCCCGGAATAAATGCCGGCTTGGGAATGGATTATTATTTTGCCGACAATTATGCTTTCTCCACAGGAGTCACGATAAATAATATCGGGGGGAAACTTCAGTATTCCGACACCCTCGAGTTTCGAATCAGCTCGGGTCTCAGGTTGATCCCAGCTCGAAACACAGTAAGCTATAATCTGCAGTATATTACCGTTCCTATTGGGCTTAAGTTTAAAACGAATGAGATTGGATACACAACTTTTTTCACCAACCTTGGTGTGAGCCCCATGGTAAATATCCGCACCCGGGTAAGCGATAGTTCAGGAGCGCTCGACAGGGATAATATCGAGGATGAGATCATGCTGTTCAATATGAACTATTTTATCAACCTGGGGGTTCAGTATTCTTTGGGAGGATCTGCTGCCATCATAGGCGGTTTAGGTTATTCATCGGGCTTTGTCGATGTTACCTCCCGCGCTGCTGATGCAATCAATATCAATACCTTCACCATTAAGCTCGGAATACTTTTTTAAGGAATATATATATGAGAATTGCACTAGCTCAGCTCGATTACCATATAGGGAATTTTGCGGAAAACACCGGTAGCATAGTTCTTGCCATTGAAAATGCCCGGCAGTCGGGTGCCGAATTGGTAGTGTTTTCCGAGTTATCTGTTTGTGGATATCCACCTCTCGATTTATTGGAGAGGAAAGATTTTATCCAGCAATGCATTGACGAGATTCACAAAATTGCCCGTGTTTGCGACAGCATTGGCGTTATCATTGGCGGACCTTCTTTTAACAATGCCAGCGAGGGAAAGATGCTTTTCAATTCAGCTTATTTCCTTTACGGGGGAGAGATAAAGCAAATCATTAATAAGTCTTTGCTCCCTACCTACGACATTTTCGACGAATACCGCTATTTCGAGCCAAACAGGGTCTTTACGTTACTTCCTTTCAAAAACAAGAAAATTGCCCTTACCATTTGCGAGGATCTTTGGGACGATCAGCCCGTGGAGAACGAATTCGCCCGGAGTCGCTTGTATACCCGTCATCCCCTGGAAGAATTGTGCAAACTGGATCCGGATCTTGTTATTAACATCGCCGCCTCTCCCTTTTCGCATACCCGTATGGACCTGAAAAAGGGTATTTTCATCGACAAAGCAAAGAAACACAATCTGCCGGTAATATATGTAAATCAGGTAGGTGCCCAAACCCAGCTTATTTTCGAGGGAGGGAGCATGGCTATCGACTGTAAAGGAAGGATTATTGCTCAGCTGGATTTTTTCTCCCCCGAAATAAAAATTGTGGATACCGACGAGCTGGATGGAAGTCACAAGAAGGATATAAGCAAACCAAAGGATAGGATCGGGATGGTGCATGACGCGCTGGTAACCGGTATAAAGGGATATTTCAGAAAGACCAATTTCAGTAAAGCCGTATTGGGTTTATCCGGTGGGATTGATTCGGCTATAACCCTTGTTCTGGCTGCCAGAGCCCTGGGGAAAGACAACGTTCATGCGATTTTGATGCCTTCAGGGTTTTCTTCGGGTCATTCTGTGAGCGACTCGGTGGAACTGGCGAAAAACCTGGGCATCTCCTATGATATCATTAAAATAGAGGATCTTTTCCAACTTTTCAACCAGAGCCTTTCACCCTTATTTGAAGGCTGTGCATTCGATATAACCGAAGAAAACCTTCAATCGAGAATCAGATGTGTGCTGCTTATGGCATTCAGCAACAAGTTCGGGCATATCCTGCTAAACACCAGCAATAAGAGCGAAGCGGCTGTGGGATATGGAACGCTTTATGGGGACATGAGCGGCGGATTATCAGTACTTGGGGATGTTTATAAAACCGATGTGTTCCTTCTGGCAAAATATATCAATGCAAAAACGGATGTCATTCCTCGCAATATTCTCCTTAAGCCACCTTCAGCGGAACTGCGACCCGATCAGAAGGATTCGGATTCTCTGCCCGAGTATACTGTTCTCGACCGTGTTCTGGAAGAATATATAGAACATCAGAAAACAAACGAGGAAATTGTTGCCATGGGATTTGAAAAATCCTTGGTTTCCCGGATAATACGGCTAGTAAACACGAATGAGTACAAAAGGTATCAAACCCCACCGATACTCAGAATCTCTTCCAAAGCATTCGGTGGAGGCAGAAGGCTTCCTTTAGTTGCAAAATACTAGGGAATTTGCTGTTTGTCTTTCAAACTGTAAGAACGCCTCAGATTTTTAAGGTTTTGAGAGCAAGATTGATATTTTTTTTTAACTTTGAGTGTTGTTCAGCATACTAACAAAAACACTAATAGCGATGCACGAAAGGGTATTAAATTGTGATAATTGCATTGATAATCCCAAATCTGTATTTCACGTACTTACTCCAAAGGAAAAGGAGCTTCTGAAGAAAGATCACGTTTGTGCCTTTTATAAAAAGGGGGAAATAATCTTTAAGGAAGGTGACAAGCCCACTGCCTTAATCTGCTTGTCGGAAGGTAAAGTAAAAGTCTTCAAAGAGGGTGTGGGAGGCCGCGAGCAAATTGTGCGAATGGCCAAACCTGTTGGATTTATTGGCTATCGTGCGTTATTTGCTGAAGAGCACCACACTGCCACAGCCGTGGCAATTGAGGACAGTGTTGTTTGTATAATTGATAAAGACAGTGTTTACAAGCTGCTCAGGGTTAACCCGGAGTTTTCGCTTAGTATCATTAAATCGTTTGCCACCGAGCTGGGTTTTTCAAACAACAGAACCGTTACATTAACCCAGAAGCATATTCGCGGACGGCTTGCAGAGTCTCTGATATTTCTGAAAGACACCTACGGGTATGAGGAGGATGGACAAACGATAAAAATATACCTGTCAAGGGAAGATGTTGCCAACCTCTCGAATATGACCACATCAAACGCTATCCGGACCCTTTCGACTTTTGCTCAGGAAGGGGTAATAGCTATCGATGGAAGGAAGATTAAAATTACCGATCTGACGAAGCTTGAACGAATCAGCGATTTAGGTTAGCCCCGGCAATTTTAATTCCCGCTGATTTCCGGTTTTCATTCCAGTTCAATAACACTGAGCCTAAGAAAGCCAAGGTTTGTTTCAAATGTGGAAATTACCTTGTGCGCAGGCAGATTATTCCGGTCTTTTTCCGGAACAATGAATAATTTGTCCTGCTCCATTTCTCCTTTCCATCGGGATAAAATCTCTTGTCTTTCCCGTTCGATATAAAACGTGCTTGTGTAATGAATCGGACAGTTCTGATATAGATACAGCGGACGGCCTTTAGTTTCTCTGGCAACGCTAATGACATCGTTTTTTTGGTAGACATCAATCCCGGTGCGCATTCTGTCTTCAAACACATAAAAATTAAAGCCGATTCTAACCAACAACAAAAAGCCAACCAGTATAATTGCCCTTTCATATTTGAACCGGAAGTGAAGCACACAAAGTACCAGGGCGAGTCCAGCCAGGATGATTAATTTCAGGTAAAAGTCAGAATAAAGTGATGAATCAAGCAGAAATGGGATGGCTGCCAGACTCAAAGGGATGAGAACCGCTATTGCATGGGAAAGGTTTGTGAAAAAGTACTTCTTCAGAAACGACTCCTCTTCCAGTTGATAAAAAGCGAATACAAGAATCGCAAAAAGTGGAGGGAGGAACATAAACAGATACCTCGGATAAATTGCGGGAGATATCCAATAGATTAGAATGTTTGCGAGGGAAACAATCGCGAAAAACACCAGTGGTTTTTTTTCAAGGATCAGTTTAACAATCCGTCTTGAAAACAGAACTACAATAAAAACAGTCCAGGGAAGGAAATTGTAAATGAACTCGTATGGGAATGTAAAAAGATGCCGGATTGTGGAAAGTGCAGTGTTTTCGATGGGAGTGCGCTTTGCCGATTCCGTCCAGAGATTTGCAATGTAATAGGAGAGCGAGTTGCCCTCGTTATAAAGTGCAAGGTATGCCCCAACGATTACCATAAAAATCATGCCTCCGGCAACATGCTGAAGCGTGAAAAGTTTCCTGAACGATTTTTGGGAAACGAACCAAGCCAGGAGGCTAATCCCCTGAAACACCAGTGAGGGAAGACCTTTTAGCAGAAACCCCAGGGCAGTGATCAGCCATGAAAGTGCAAACAGCTGAAAAAAGCGTCCTTTTCCAAAGTTGTTGAAGATTACCCAAAAGTTCAGATAGATGAGCCAGGAGAAACTGATGTCGATGAGGCCCTTAAAGGAATCGTAAAAAAGAATCCGACCTGAAGTAATAACTGCCAGGGAAGCAAGAAGTGCTGTTCTGTATCCCAATTCTTTTTTAAGTGTAAGAAATACGGTTAAACCAAATCCCACCAATGACATTATAACCGGCAAGCGGAAAATCAATTCGTCCATCGAGCCTGAGGCATTCACAAAAAGGAGCTGAATCCAATTGAAAAGAGGAGGCTTGTTGTAGTAAAACTCTCCGTTAATTGTGGGGAGAATATAGTTCCCGGAGAATTTCATCTCCAGCGCAACAACTGCCCGGGTTGCTTCATCAAGATTAAAAGGAAAAAGACCAAGATTTATAAGATAGGCAGGAAACAGCAGAAGTATTATGAAGCCATGAAGGTATGTTGGATTCTTTTCAACGAAAAGAAAAAATTGCTTTATGTGCTTCACAATTCGGTTTTTAATTACAATAATCGAAACGGTTTACTTTAAGATGATTGTGATACCAAATCATCGTATAAAATATATAAATAATTTAAAATCAAAACTTTGCGTCCTGATCTCTATCGGGATTGCGTGAAACAAAAGATTAACGATCCAATGTTAGAACAAATCTACTAAAAAACCGGGAATGAGAAAATTGTATTACTTTTAACAGTCAATTTTCTGCGCCATGCAATTTATATCCTTCTATTTTGTATATGCACTTATCTGGTTGCTGACCCGCCTTCCAATGAGGGTTTTATATGGAATTTCAGATGTTTTTTTTCTGATTGTTTACTATGTTTTTCCCTACCGGAAAAAGTTGGTTTTTAAAAACCTGAGAAATTCCTTTCCCGAATGGGATGAAAAAAAGGTAAAAGAAACGGCAAGAGAGTTTTATCGCTATTTCTGTGATTTCTTTATGGAATCGACAATTTTCATTTTTATGAGCGAGAAGGAGATTCATAAACGTTTCAGCTATAAAAACCCGGAGCTTCTTAACGATCTTTATTCACGCGGGAAAACCGTTATTTTGGTTTTCGGGCATTATGCCAACTGGGAATGGTCTGTAACACTTCCGCAGTTTATCAGGCACAAAGCGCTTCCTGTTTATAAGCCATTGCATAACAAGTACCTCGATCGGATGTTTATCAATTCTCGTCAGCGTTTCGGTACAGAGGTGGTTCCGATTGAAAAGGTCCTTCGGGTTTTGTCCGAATATCACAAGAACGGCATTCTTAACGTATCATACTTTGCTGCCGATCAGCGTCCTCTCATGAAAAACATTCAATACTGGACCACCCTCTTGCATCAGGATACCCCTGTGGTTCTCGGGCCGGAAAAGCTTGCCAGGAAAATGGACAATGCGGTGGTTTTCTTCAAAATCAGCAGGGTTAAAAGAGGAGTTTACGAAAGTGAGTTCTCCTTGATCACAGATGATCCGAAAAACACCAAAGAGTATGAGATCACGGAAAAGTTCTTACAAATGCTCGAGAACCAGATAATTGAAGCGCCCGCATACTGGCTTTGGACACATAACCGTTGGAAACACAACAAGGAAGAGTATTATAGGAGATACGGTCATCGCGAAAGCATAAAGCATCACGAATCCTAAACGATTTCTATTGCACGAACTTTTGATGAGGCTCCACTTCTGTTTTGAAATTCTTAATTAAAGCAGACTTGATCGAAGGCAGTATAAAAATCAGGGTTTGCGAAAACTGTCGGAGCTTGTTTCCCTCCGGATCAAGTCTTCAACTTGTGCCAGGGTATGATGGAAAGTGAATGTTTCCTCAACAATTTGGCGGCCCGATTCGCCCATCTTAATTCGTAAATCCTTGTTGTTTATCAGCATTTCAACTTTTGTGGTAAGATCTGAAACGTTGAAGCTCTCAGCCAGAAATCCCGATTCATTGTTGCGAACAATCTCGGCAGAGCTTCGGATGTCGAACGCAACAACCGGCTTTTTCTCGGCCATGGCCTCAACAAGCACGTAACCAAAGCCTTCGTATAATGAGCTTAGCACAAAAATGTCGATGGTTTGATTAAATCGCCTGATATTTTCGATAAATCCGATAAACCGAACCTCATCTTCCACTTTCAAATGTTTGGCAGCCTTGATAAGCCGTGACTCCATCTTTCCGGTTCCTGCAATGAGAACTTTGAATTTGTATCCCTTGTCTTTAAGAATCCTTGCCATTTGAAGAAGATAAATGTGACCTTTTTCTTCTGATAAGCGGCCTGCATTTCCAATGATTATTTCATCACCCTGGCGTGAATACACTTCCGGGAATTTCTCGTTCTTGTAATTCTGGATCTCTATCCCGTTGTAAATGACTTTAATGCGGTCTTCACCTATCAGGTTTTTGTTTTTGAGCAAAATGGTCCTGCTGGTTTCTTCGGAATTTGCGATAACCTGTGTCACAACTCTTTTAAAGAGGTAACGGTTAAGAAATGTGTTGCGGATAGGAAGAGCACTTCCCCTGCGGTAAATAATGTTCTTAACTCCTGCCAGCTTGGCGGCAACCCCCGCTGCTTTAAGATCGGAAGAAAGGTTTATGATTATAGTGCCAATCTTTTCTTTCCTGAAAAAACGGGTTAAGGTTATGAGCTTAAACGGGTTTAAGAAAGAAAGATTACTTATTCGAATCTCATGGTGAGGCACGTCTGTCTTTGAAATCCGTTTAAAAAGCTCACTATCTTCATTTGTGACAATAATTGCGTTGAAACCTGCATGGTAAAAGTGGTTTGATACATCATAGTGCCATTTTTCGCCACCACCCCAGGAAACAGCCGAGTTAAAAAAGCATATTTTATTCGATTCCTTAAGGGTTTTCTCGCGAACAAGGTTTCTAAGTTTTATATATTTCAGAAAGGTTTCGTGGGAGGAGTTCACACTGATTACCAAGCCGTAAAAGCCGTCAAGAAATCCAAGTTTGATCACATAGTCTCTGAATAATCTCCAAAGTGGGTGAAAAATGATATTGATGTAACTTGCCCTTCGATTTTCCTTAAAATAGGCATTTGCAACTATCGTGCTGAAACCGTTGATCTGATTTATGTGTTCATTTATGGTGTAGTAGGAATAATGCAGCAAGTCTCCTTTCAGGAATTTTCGGGTTGCTCCTTTTTCAAGCTTGAATTTGTCATGTGGATTTATGCCTCCCCATTTTCCTTTTGAGCGATCCCATAACCTGAGTTTTCTTGCCGGATACCAACTGGTGTGCCTGATCCATTTACCGCAGTAATTGGTGAGACGGTTAAAATAGTATCCATCATGTTTCCAATCGCCCTTAACCTCGAGAATCGATTTTTTTAGGCGATCCGAGAGTTCTTCGTCAGCATCGAGAGAAAGGACATGCAAATAGGAGGCTTGGTCAATTGCCCAATTTTTCTGCTCTATGTGTCCGTTGAATTCATGCTTTATAAACCGGGCATTGTACCGGAGACAAATCTCTTC
>CAMAZH010000115.1 GCA_945863035.1 Chitinophaga pinensis | reverse complement strand
CCAACCCCAATCAACTCCTGAAACACGAAATAGCTTGTCATTCCGATCCGCCTGAGGCGGAGAGGAATCTCAAATCTTTTACCGGATAACAATGATTATAAATACTTTTTATATTTTAATATTGCTTTATAAATATTTGATAATTAGTGTACTAAAAAAGAATGACGAAGTGTTTATTTGAAACAACATAAACTTTTTCAAAAACTATGACAACCAACCCTGTTCAAGAGAATTCCGCAAAAAGCTATGTGCTACCCATGATTATTATCTCTGCCCTGTTTTTTATCTTCGGGTTTGTTACCTGGCTTAACGGCATTCTGATTCCGTACCTGCAGATTGCCTGCGAGCTCACCAATTTTCAAGCCCTCCTGGTTGCTTTTGCCTTTTATATTGCCTATACGGTAATGGCGTTGCCCTCCGCATGGGTCCTGGAGCGAACGGGCCTTAAAAACGGCATGATGCTTGGTTTGTGGGTTATGGCTGTCGGCACCCTCATTTTCCTGCCCGCAGCCTATACGCGCACTTACGCTGTCTTTCTGTTTGCCTTGTTTGTGATGGGCACAGGCCTTGCAATCCTCCAAACTGCCTCTAATCCCTATATTACCATTATCGGGCCCAGGGAGAGTGCTGCCAGAAGAATCAGTATTCTCGGTATTTGCAACAAACTTGCCGGCGCCATCGCGCCGTTGATCCTTGCTTATTATATTTTGAACGATGGGGATGCCTTCATCAAGAGCCTGGAGACACTCGATGAAGCTGCAAAAAATCTGGCCCTTGACTCACTGGCAACCCGGGTTGTGAATCCCTATATCGTTATGACTGTCATCCTGGTCCTTATGGGTGTCGGAATCCGGCTAAGCCCTCTCCCGGAAATTGAAAAGGAACAGGATCCGGATGTAAACGGAAGCCTTGAGAAGGAAAAGAGGAGTATTCTCGCTTTCCCCCATCTTATTATGGGCGCCGTTGCACTTTTCTTTTACGTGGGAGCTGAAGTTGTGGCCGGCGACACCATTATCCGGTATGGCCTATCCATAGGGATTAAAATGGAGGTTGCCAAAAGCTTCACCTCATATACAATGATATCGATGCTTGTTGGTTATGTTATCGGGATTTTGCTGATCCCCAAATATCTCGACCAACGCAAAGCTCTCATGATTTCCGCTATATTGGGAGTCGTATTCACCCTCGGTGCGATCGCCTCCCCCGGAATTTATTCAGTGATTTTTGTTGCCCTTTTCGGACTCTCAAACGCTATTGTGTGGCCTGCAATCTGGCCCCTTGCACTTCATAACCTGGGAAGTTATATCAGTAAAGGTTCGGCACTCCTGATCATGGCGATTTCCGGAGGTGCAATTCTCCCCCTGCTCTGGGGTAAACTTTCCGATGTCTATTCTTCCCAACAGGCATATTGGATCATGATTCCATGTTACCTCGTGATCCTGTTTTATTCTCTCAGGGGATATAAACTTGTGAGCTGGAAGAGATAGGATAAATGTTAAAAGGCAAATAGCAAATGTCAAATTGTAAAATGGGCTGTGTCGAAATTTTTTGGGCATGGAATGCTGTGAATGTTAAATCTAAAATGTAAGAAAATTACTCGTTTATGGCAGTAAATCCTGGAGTTCCAGCTTCGAATTTTCAAATTGCCTCACGCATTGAGTCGATAACTCCGTTGGGTGAGGGTAATATCCATGAAACATTTATTGTCAGGACCTCTGGCGTCGATTCTCCGGATTACCTCCTGCAACATAAAAACAAGAATGTGTTCCGCGATGTACCTTCCATGATGGAGAATATTCACAAGGTAAGTTCACATCTTAAAACCAAGGTGGAAGAAAAAGGATTGGATCCTTTGCGACACAACCTGACCCTTATTCCTTCAAAAAACAATTCGTTGTACTTTGTCGACGAAGAGGGAGAGTACTGGGCGATGTGCCTTTACATAAACGACTCGGTAACCTACAGAATCCCTTTGAACAGCCGCCAGGCATTTTCCGGTGGCTGTGGAACCGGCGATTTTCATAATATGCTGTCCGATTTCAGGGAACCGCTTACCGACATACTGCCAGGGTTTCACAACCTGCGGTATCGCTACGAGCAGTGGGATTCTGTAATTGCCAGCATCCCTTCTGCCTCCAAATCGAGATATAGTGCAGAAATCGATTGGATAGAAAGCCGGCGGGAAGAAATGCTGAAGTTCCGGGGCCTGTTTGAAAGCGGGGAAATCCCTCTGCGGGTGGCCCACAACGATGCGAAACTATTGAACATTCTTTTCGACAAAAATGATGATGTCCTTTGTCTTATTGATCTCGACACAGTTTTGTATGGAAGCGTTCTTTATGATTTTGGCGATGCCATTCGCTCATACACAAACACCGGCGAGGAGGATGATGTGAATCCTGAGAACGTGCGCATGAGAATGGAATACTTTGAAGCCTTTACCCGCGGCTATATTCAGGAAGCCTCCGCCTTTCTCAACTCTGTCGAGATTGAGAGCCTGGCCTTCTCTGCCCGCTATATTACTTTTGAACAACTCTTGCGTTTTTTAATGGATTACCTCGATGGGAACAAGTATTACCGTATTGTCCATCCCGAACACAACATGCAGCGCTCAAGGGCTCAGTACGCCTTGCTGCTCGATATGGAAAAACATTATGGGAAAATGGTTAATACGGTTTATGATATTTATAAACAGTGCGGGAAATAATGCCTAATTGTCGTGCGTAACGCAAATATTGGATAACTTGCATGACCCGTGTTTGATAAGAAGAAATTTTTAAATTGAAAAGTAATGCAAAATCTGTTCACTTCCAAAGTCGAGCAAGCTTTCCATGAACAATCGGATGTTCGGGAAATGACAACCAAAATACCCTACATAACTGTAAGCGATTTCCCAAAACTGGGACTCTTCACCGCTCTTCGCTTTCTCGAGTGGGCCTCCGCCAATCCCGATGGGGTGATAAGCCTCCCTACAGGCAAAACCCCTGAATATTTCATTAAGTATACCCAAACGCTCCTTTCGGGTTGGAACGGGAAAAACGTAAAGCCGGTTCTTGAAAAATATGGTCTGGACGGACTTAAATGCCCCGATTTGCGAGGACTCCGCTTTGTGCAGATCGACGAGTTTTACCCTATAGATCCTACTCAGCACAACAGCTTTTATAATTATGTCCGGAATTTTTATCTCGGGGGATTTGGCCTTGATCCGGCTAAAGCACTGTTGATCAATTCCGAAGAAATTCCCCTCGCTGGAAACCGTCATTACCTTGAGGTTTTTCTCGACTACAAAATTGACCTGTCGCTGCGGTTCCGCGAAGCCAAATCGGCAATCGAGAAAATTCAGCAGGACTCGATCTTCCTCATCGATAACTGGTGCTCAAATTACGAGAAACAGGTTAGGGAACTTGGGGGTATTGGGTTTTTCCTCGGGGGAATAGGACCTGATGGGCATATTGCGTTTAACACCCGCGGATCGGACTTATACTCAACCACCCGTCTGACCGGGACAAATTTCGAGACTCAGGCCGTTGCTGCAGGCGATCTGGGCGGGATCGAAATCAGTCGCAACCGTCTGGTAATCACAATTGGACTGGAAACCATTACCTACAATCCTGATGCGGTAGCCCTGATTTTTGCCGCTGGTGAGGCTAAGGCGGATATTGTCAAGCAATCCCTCGAAAGAGAAATGGACTCGGTATATCCCGCCACGGTTCTGCAGCGTTTGCACAACAGCCGTTTTTATCTTACCGTGGGAGCAGCCTCCCGTCTCAACGACAGCCTTACCCGATACTACAAATCCACTTCCTGGTGTCATGAAAAAACCGAGCGTTCAGTCATCGACTTGTGCCAAAAACTCGATAAATACGGACATCATCTGACCTTGGAAGACTTGCGGTCAGACCCTTTCTGTTCCCTTATACCGGACCTCAATGCAGATACTGTCAATACCGTTATCGATTCCATCAAGCTGAAGATGGCCCGGGGCATGAAAAAGGATGAGAATCAGAATGTTTACCATACCGGTCCTCACCACGACGATATCATGCTGGGCATTATGCCTTACACCAACCGCCAGGTGCGTTCGGCCAGCAACAAGATGCATTTTTCGGTTCTCACATCCGGTTTTACAGCCGTCACAAACGGCTATGTCCTGGCCATACTGAAGGAGACTCTTAGACTTATTGATATTGGCAGGATTCAGATGATAAAATACCCGGATTTTTTTGAGAGGGGATTTCAATACAAGTTCGACAAGGATGTCTATCATTTCCTCGACAACGTGGCCGAACGCGACGAACACGAAAAAATGCGCGGAATCTGTCACCGTTTGGTACGGGCAGTGGTTGGGATTTATCAGGTTAAAAGCAGGGAGGAGCTTGTTTCCCGCCTGATGGCAATAATCGCGGAACTGGAGGGCTGCTACGACGGGGGTAAAAATTCCCCTGAAGTGCAAAAGCTCAAGGGAATGCTCAGGGAGCTGGAGGAAGAACTGGTTTGGGCGCATTTTGGGGTATCGGTTAAAAATATCCACCACCTTAGGCTCGGGTTCTACAAGGGCGATCTTTTTACCGAGAACCCTGAAATAGAGAGGGACGTTGTTCCGATTCTCGAGGAATTCAGAAAATACAAGCCTACCTTGATTAGCCTTGCACTCGATCCCGAAGGCAGTGGCCCCGACACACATTACAAAGTTCTTCAGGCTATTGCCGGAGCCGTTAAAGAATGGCAAAAGGAAGAGGATTTGTCCCAACTTAGAATTCTGGGCTACAGGAACGTTTGGTATAAGTTCCACCCTTCCGAAGTGGAGATGATTGTGCCCGTTTCCCTGAATGCCTTGGATATTCTGGAGACTTCCTTCGCCGAGAGTTACAAGAGTCAGGTAAACGCGTCCTTCCCTAGTTATGAGTACGACGGTAAGTTCAGCGAACTAACCCGCCGGATTTGGGTAAAGCAGCTTAAACAGATCCAACTTCTTTTAGGTAAGAATTTTTTCTATGAGAATGATCACCCACTCATCCGTGCCACCCACGGACTTGTATACATTAAAGAAATGAATGCCAAGCAGTTTATCGACATGGCCCGTGAACTCGAAAAACTTACAGAGGGCCTGGCTTTTGGAGAGGCCGATTGAAAACTGTCACAGATGGTTCAGTCCGATGTCACTTCCGTTTCATCCGCTTGTTCTGTGAGCGTGAGTTTCAGAAACACATAGCCAATCACTCCAGCTATAAGCGAAGCGAGAATTATAGCGATTTTCGAACTGTTAATCATGGCTTCGCTGTCGAAGGCAAGCAGGGTAATAAAAATCGACATGGTAAATCCTATTCCCCCTAAAAAGCCCACGGCCAGAATGTTTTTCCATTTCAAGTCGGAAGGCAGCACACAAAGCCCTAGGCCAACACCTAAAAGCGAAAACAGCCAGATGCCTAATGGCTTTCCGATTACAAGTCCCGCGATGATTCCCAGACTGTTCGACTGTCCTAACCCGCTCTGCCAGTCGGCACCAATCAGAATGCTGGTGTTTGCAAGGGCGAAAAGAGGCAGGATAAAAAACGCTACGGGCTTATGGAGCAAGTGTTGCAGGATGAAGGAAGGCGATTTCTCTCCCCCTTTGCTGAACGGAATCACAAAGGCCAGCAGAACCCCGGTAATGGTTGCGTGGACTCCCGATTTCGACATGAAGTACCACATTAAAACACCTCCCACCAGATAAGGAATTAGGTTGCAGACTTTTAGCCGGTTAAGAATGAAAAGAAGACCCCAGATGCCAAGAGCAAGCAGCAGATTGGTAACAGACAGGGAGCCGGAATAAAATAGCGCAATAATGATTATAGCCCCCAAATCGTCGATTACGGCAAAAGCCGTGAGGAAGATTTTAAGGGAAAGGGGAACGCGTTTGCCCAAGAGGGATAGAATTCCTATGGCAAAGGCGATATCTGTGGCCATAGGGATAGCCACTCCCGACTGTGTTTCCGTGCCAAAGTTCAATAATGAAAAGATGAGCGCCGGGACAACCATTCCTCCAATGGCTCCGAATATAGGAAGTGAAGCGTTTTTAAAACTGGAGAGCTCACCATCGTAAATCTCTCTCTCCAACTCTAGGCCAATCAGCAGAAAGAAAATTGCCATCAGACCGTCATTGATCCAGTGAACCAGGCTGTGCCCGCCTATATCATAATCCCATATCCTGATGTAATTGGCTGAAAAGGATGAGTTGGCAAGGAAAAGTGAAAAAATGGTCGCGAAAACCAAAATCAAGCCGCCCGCTTTCTCACTGTTGAAAAATTCGTTAAAAAGCTTTGCTACTCTCATTGTTTTGTCTACTCTTTATTCAATTGTCGAATCCGGAAAACCAGATTGCAAAAATACATTATCAGAAGGAGATTCCATAATTAAACCGACACCTTCCGTCGGTTTAACTGGATTTATGTTTTCGTTCTGATATTTTCCTCATAGATAGTTATCCATTCTTTTGCCGTCATTTTTGCAGACAGTTCACCAATAAGATTAAATGGGATATGTTCTTCCTTTTGGAATATTCTCCAGAATACTTCTTCTCAGTCTGCCGAAAGCCTGCTTCCGGTTACCTGTCAATTGCTCAATATATTGCTCCGTGCTGTCGACCTTGATCTGCATATGCTTCATGTTATGGAATAGGCTTATAACGCGGGAGTTTTTTAAAAGTTCACTCAGGTTTTTACTTTGCGGATAAGGATTCCAACTTGGCTGACCTGAAATACCAGAGCTTAGAATGTCCTTAATGAAATCTTTCCTGTATATATTTTTTCGTGGGATTGGATCCTGTAGATGTAAACTCCATTTTTCAGAGAATGGGTCAGAACTGTTTCTCCGGATAATACCTCCTTCTCTAAAACTTTTTCTCCGATGACATTATATAGGAAAAAGTTATATTGGATACCTTCTTCAAGACCGGTAAACTTTATTTCTGCAGCAGCTGAATTTGAATATGCGAAAAGGGGTTTTCTGCTGAGGTCTGAATTGACAGAACTTTGGATCGGGTTAACGATTCCTGAAACATAATCCAAAAGATCCGGGTTGCCTTTGGAAACAGAAATAGTTTCAGGAAGTTTTCTCAGAAACCAGGTAACAGAAAGGGTGGCGGAATCATTGGCAGGAATGCTTTTGTATTCCGAATGCTTTTCAATTTCGTTGTAATACCTCTTGTCGTTTGCCCAGAACTCGATTTCCTTTTCAGAATTGCTGGGAAAGTTGGACGGGCTGTCTACAAATTTTTTAATATGGATGATACGCCTGTTGTCAACATGAGCTAGCCAGCCGTCTTTCCCATCCGCAAAAGCTTTTTCGAAAATATTTTTGGTGCTGTCGTAATCCCACCAGGCAATCCCTTCCTGCACCACAAATGCCGGCTCCAGTTTCCCGCTTACTGTTCCGTTAATTGGGAAAAAAGAAAGTCCTCCCGTCGGGACCCTCATAATTTCCCAACTTGCAAACGAGCGGGAGTCTGAACTTTTGTTGATGATGGTGTACTTTATTGAAACTGATGAATCCTGAAGATCGGCAGAAAAAGTTTTCCGAATCTGAAATTTTAAACTGTTGTTTGCCGAAGCTGTGCCGCTGGTTAAGACTACCGTATTGCCACTGATTCCACCCGAATAGGGTTCGGTGTCAATAATCGCCTGTGGAGGCCATCCCCATAGAGTCTGTGGGCTTATCCATGCAGTAGAACCGACCATGTCTTCAATACCAGAATGTTTTTCCAAGTATAAAAATTCAAATTCTTTGAGCTTGTACGAGTCAATACGCGCACCATGCTTTGGGTTAACCTGGAAATAAACATCCCCAACCTGGAAGGAAAAATTCCCATTGACGTCTTTTTGTGGACTTATGGGTTGTTGAGCTTGCAGCGGCAATAATAGAAACAAAAGGATAAGGAGGATCGCTGTTCTCATGCTTTTCTGTTTTTTTCAAATGTAGGGATTAGTTTGGAGAGTTTCGGATGTTTATCAATCCAGAGGTTTTTCATGGCGCAAAATGCCTGTCGAAATGAAGTTTTAGAATCGGCTTGTGATTTATTGGAAAAATAAAATATTTTCACGACTTTGCAGCTAATAACTAAACCTAAAATTATGCAAAACATTTCACGACGAAGATTCATTCACTACACTCTTTTGGGTTCCGCCGGATTGGCTGCCCTTCCCTTGCTTCAGTATTGTAAGGTGGGTTCCAACGATGTTATCAGACTTGGTTTTATTGGATTGGGTCAGCAAGCTATGAACCTAATGGACGGTTTTAATAAAATTCCCGGAATACAGATCGTTGCGGGAGCCGATGTTTATGGGATCAAACGGGAACGATTTGAGCTAAAAGCAAAGGGGTTTTATGAAAGCACAGGAAGCAAGGTTGACGTAAAAACATATTCGGATTATCGCGACATCCTGAACCGCAAGGACGTGGATGCCGTTGTTATTGCCACTCCCGACCATTGGCATGCCATTATGACCATCGATGCTTGCAAGGCCGGCAAAGATGTCTATCTTGAAAAACCCATAACCTTTACAATAAAAGAAAGTCTGAAGGTGGTTGAAGCCGTTCGGGAAAACAAAGTGATTCTCGCTGTGGGAAGCCAACAGCGTTCCGATCCTAATTTCCAGCATGCGGTGAATATGGTGAGACAGAACTCCATTGGTGAGCTTAAAACTATCAACGCCTTCGTTGGACCGCCCCCCGCTCCTTACGATCTCCCGGAAGAAACCCTTCCTATTGATCTTGATTGGGAAAAATGGTTGGGACCCAACCCATATGTGCATTACAATTCTAAACTAAATCCACCGGTTTCTCTTAATCCCCCGCAGAACGAGACCTTCTGGGCTGCATGGCGCTATTATAAGGAAACAGGCGGCGGTTTTACCTGCGATTGGGGCGCTCATAACTTCGATATCGGTCAATGGGCTCTGGATAAAGACAACGGCGGACCGGTAAAAATCATTCCCGCCGGGTACAACGACACCAAGTTTCTCAGCTATGTTTACGAAAATGGCGTGGTGATGACTAATGAGCCTTTCGATGATATCAGCACCAGAGGGGTTAAATTCTGGGGCTCGGACGCATGGATCGAGGTTTCCCGTGGAAAAATTGCGGCTTCGGATGTCTCACTGCTTCCTCCTAAGGAAGAGGATGCAAACAAAGGCTTGCTCTATGAGTCTGGGATCTCCCATCTGGTAAACTTTATCGATTCAATGCGCTCAAGGAAAGATCCTATCGCTCCCATTGAAGCCGGTCAAAGAACCTGCGCTGTCTGTATCCTGGGAAATATTGCAAGCGAATTGCAGCGGCCGGTAATCTGGGATCCCGTTAAACAATTCTTTGTGGACGATTCAGAAGCAGAGAAGTTTATGCACAGGGAATACAGATCAGGTTATTCGTTGTAGGAATGAGGTTTTCAGACTTCATACAATAAATTGCTTTACCGCAAGGTTCCTGAAGAAGAATGCAATGGGCCTCTAAGTGCTTATATTTGGCAACACTAAACCGGCGATCTTTGAACTGAACTTTGCGGTAAAAAAACAATTTGATATTATATTAATTACTGGACAAACAAATTATGGAAATGCAGACAAGACCCTTTAAATACGCCTTCAAAACGCGCATCATGACAGTTGCATGTGCGTTAATGATTTTCACCAATATTATTAGCCTTTCCGCCGCTGAAAAACCAGTTCCAAGCCTGAAAGGCAAAAAGGTGCTGTATGTCATGGGAGGTTGGGATGGCCACGAACCCAAGCAATCCGCTGAGCTTTTCGTTACCTGGATGCGCTCGGAGGGTGCCGAAGTAACAGTTTCGGAAACCCTGGATTCCTATCTCGATGCTGAATTAATGGGGTCATTGGACCTGATTGTTCAAATCTGGACCATGGGGAAAATTACCAAAGAGCAGGAAGACGGACTTTTGAAAGCTGTGGAAAACGGAGCAGGCCTGGCCGGATGGCATGGCGGAATTGGCGATTCTTTCAGGGATAACGTAAATTACCAGTTTATGGTGGGAGGACAATGGGTTGCCCATCCCGGTGGAGTTATCGATTACCGTGTTGATATTACAAATCAGAAAGACCCCGTTTGCAAAGGCCTTGAGGATTTCAATATGCACTCGGAACAGTATTACATGCACGTCGACCCGAATGTTAAAGTGCTTGCCACAACAACATTTTCAGGAGCCCATTCCCCCTGGATCGAGGGATGCGTGGTACCCGTTGTCTGGAAAAAGTATTTCGGTAAAGGCAGGGTGTTTTATTCCTCCCTTGGACATGTGATGACCGATTTTAATGTGCCACAGGCAATGGAAATTCAAAAACGCGGAATCCGCTGGGCCAGCGAAAGCAAGTACCTGCCAAAGGAGGAGTGGAGAGAGCCGGTCTACAAAAAGTAGGCTTTTGCACGACGGTTTTTTAGTGTTTTATCAAAGGCGCAGACCTGGTGCGACTCTTTAGGGTTTATATTGTTAAATAACTTATGAATGACAGAGATTAGAATCACAAAGACACTTGGGCATCTGGTGTTTCTCGTTATGCTGGTTTATGCCAGCGTATTTTTTATGGAGAGGATGAATTCCGACACTTCTTTTTTTACTTTCAAAATCCTGAGTTTTGAGAAATTCAATATCGAAGCCGGACGCTATTCTTCATTCATCACCCAAATAATCCCCCTGGCTTTAATCAAGCTTCATGCCGGGCTCAAAGTTGTCCTCATCGGCTATTCGGTATCGTTCGTGATCGTTTTTTATTCGTTTTTTTTGCTTTGCATGTATGCCTTTTCGAGCCTTCGTGCTGCAATAGCTGCCAGTTTTGTTGTATTCCTGGGTATCAGCGATACCTCTTTGTATTCGGGTACCGAAATCCATTTTGGCATGATGAGCGCCGCCTTGTTTTACGGCTATCTTGAATATTTTCTAACAAAGGAGAAGGATTTCCCAACCTCTAAAAAAGTGTTTTTTGTTTTTCTCGGAATTATCATCATTCTGCTCTGCTTGTTTAATCATCCCTCCACATTATTCCCGATCGTTTTTATCCTTGTTTTTCAGGCAATCGACAAAAAACTTTTAACAAGCAAATCCTTGTATTTTTTGGGATTTGCTGTGGTTGTTGCTTATGGTTTAAAGTACCTCTCGATCGATGAAAACAGCTATGAGGGAAACACCCTGGCTCCGTTTTACAACCTGTTTTCCATTCTGGGAAATTTCACCCATACCAACAGTGTCCATTTTTTCCTGAAATTCGTTTGGAAAGGCATCTACGTTCTGCCTTTACTTCTTTTTGCGATTACCCTGAGCTATTATCTGCTTAAAAAAGAATTCCTGAAATTCGCTTTCGCCCTCGCGTCAACCCTTGGCTTTTTTGTGCTTTTAATGGTGATTTTTTCACCGGGGGATTCGGACCTTGGAATGGAGCGGAATCTCATACCTTTGTGGTTCTTCATCAGCGTTCCTTTTGCTCATGATGTGTTGTTTCATGAGTTCCGTTTTCCTTACATGCGTCCAATAATTTATTCTCTGGTTATCATTGCCGGTTTTTCAGGGTTTTACCGTGCAGCGGTTTTGTTCGGGGAACGGTCGGATTACATGAGGCAAATAATTCGGGAGGCTGCAGAGCAAACCGGTTCGGGGAAAATCATTATTGAGAAGAAGAATCTTCAGATGGATAAACTTATAACCACATGGACCTTTGCCACCGAAACCCTCTTGATGAGCGCCATGGAAGGGCCTCAAAATGCTAAAACCGTTTATCTGGTCGATAACCTTGAGCAACTTAAAGATATCGATCTGACAAAGACCGAGATGTTTTTATGCGTCCCTTTTTGGATCGAATGGGGATATTCAAGCCTGAATCAGCGGTATTTCCAACTGCCTTCACAGCCCTATGGAATTGTTGAAACGCCCATTCCGATGAATTAACCGGCTTTTTCGGATTATTTCTGTTCCTTGCTTACAGCATCCAGAAAACCTGTCATATAAACCAGGGGTGCATTCCAGTTTATGGCAATTTCATTCGACGCATAACTCTC
>CAMAZH010000114.1 GCA_945863035.1 Chitinophaga pinensis | reverse complement strand
CAATCCCTGACCACCAGTGTAGAAGGTTAAAACATCGCCGGGAACAACTGCAAAGGTACCTGTCATGCTGGCACCATAACCACCTGTTCCAACTGCTGAATTAGCTCCCTGTGCACCGATTGCATTTATGGTAACAGAAGTAACTCCGGCAGGAACTGTCCATGTCTGTGTTGCACCTGTATAATTGTATGAACTTGTTGTTGGTGCCACCCAGGTAAACCCTGCAAGACTTGCTGTGCCGCCAGCGGTTGTGACGCTTACACTGCCCGATGTACCGGCATTGCCCGGAACAGCTGTTATTGTAGTCGAATTGACCACAGTATATGACGTGGCAGCTGTACCACCAAACTTAACAGCAGTCGCACCCGTAAAGCCTGTTCCGGTAATTGTTATTGTGCTATAATTTGCACCGAAAGCAGGTGAAAACGCTGAGATTGTTTGGGCCTGCATGTAATTAAAAAGTGATAACATACATATCAATGACAACAGAAGTTTTGACAATAGCTTCCCATTTGAACGTAAAAAAGTCATGGTTTTGTAAAATAGTTTCATATTGTAATTATTTATTGATGAATGGGTAGTGAATTGAAGTTGGATTCTTAAAGTGGGGAATTCTGATTTGAATTATAAGATGATTTTTTTCATGAAAAAATCCCATATCCACTTTCAATCTATCCTGCACGAATGAGAATATCAAAATTAAACCAGACTAACGCATTATGGTATAGGAAAAGCACCTGATTTTGGAAGTGGAATTACCTGAATTTGGAGGGTGTTTTTACCTGGTTTGGGGGATTTGGGAATGAAAAATTTTAAAATGAGGAAATGAGGAAAATGTAAGTGGAATGGAGTAGGTGAGCGATTTGTAGTGCTTTGCCAATCCTTTATCAAACTTTCCGGTCTTTACGAAATGTTCACCAAATTTCTGCCTCACACCGGGATGACTGGATACCTCAATCTTGTGCTTTGCCAACAATGACCCAACTGCGTAGAAGCATGCATAGTATAATCTGTTGATGTCTGTATTCCAAAACTTATTCTCTATGTGAGTCTGCACCTCATCAATAGTTTCACGCGCACGCTCAATTCGGTATTATATGAAATCTTCAGAATTATGATCTGTCATAGAAGTCTCCCTTCGCGCATAATATTCTGGTAAAAAGAGGTGATCTTATATTTTGTATTCCATTCTTTTTCGCTGTAAATCATCGGGCTAATCAGCTCCCCGGTATCAAATTCGAGGTCATATAATGGGAAGGTTATATTTTGTTCGTCTTCCACAGAAATCTTATCCTTTGTCAGCAGTATAAGCAAGTCCCAGTCTGAATTATTCCGGGAGGTTCCCCTGGATCTGGATCCGTACAAATAAATTTTCGCCTTTGGTTCTTTTGCCATGACGATTTTCTTTATTTGGTCTAATATTTTACGGTCAGAATTTTTCATACCTCAAATATAATCAAAAATGGATCTGTATTCTCGCTGAATATTTATCAAAATTACAAAATTTTATTTAAGGAGTAAATGTGGTTTACTCTGCAAATGAAGGGATGAATTTTTGGATCAAAAGCCGTTTTACCAAAACGGAACATGGTATTATTTTCCCAGCGAAGCAAGGGAGATCACATTAATTCCGTCGGGTCGGCGATAGGTCATTCCTGTTCCGGTAATAATGTTTAGCGATTTTGGCACATTCGTTTTGGAAATATCTATATTTTTCTCAAATTTTTTAAGATTTTCTGCAGCCTCGTCAATATATCCCACGCCGAGTTTTATTTCAAAAGCGGCATAATTGCCATTACGTTTCTGTACAATAGCGTCAACTTCCAAACCATAAGAATCATTGTAATGAAATACCTTTGCATCATTTGCTTTGGCGTACACTTGTAACTCGTGTGTTGCCAGTGACTCGAACAAAAACCCTGTATATTTCATATCTTTGATAAGTGATTCTTTATCTAACCCCAATGTTGCTGCTGCCAGAGAAGTATCGCACAAATGCCTTTTGGGCGATTTTCGTAAGGATGCCGATGAGCGGATATGTGGATTAAAAGCAGGTTGTTCATACAAAATCATTAAGCTTGACAGCGCATCAAGGTATTCTGATATTGTATTGCGCGACAACTCATTTCTTTCCGAAGATTTCACATCCTGCTCCAGTGTTTTGTTGTCAACCAGTGTTGCTGTGTTCCTTGCAATTGAACGCAATAAACTGCGAACTTTATTCGGGTCACGCTTAATTCCCGAAACCCTGCTCATATCCACTTCGCAAAGTAAATCAACATACCCACTGTTCATTTTGATGGCATTCTTTGTGCTTTCGTTCAATAAAGAGGGCCATCCGCCAATCAACATTCTATCTATTATGAAATCAAGGGTAACACCGGCAGCGTTGAATTCCGGAAAGTGCCCTTCCAGCAAATCCGAAATCTTAATTACTCCGGTAGAATGACCTGTTTCCTGCCAGGTCATGGTATCCATCTGAACCACCGTAAAACGTCCTGCGCCGCTATGCAGCTTTACGTCATCACCCGGGTTGGCCGAACCTGTAAGAATAAACTGCCCCTTTGCTTTCCGGTCGTCCACTTCGTGTCTTACATAATTCCAGATTTCCGGGTGTACCTGCCATTCATCAATTAATCTTGGTGTAGCTCCTGCCAATAAAAGTTGTGGATTTGTTGCCATTATAACAGGTACCTGTTTGTCCCTGTCCATCTCTACCACGCTTTTTGCAAATTGATTGGCAGTTGCTGTTTTTCCACAGGATTTTGGACCCTTTATAAGCACTGCACCCGAAGCCGCCAGATTTTCTACTAAATCTGCTTCAATTATTCTTTTTATATAACTCATAATTAGGCATATAAATTGGATGCAAATGTACAAATTATTTCCTATTGTGCATTATTCAGCAAATCTATTGTGCATTATTAAGATATTTTATTGTGCATTATTCAGATGTTTTGGTGTGCATAAATTAGATATTCTGCAACCGGGAGCATTGATTAGTTGCCTGGTGACTCCGAAAGCGATCCATTGCTGTTATGCTATGTGGATGATGTTGAGAAATATATATGCTGGTAATGTTACTCGCTATGACAATAACACATCAGCAGGAATGCCTAATTCATTATGAAATACTTTGGCCAGCTCAAGGGTAAGGGGTTTACGTTTATTCAATATTGCCGATACATATCCCTTGGATCCAACTTTGCCAATAAGATCTTTGTTCTTTAGCCCTAAATCCATCATTTTGCTTTTTATAGCATCGATGGGATCGGGTTTTGGAATTGGATAGTGCTGATCTTCATATTGTTTAATAAGTAAAAGCACCACCTGAAGCTTTTCTCCCTCGGGTGTTTCAGGTGCTATTTTTTTATCGAACATCTCATCAACCCAATTAAGATACTGCTGATACTCTTTTTTTGAACTGATTATTTTTAACATCATGATTTTCCTTTTTTGAATTTTGTGCTTCCAACATCTATTTCATCATATTCAGCATGGTTGCCAAACCATTTTATCTGTATGGTTTTGTACTTAAATACAATTCTCACTATTAACCGATACTTATTCCCCATAATATTAAAAACCACTCTGTCGTCGGCAATAAGACTAGAATTTCCATAAACCAATTTCAGTTCATTAAAGTTTCTAAAACCGTGCTGTATCATCTCATGATACCATTCTTGCAATGCTAGGGATGCCAATGGATACCTTTTGCAATATTCCAATAATGTTTTTCTGGCAATGATATTGAACATGTTGCAAAAGTAAATAAATGTTTGCTAATTGAAAACTTTCTTGCAGGTAAACTTTGCTTTAACTTCAGTTGGGAATTTGAAAATGAGATAATTTGAAAATGAGGGGATTTGGGGATTAGGGGATTTGAAAATGGGGGGATTTGAAAATGAGATAATTTGAGAATTTGAAAGAGCTGTTTTCCCGACAAGGAAATTTTCCGACGCAACTATTAGGTAACAGTTTTCATCTTATAGACAAAAATCACTTAAATCCGAAAGCATGAAAAATTTTCTTTCAATACTGATTGTTGTGGCTCTGACCACCTTGATTTCCTGCAATAAGGAAAAGCAGGATCCGACAAACGAAAACAATTCTTCAGTTGTTCTAAAAAGCAGCGCCTCGGAATACCAGGACGCAATCGCAAACCCTTCCTTGGAAACAAGCGACCCGTTTGAGCTGGGTCCGATAGTAGTAAATGGCAACCAGGTTGAAGTAACGGTTTCCTATTCCGGCGGATGTGCTGCCCACAGTTTTGATATTATTTGGGATGAAACCGTCTTGTACTCCTACCCTCCTAAAATCAACATCGTAATTACCCATGATGCAAACGGGGATAATTGCGAGGCATACATTACCGAAGTACTCTCTTTCAGACTTGACAGCCTTATAAGCGGTTCAACAGAAGCTGAAATCGGGGTTGATGGTTATAGCGGATGGGACAGTTCAGACTCTTCGGTATATGAAGGCTCACAGTACGAGTTCGGTTTTGAGGAAAGTGATGTTTGCAACATCATCGTTACAGCTAAGGAGGCTATGTGCGGCTGGGGACTCTATGGCAGCACCTGGTTTGCCCTTGAAGACAGCATAAGCGCAGGCATGCCTGATTATTACTTTAACAAATTCCTGCAGCCGGTAAGTGTCGATGAAAGTCTGAGTTCATTCCAGCCCGTTCCCGGGAAAAAGTACTCCATTGGTGCAAAAGTCGACACAGTATCGAATCCCTTCCCCGATCAGCCAGTTTGTCTGGCTTATCCCGGACCCTCCATACCTGTTAAAATTATGTGCATTACAGAGTTACAGTAATCCCCGTAAACTAAAAAACAAAGACCCTCTGCAGCAGCTTGCAGAGGGTTTTTCTTTTTCCGCTTTCAAAATAAAGTTCAAATAGCCAATGCATTTTTTTATTAGGTTCATTTATGCGAAATTTGGGCAAAAGTAATCCTATGAAAAAACGGAATTATATGAACCCATATCTGGCAGGCATTATGCTGGGTCTGGTTCTTTTGTCGGCCATTTACTTCTCCGGAAGAGGTTTAGGAGCCAGCGGCGGGATTAAGTATTGTGTAGCCTCGGTGGTTGGAGCCTTGAGTCCCGACAATGCTTCCGGCTCCCTCTATTTCGGCAAATATTTCGAGGGAGGTGCAAAGCCCCTGAGCAATTGGCTGGTTATTGAAATTCTCGGGCTATTGATCGGGGGATTTATCTCCGGCCTCTATTCAGGGCGATTAAAACTTAAGGTGGAGAGGCCTTCACATGTCTCTTCGGCCCGCCGACTTCTCTTTGCATTTCTGGGAGGAGCATTTTTCGTGTTCGGCGCCCAGCTTGCCCGCGGCTGCACCAGTGGCGCAGCTCTTTCCGGAATGGCTGTGCTTTCTACTGCGGGATTCGTTACCATGATTGCGATCTTCGGCTCGGCTTACGGATTTGCCTGGTTCTTCAGGAAAAACTGGATTTGATTTATCGTGATGACGGGTAGCAGAGTGACGACGTGACAGAGTGACGACGTGACGACGACGGAAGCTTCAACCTAACATCACCTCATCATCACGCCATCACCCCATCACCCCGTCACGTCATCACCCCATCACCCCATCACCAATTATAAAACCCAAAATCACCATGTCACCCTTCATCGAACTCACAAACTCCTCCCCCCTGTTAAGCTTCATCACCGCAATAACAATCGGTATAGGCTTCGGCTTTGCCCTCGAACAGGCAGGATTTTCATCAAGCCGGAAACTGGCCGGGATGTTTTACGGTTACGACACCACCGTGCTAAAAGTCTTTTTCACCGCTGCTATCGTAGCCATGCTGGGCACTCAGTTTCTGCAATATTTTGGAATGTTGGAACTCGAACAGGTCTATATAAACCAGTATTATGTTTATGCCTCGGTTATCGGGGGAGTAATAATGGGTGCGGGTTTTGTAATGGGTGGGTTTTGCCCGGGGACCGGCATCAGTGCTTTGTCGATCGGGAAAATCGACGCTTTGTTTTATATACTGGGTGGGGCTTTTGGTGCATATCTCTTCGGCCTGCTTTACCCCTCCCTCGAAAAACTATTCCTTGCCGGGTATAAAGGTCCGGTGAAACTTTCCACAACGCTTGGACTCAGCGACGGGGTTTTTATTTTTCTTGTGATCCTCGCTGCCGTTGGGATGTTCTGGCTGGCCGAAAAGGCAGAAAAGAAGTTTGCTAGACCGGATATTACTGCTGAACTTTAATCCTATCATGGTCTCAATCCGGCATATAGTTAAATCCGAATGGATGGGCTTACCTGCGGGTTCAAATAGAAAGCCCTAATTCATCTAAACAACAAATAAAATGAGCTTCCGATATAAATTTTCCATTGTTCTGATCGTGTTGGGTCTGATCTCGGTTATTATGTCTTTCGGTGGAAAGAGCAATGCCTTTACTCCCCCGGAAAAAATTCTCGGGACTCTCCTATCCGGAACTTATTCAATCTCTCCCGATAAACTAGCCGTAATGATCGTTTCGCAGGATTCCGGAATGCAGATCGTGGATGTCAGATCTCCCGAACAATACAAATCCGGAAGCATTCCAGGCGCTGTAAATATCCCCTTGGCCAATCTGTTGGAACCCGGCTATAAAACCACATTGTCAAGCCGAGACACAAAAACAATTTTCGTTGATCGCGATGGGATGCTTTCCACACAAGCCTGGATGCTTTGCACGCAAAAAGCTTATAAGGGTTTGTTTATCCTGGGAGGAGGACTGGAAGAATGGGAAACCATAATAATGAAATCAAAATTCGAAGGGGAAACAATTTCCCCCGAAGAAAATGCTCTTTTTGAAAAGAGATACCAGGCGCGCCGGCTTTTTGTTCAATGGAACAGTATGCCCGACAGTCTCAAAACCGGGTTCTTTGCCGCAAAAAGCAAGAAAGACAAAGAATTGGTGGGCGGGTGCGAATAGAAAACAAAAAGGGGAAGCTGTTTGTACAACTCCCCCGTTAAACTGACTTTTGTAAAGCCCAATAAGCTATTTGGAATAAGGATAGTCTTTCACCATGTCATCAGTAAACGCCTCCCAGGAAAGGCTGGTTAACTCTTGCAGCATTTTGTCGTGCATAAAGGAATTGTTGCCGTATCTCATGGAATGCGCATTATAGCCTAACAGACGAAGGTAGGCCGCAACAAATGCCGAATTATGACCAGTAGCGCAATAAACAACCACATCCCTGTCGGCAGGAATAGTTTTCAGTTCTGCTTCGATACCCAGTGTGCCACCCGGTTTGTAACGCACGGCTCCCGGCACATGCCCGAATTCGTACTTGTCTTTTCTTTCGTAATTGATAATGTAGAAACTGTCGGGGGTTTCAAAAACCTCATCGGCTGAGATTGTAAAACTTCCGGCCTCAGGGGAGAAAATTTTCGCGATCCTATCCTTGAAAATCTCTTCGCCACTAGTCTTCCCTGTTTCGGGGGAGGGATACGCTCCCGGCTGCGCAGGAAGATTATCGGTAGTTTCAAGCTTGTTGGAATAATCGGAGCTAATTATATCGGACCAGGGACGGTCGCCGCCCAGATCGGGATTCCAGGCCGACATTCCCCAGCGAAGTGAATAAACATTCCCGTATCCCATAAGCCGAAGCAATAAAGTGGCATAACTGGAACGCTGACCATGGTCGCAGGCAATCACAATCTTATCATACTCGTAAGGCTTGATCTTCGTCTGCATATAGGAAGGAAGATCGCTGAACAGCACATTCACCGATCCCTTTATATGCCCTACGGTGTATTGTTCGGCTATTCGTATGTCGATTACATGGCAGGAACTGTCGAGGCTTTTGTAAACCGTTTCAGCCTTTATCATCGATGGAAACTGACGACTGTTAACATAATCGCCAGTTTCGGCAAGATATTCAAGCAGCAGATCCACTTCGGTTTTAACCTTTGCTGTTGCTTCGGAGGTATTTTGAACTTTCTCTGTTCCTGTGCTACAGGAAACAGCAAGGAAGAGGACAATGCTAAGGAAAAAGAAATATTTTTTCATCCGATAATAGTTTATAGCTTGTAATCGCGAACGGTGTTTATTTCACCACTTCGGCAAGACTTGCATCGAAATAGCTCGTATCGGCTGGCAAACCTTTTTCATCATACGAATATTTGATAACCGCAGCTCCCGGACCCGGGTTAATGACAAGGTTTCCGTCTTTGTCCATGAACTGGCGTTCTACCATAGCGCCATGTTCATCGTATTTATTGATGGTAAGGGGATTTCTTTTGCCGGAAACAGGCTCGTTATCCTGATCCCAGAAAAAAGATTTCACAACATAGCCGTTTTCATCCAGGGTGTTCTGGAATTTTGACCATCCTGAGTAGAGATTCGACATTTGTCCATGTGAGTTGAATACCGCAAAATCGGTTAATCCCCCTTTATCGTTGTTTGTGAAAAGGAAGTAGGAAACCCCGACTTCTCCGCAATTTTCCTCGGTGCAATCGTAAAGGGTGTCGGCCATATAATTGGCAAGACGAACGCAATATCCATTTGCGTCGTAACTGAAACGCAGTTCGTAAAACGGACAGCTTGGGTTCATCACAACTTCAACATCCTGCATGTTATAACGCTTTTCCTGAATCATTCCATCCGGAAGTTCTTTCCAAACATAATAGGCGATGTCGTTTCGGTTGGATATTGCATTTCCTTCTTTGTCCATATAGCGAAGACCCACCCGGGCGCCGTTTTCATCCAATTCATAAACATGGGCATAAACCTGGCCTGGTTCAACAGGCTGATTGTCTTTATCGAAGAAATGGTGAATCTCGCTTGAGTCGGTATAACTGATCTCAACTTTTGCAAATCCCATATTGGAATAGCCTAATATCTGATCTCCCCTCATAAAAACAATACTTGCGGGCTTTCCGTTTTCATTATATGTAAATGTGTAATTATTTACGGTTTTCGCTTCTTCAGGGCTTAAAGGATAAATTCCTTTTGTAATATCATAAGGGGTTTCGCTGAACTGCAGATGCCGGAAGTGCTTTACGTTGGAGGCTGCCTCGTCGGTTTGTTTGGGAGTGCAGGATGATAGTGATACCGACAAAGCTATTGCCAGGAGAATAAATGCATTTTTAAAAGATTTCATAAGGGATTGGTTTTAATTTTCTGAGAGGTAAAAGTATGAAAAAAAGGCTTGCCAATCCCCAAATCCATTCTAAATGGATGCTAAATAATTTTGCTTTGACAGAATAGAAAAATCAAACTGTTATTACCCTGAGTCCCTATAGTGAAAAGGATTGTCTGTCTACTCCCTGCTTTTCTGCGGCAAAGCTTCCGCAAAGCGCAGTAAGGGGGATGAGGTGGGGGAGTAGAATTTTAAGATGTCCCATAAAGAACGGAAATTTATTTTTATATGTGGAATTTCTTTATACCTTGTAGAGACTTTTATGAATTATTTATGCCCGTTCGATTTCGTATCGTTTTTGTTGCCAGGATTTATGAACAGGGCAAAGCATTTAGGGTTTAGTATACTCATTCCTTTATTTACCAATGAGCACTATGAATTACCAGGCTAAAACAAAGAAAGAGCTTTATAACGACTTGCTTGGTTTGCAGGAGAAATACGCTGCACTTTTATTGTTGCGCCAAACCGAATGCGAAGATGAGTTGAAAGAAAGCAGCGATTTCCTGAATATCACCCAGCAATTAGCGAAAATTGGGGGATGGAAGTGGGATATTTTGAAGCAAACAATGACATGGTCGGATGAAACCTACAGGATACATGGCTTGGTGCAGAACAGCGATAGATCCAATTCCCGGGAACTAGTGCAGAAAAGCATAGACTGTTACGACCCCGATGACCGACCGGTTATAAGGAAAGCTTTTAACCGCTGCAGTGAAGAAGGGGTGCCTTACGACCTTGAATTCCCGTTAACCACATCCGATGGACGCCGGATTTGGATACAAACTATGGCAAACGCGGTTCTTGAAAACAACAAGCCTGTCAAAGTCATTGGTACTATTATTGACATCACCGACCGCAAAAAAGCCGGGCACGAACTCCAGAAAAAAATTGAGCGAACCACGTTGCTGCTGGACCTGTTTGCACAGGCTCCTGGTTTAAGCGATAAAGAATTGTACAACAAAGCCCTTGACATTGCTGTAAAAATAACAGAAAGCAAAATAGGCTTTTTTCATCAGGTCAGCGACAATCAGGAGGAGATTATCCTCACCACCTGGAACGATGAGGCCCTAAAAAGATGCACTGCTGCCTACGAAAATCACTACCCGCTTGAGCGGGCTGGAAACTGGGCCGAAAGCGTGCGGCTGAAGAAACCGGTTGTGTATAACAATTATAACACCTCCCCTCAACGCAAGGGGCTTCCCGAAGGTCATGCACCAGTGGGCCGAATCATGAGCATCCCTGTCATTCAGGGAGAAAAGGTCCGACTGATTTTTGGGGTAGGCAATAAAGCAGAAGATTATTCCGATTTCGACATAACTCAGATCCAAGCCGTTGCAAATGAATTGTACAAAATCCTCGAAAAAAGGAAAATCGAAAAAGAATTGCAGAAGAGCGAAGACCGCTGGCATTTTGCCGTTGAGGGGAGTAATGACGGAATATGGGACTGGAATATTTTAACGGATACAACTTTTTATTCGAATCGTTACACGGCGATGATCGGCTACAATGCGGATGAACTGGGAGGGGATTTCAACGAATGGAAAAAGCTGGTTCATCCTGACGATATCTTGGAATTGAAGAAAAGATTAGAGGCCCATTTCAATGGGGAAAGTGAGATTTACAAGGCCGAATTCAGGATGCGAAGCAAGGACGGAGTTTGGAAATGGATCATGGGACGAGGCAAAATCCTTGAGCGGACAATGGACGGGAAACCATCGAGGATGGTTGGAACCCATTCCGATATCACAGAACAAAAGCGCACTGAGGCAGAGTTGCAAAGGCAACTGGAATTTCGGCAACTCTTAATGGAGATATCCTTAAACTTTATTAATATCCCACTTGAAAACGTTGAAGCGGCAATCAGAAATTCCCTGGCCAGAATGTCAAAATCGATGAAGGCCGACCGCGCTTACACATTTGATTTCGACTCTAGGACAGAGACGTGTACGAATACTTTTGAATGGTGTGAGGAAGGGATTTCCCCACAAATTGAAAACTTGCAAAATATCCATCTGTCTTCGGATTGGATTAAGACCTTCCGGAAAGGCGAAATTATTTCCATTCCTGATATATCCAAACTACCTGAGAACGAAGCAAGAGCGGTACTTGAACCCCAGGAAATCAAAAGCCTGATATCGGTCCCAATTATGGACGGCAACGATTTTATAGGCTTTATAGGCTTTGATTTCGTCAAACAGCACCATACCTACACAGAATTTGAGCAGCAGCTACTTTTATTGTTTGCCGAGATGTTGATGAATATTTACAACCGGAGGCGAAAAGAAAGCGATTTGATCCGGGCCAAGGAAAAAGCCGAAGAGAGCGACAGGCTAAAAACCGCCTTCCTGGCAAATGTTAGCCACGAAATCCGCACCCCGATGAACGGTATCCTCGGCTTTGCCAATCTGTTGAAAAACCCCGACCTGGCTGATGTAAAGCATGAGAAGTTTATAGGAATCATTGAGAAAAGTGGCGAGCGTATGCTGAATATTATCAACGACCTGATCAGCATTTCGAAAATTGAATCGGGCCAGATGGACGTTTCCCTTTCGGAGACAAACATTAACGATCAACTGGAATTCCTGCTTAATTTTTTCCAGTCTGAAGCAAAGGCAAAAGGCCTCGCGCTTTCCTTAAACTGTCAACTCCCGGAAGATGAAGCCATCATAACCACCGACAGGGAAAAGATATATGCCATCATGACCAACCTTATTAAAAATGCCCTTAAGTTCACGCAAAAAGGCAGCGTCAAATTCGGTTACATTTGCACCAGGGATATGCTGGAGTTTTATGTGAAAGATACGGGAATTGGGATTCCCCTAAATAAGCAAAAAGCCGTTTTCGATCGGTTTGTACAGGCCGATTCAAATAACTCAAGTGGGAATGAAGGTTCGGGGCTTGGACTTTCTATTTCCAAAGCGTATGCGGAAATGTTGGGCGGAAAGATGTGGTTGGAGTCAAAGCCCGGACAAGGAGCAAGTCTTTTCTTCAGCTTGCCCTGGCATCCAAAACGGTAAGAGGAACTTCCTGATGTTTACCGTCTAACTTGAACAATTTGCATTTCACGAAT
>CAMAZH010000113.1 GCA_945863035.1 Chitinophaga pinensis | reverse complement strand
ATCAACGCTGCCATCGCTGCGCAAGGTCCGTATATCCGCATTTACGGCCTTGGGTTTGCCGAAAAGCACAATTGCCTGGTCAATTAAGTGCGACCCAAGGTTGTAAACGATTCCGGTTCCGGAAGCCGGATTTTCTTTCCATGTTCCTTCCTGAATAAAATTGCGGTAGCGGTCGAAATGCGATTCAAAAGAAACCAGCCTTCCCAGCATCCTGTCATTGATAACCTTCTGCACCGTCATGAAATCACCGTCCCATCTTCTGTTTTGAAATACAGATAAAACAAGGTTTTTTCTTTTGGCTATTTCCATTAAATGTAGAGCCTCATCGTGTTTTTGCACAAAAGGCTTCTCAATTACCACATGTTTCCCTGCTTCAAGAGCCAACTTTGCGTGCTCATAGTGCAAATTGTCGGGTGTGTTTACAATTATGAGCTCTGTTTCCTTATCCTGCAGGAGTTCCTCAAACGATCTGTATAAGCTGGAATAGCCGTATTTTTCCCGACTTGTTTCCCGGTTTCGTTCAACAATTGCTTGTATTTCAAACCCCGCGTTTGAATGCAGCAAGGGCGCATGAAAAACCATTCCCGACATGCCAAAGGAGGCGATTCCTGTTTTGATTGGATTTTGCATAATAAACGAAATCTTATGTTTGACAATTCAGGGCTCAAAAATACATCAAATATTCACGAATCCTCACAACATTGTTTTTTCAAATCCCCAAAAAAAATATCTTTGTGAAAAAGCAAATTTATGTCAACCGTGTACCGAAACCTTTTTGCTATGGGAACCCGTTTCGATATGGTGCTTCCCGGTATTGATGAGGAGACGGGCGACTTTGTCTTCACCCTGATACGTAAAGAAATCCAACGGTTGGAGGAGATGTTGAGCAACTATATTGAGTTTTCCACGCTTTCCAAACTTAACAAAACCGCTCCGAAATCCCCATTTGTAGCCGATAATGAATTGTTCGAATTGATTTGCGATCTGAAAAGGATGTATTCGGCCAGTCTGGGTTATTTTGATATCAGCATCGGGAATTACACAGGTTCAGGTTCGGCAAAAGCTGCAGAAGGACTCCGGCCCAAACCCTTTTCCGGCTCATTGGATGAGATTGTGACCAATGACGTGGAAAAATCCATATGGTTTGCCACCCCCAGGTTGACGATCGATTCGGGTGGGTTTGGAAAGGGTTTCACCCTCGAAAACGTAAAAAAAGTTCTCTCAGACCATAATATTAATCAGGGTTTTATTAGTTTTGGGGAAAGTTCTGTGCTGGTTCTTGGTAATCATCCCTTTGGGGAAGGTTGGAAAGTTAGTATCCCGGATATCTATTCTTCTGAAAGTGTTTGTGTGTTTCATCTGAAAAACAATGCGCTTTCCGTTTCAGGCAACACTCCGGCTAATCTGATAAAATATCCTCAGGGACATATCATTAATCTGGTAGCTGGAGCTCGGGTAAGTAAGTCCGGTCTTGTTTGTGTTTCCGGACCTTCTGCATTTTATGCCGAGATACTTTCCACCGCTTTGTTTATTGCCGGGGAGAAGGAGCAAAAACAAATTCTCAATAATTTTCCGGGATACAAAGCCGTTAGAGTATCGTACGAGCCTGACAGCAAAACACCCGATATAAAGGAAATAGAATTCAATATCTCATGAACGATCAAAAAAGTAACGCCCGCAGAGACTTCCTAAAAACTTTTTCTCTGATTTCCGGATCCACACTACTTCTTTCCCAGATGCCCTGGCTTCGCGATTTGCATGCTCAGGAACCCGGACGGCGGATAAAGCTGGGGATAATTGGTTCCGGAAGCAGGGGAAACCTCTTGCAGCTTTATCTGAAAGAAATTCCTGAATGTGAAATGAGTTGCGTATGCGACAATTATCCCCCAAATCTGGAGGCAGGTCTTGCCATTGCCGGCCCTCAGGCAAAAGGATATGTTAACCATATTGAAATGCTCGAAAAGGAGCAGATTGATGCAGTGATTATTGCTACCCCTCTTCACGAACATGCCCATATCGCCATCGACGCCCTTAATGCCGGTGTTCATGTTTTCTGCGAAAAGAGTATGGCTAAGACCATCGAGGATTCCGATAATATGGTCAAAGCCCGCCAGAAAGCCGGAAAGATTCTGCTCATTGGTCACCAACGACTGTTCAATGTCAAGTACCAGAGAGCCTTGCAGCTCATCAGAGATGATAAAATAGGGCCGGTAACCCATATCAGGGCTTATTGGCACAGAAACAACGACTGGCGAAGGGAAGTCCCTTCCCCCGAGTTGGAGAGAAAAATCAACTGGAGGCTTTACCGGGACTATTCCTGCGGGCTTATGACCGAGCTGGCTTCGCACCAGATTCAGGTAGCCAACCAGATACTCGGCGAAGTACCGTTATGCGTATGGGGATCGGGCAGTACAAACTACTGGAAGGATGGGAGAGAGGTTGAAGATAATGTAAGCCTGGTGTATAAATATCCCGGGGGAACACACCTTGTTTACGATTCGGTGAACAGCAACAAGCATTACGGACTTGAGGAGCAGATTATGGGTCCCAAAGGCACTATGGAGTTGGAAGGGGGCAAGATGTGGCCTGAAATAGCACCTCCTGCTCCGGGGATACTTCAGTTGATTAACCAGATCGAACACAAAATATTTGATGTGATCCCAATAGGAGGCGCAAGCTGGATTCCCGATACCGCTGCTTCCGACAAAGGTGAATATATCTGGAACGAGGTTCTTGAATCCGATGGCACGAAAATGGAAATGGAGGCGTTTGTTTCCATGGTTCGTGAAAACAGATTTGTCCCGGAACTCCTCCGGCAAGGATTCTATGCCTCAGTTGCCACCCTGATGGGATACGAAGCCATCCAGAAAAACCAAATCGTCAACTGGCCGGAAAACCTGTCGCTTTAAGCCATAACAATAATATTGTGATTCATGAAACCAACAATCATATCCCCCGAAACAAAGAAAACCGAACTTATTGTGATTTCACTTTGTTTTATTGCTGCGGTAATATTCAATTTAGGTAGTATAATTATCTTTGACACCTCATGGATTGAGCTTTTTACACAAATACACATCGTACTGATCCTGACTTTTGTTTTTTATTTTGCCCTGCTTTTTTTTCGGGGATTAACCTGGCTTATTCTCAAACTAGCAAGAAATAAACAGACGATAAAATAAAGTGAACTATATAAATTTACTGAATATGACAAAGATAAGTGTAGTATCAATTTTTTTCCTAACTGTTTTTGGCATGATTTCATGTCAACCTGTGGCTGAAAAGAAAGCGGAAACCCCTGAAATCAGGAATATTATTTTCATGATTGGCGACGGAATGGGAGTTGCTGCTGTGAACGCAGCCATAACCGCCTCTCCCACGGCATTGAATTTTCAACGTTTCCAGCACACAGGTTTTTGCACAACTTTCTCACTTAGCGACTATATCACCGATTCGGCAGCCGGAGGAACAGCCCTGGCAACGGGATCGAAAACACGAAATGGGGTATTGGGTCAGGACACGCTTGGAAACAAATTCAAAACCATTCTCGAGATTGCTGAGGAAAACGGTCTGGCCACCGGACTTGTTGCGACTTCATCAATTACCCATGCGACTCCGGCTGCATTTATTGCTCACATTGCCGGCCGCAATTCTTACGAGGATATAGCCCTTGAATTCCTGAAAACGGATATTGATGTTTTTATCGGGGGAGGTATTAATAATTTCTTCCGCAGAGCCGATGGGCAGAATCTTCTCGATAGCCTCACCGCACGCGGATATCAGGTAGACACAACTCTGGAAAGCATTTTGTCGGCGAATACACTGAAGCTTGCAGGACTTACAGCCCCTTTTCACAACCCATACCGACTTGATGGCCGTGGTGATATGCTACCCCTGGCCTCTCAAAAAGCTATCGATATCCTGAGTCAGAACCCCAAAGGTTTCTTTTTAATGATCGAGGGTTCGCAGATTGATTGGGCCGGGCATGGCAACCTCCAGGCAAATTTAATCGATGAAACCCTTGATTTTGACAAAGCTGTGGGCTTGGCGTTGGATTTCGCTCAAAAAGACGGTCATACCCTTGTTGTGGTAACAGCTGATCACGAAACCGGCGGCGTTACGATCACCGGGGGAGATGTGAACAAACACGAAACAGTACTTACTTTTTCCACGGGTGACCATACCGCTGTTATGGTGCCGGTTTTTGCCTTTGGTCCTGGATCGGAGAATTTTACCGGAATCATGGACAACACCGATTTCTTCAAGGAATTCGTGAAACTTTATGGCTTTCAGACAAAGCAGGATTAAAATGGGCCTGATAAAATAACCTAAACTTGAATCAGAGGAAGATTTCCGCTTTTCTTTGCACGGGGGCTATATTGCTTCTGACCTCATGCAACCCGAGAATTACCGGATATGTTCCTGATGGCGCAGCCAAGGGATATCGCTTGAAAACCCTTCGGCATCTCGGCAGTGAGTTGAAGGAAACATCGGGTTTGTGTTATTTCGACAATCGTTTCTGGTCCATCAACGACAGCGGGGGAGGAAACACGCTTTACAGTTTTGGCTCCTCCAAATCGGATTCGATAGACAAGCGCCTGGTCCGGAACGCAAGCAACAGGGACTGGGAATCGCTCGACGACGACAGCCTTTTTGTATATATCGCAGATGTAGGCGATAATTTTGGCAGCCGCTATTCCCTTTCCATCTACCGCATATCAAAATCCGGTTTAAATCAGGGAGGGGAAGTGTTTTGCGATACAATTCGTTTAACGCTTCCCGAAAAACAGACCAATCCCCAGAGCCGGGCCTGGAGTTCGCACGATTGCGAAGCCATTGCAATCATAAACGATTCGATCTATCTGTTCACGAAGAACTGGATCGATTTCTCAAGCTCGGTATATGTAATCCCCTCGAAGCCCGGCAGCTATTCGCAGCCTTTAAGATCTGTGGCCCGCGTAAACATGCTGGTTACCGGTGCCGACTACGAACCCTGTTCCGGAAATCTCTTTCTCATTGGGTATATGAAGTATAAACCTGTTATGGTTGTATACCCATCGTATTATTCCGGATATCTTTCCGATAAGCCTTATATGCGCATCGCTTTTCCAGCACGTTTTGGCACACAGACCGAAGCCGTTTCTGTTAGCTGTGCAGGAGAGGTTTTTATTTCCTCCGAAAGGAGTATCTACCCGGCTCGCTTATTTCAGCTGCACTCCAAAGAATAGGGGCAAAGGATTTTTTATTCCATTTTTCGGGTGTAAATTTGCCAACTACAAAAATCGTATGACAAGCAGCGTAAAATACCAGGATGGCACAATGCTTCCCATTGTTGAAGAGTTCTATACAATTCAGGGGGAAGGTTACTTTACCGGGCATCCAGCCTATTTCATTCGTTTAGGAGGTTGTGATGTGGGTTGTCCATGGTGCGACACCAAGGTTTCCTGGGATGCTTCGCGTCACCCATTTAAACCGGCTGATGAGATCATCGTTCGGGCAGCGGACTGCTTGTCATCCCTTGTTGTTATAACCGGAGGGGAGCCGCTGATGTATAACCTCGATTATCTCTGCGAGGGATTAAACAAAGCCGGGCTAAAAACCTCCCTGGAAACCTCGGGGGCCTATGCACTGTCGGGTAGCTGGGATTGGATTTGCCTGAGTCCCAAAATTCACAAACCTCCTGTTCCGGATATTTTCACCCGGGCAAACGAGCTTAAAATGGTAATTGCCGTGGAGAAGGATCTGGACTGGGCCTTTGAGAACGCAATCTTGGTGAATCCCTCCTGCAAGCTTTACCTTCAGCCCGAATGGAGCGTTTTTCGTACCATTATGCCCACGATTGTTTCGTATGTGAAGGATAATCCGCAATGGAGCATTTCCTTGCAGGCTCATAAGTTTATGAGGATTCCTTGATAAGGCTTGAATATTCCGAAAATCTCCTACATTTGCGTTAACCATCCCATATACGCTCATAATGAAACAGCTGTTAGTTCTCCTTTTTCTGTTCCTTTTTTCTGCGCAATCCTTTTCCCAGAAATACCATTCTTCCTCCAAATCCGCTATTAAGAGCTTCGAGAAAGCCCTTCAATATTTCGATGCGCGAGAGGACGAAGAGGCACTTAAATACCTCAGGAAAGCTGTAAAGTCGGATAATGAATTCATCGAGGCGTATATGATGATGGCTCAGATCTACAAGGACAAAAACGAATTTACCGAGGCAATTTATTTCTTTGAAAAGGGATTGGAAATCAACCCGAAATTCAATCCTCCCGGATACCTTATCCTTGCCGATGTTGAGTTTAACCAGGGTTTGTATTCTGAAGCCCTTGCCCATACTGAGAAGTTTCTGGCTTTGGGCGATTTTAAAAGAGTTGACAGGCACGACGGACTGCGTTTTGCCGAAAATTGTCGCTTTGCCCTTGGACAGCTGAATAATCCGGTACCCTTCGAACCCATTAATCTCGGCGACTCTGTAAATTCGGTAAAAAACGAGTATTGGCCTTCGCTAAGTATCGATGAGTCGAAGATTATTATTACCGTTCTTGATCCGGTTGATCAGGCCAAATTCTCCAAAATGGCCACAGTTCAGGAAGATTTTTATGAATGTACCCGAATGTCTGACGGAACCTGGACCAAACGCAGAAATGTGGGTCCTCCGCTAAATACCGACGATAACGAGGGAGCACAAACTGTTTCCGCCGATGGACGTTTTTTGTTTTTTACGGCTTGCAACCGCGAAGATGGGGCGGGCAAATGCGATATCTACCTTTCGGAAAACGAAAACGGTTATTGGTCGGTGCCTGTAAATATCGGCTATCCGGTAAATTCGTCCTATTCCGAAAAGCACCCTTCCATCTCTCCCGATGGGCGAAAGTTGTTCTTTGCCAGCGACCGGCCCGGAGGATTGGGTGGACTCGATATCTGGGTGACTCAAAAGAATAGCAGCGGATCCTGGTCTTTTCCTGTTAATCTTGGCGAAAATATTAACACTCCCGGGAATGAACAATCCCCATTTATTCATCCCGACAACCAAAGCATTTATTTTTCTTCCGAAGGTCATTCGAATATGGGCAAAGGGGATATTTTTATTTCCCGGCAGGACTCGAACAAACAATGGACCCGCGCTTCGAACTTGGGTTATCCGATAAACACCTGGAACAACGAGGTGGGTCTGTTTGTAAATGCTGCAGGCGACATGGCCTATTATGCCAGTGACCGAATAAAAGGAAGAGGTTTGGATATTTATGAGTTCCCCCTGCATACCGAGGCAAGGCCGATACCTGTATCGTATATGAAAGGCCGCGTTTATAATGCCCGCACATGGAAAGGCATTGAAGCAACATTTCAGCTGATCGACCTGCAAACGGGCGAGCTTGTTATGGAATCCTCTTCGGCTCCCGGGGAAGGCGATTTCCTGGTTTCATTGCCCGCCGGACGTAACTATGCCTTAAACGTATCGAAGCCGGGCTATCTTTTCTACTCCGATAATTTCTCTTTTGCCGGGGTTTACAAACTGAGCGATCCTTTTCTTAAAGATGTTCCCCTGAGTCCTATCAGCACCGGCGAGAAAGTGATCCTTAGAAACGTGTTTTATGCCTTTGACTCTTTCGAGCTTCAATCCGAGTCGGAAGCCGAGCTTGGCAAGCTTATCGAATTCATGAATCTCAATCCGAATGTGAAAATCGAAATCAGCGGACACACCGATAATGTGGGCAATGATCAGTACAACCTGCTATTGTCGGAGAAGCGCGCCAGATCGGTTGTCGATTTTCTTGCGGCAAAGGGGATTCACGTTGACCGGTTATCCTACAAAGGCTACGGATCGTCTATGCCGATTGCCACCAACGACAACGATAACGGCCGATCCAGCAACAGGCGAACCGAGTTGAGAATCGTGAATTAAGGTTGTCAAACAGTTAAAAAACTTTTTTAAGGAAGAAGAAAACAACGACTTTTTTTCTATTTTTGAGACTACTCTATTAAAATCCAACTTATGAAAACCATTAAAACTCTTATTCTCTCGACTCTTGCTGTGTTTCTATTGCTTTCCGGCTCTGTTTTCGCACAGTCGGGTTACACTTTTACCGATGTGAAAAGGCTTCCCTCCACTCCTGTGAAGGACCAATACAGATCGGGCACCTGCTGGAGTTTCTCGGGTCTTTCTTTTTTCGAATCCGAATTGCTGCGCACAGGTAAGGGTGAATTCGACCTTTCCGAAATGTTTTCGGTACGTACCTGCTATGGCGAAAAGGCCCTGAAATACGCCCGTATGAATGGTACTATTAATTTTGGAGGTGGTGGTGCTTTCAACGATGTTACCATGTCGATCAATAAGTTCGGTCTTGTTCCCGAGGAAGCTTATGCCGGGCTCAACTATGGGAAAGATAAGCATGTGCATGGAGAGATCGACGGGGTTTTCAAGGCATACATGGAAGCCGTTGTGAAAAATCCGAATAAAGAGTTATCCTCCGCATGGTATCCTGCTTTTCAGGGTATTCTGGATGCCTATTTTGGAAAGTACCCCGATTCGTTCAGCTATAAGGGCAAGAGCTATTCCCCACAAAGTTTTGCTGCCGAATTGGGTCTTGATATGAACAATTATGTAATGGTTTCATCCTTCTCCCATCATGAATTCTACAAACCCTTTATTCTGGAGGTTCCCGACAACTGGGGCTGGGGAGAGGTTTATAACGTTAAAGTTGATGAGCTGACGCAAATCATCGATTACGCCATCGAAAAAGATTATACAGTTGCCTGGGCTTGTGATGTAAGCGAAAAGGGTTTCAGCTGGAAAAACGGGCTTGCAGTTGTGCCGAGCGAAGATATTGCCGATCTCGACGGACTTGAAAGAGCCAAATGGGATGAACTGGATGCACAGAAAAAGGCATCTTTGTTCTTCGACTTCTCTCAAATCCGCAAGGAAAAGGCAATTACCCAGGAGCTCAGACAGCAATCGTTCGACAATCTGGCTACCACCGACGATCACGGGATGCACATTACCGGCATTGCAAAAGATCAGAACGGTACAAAATACTATATCGTAAAAAACTCCTGGAATGTCGACGGCAACTCATACAAGGGCTATCTGCACGCTTCGGAAGCTTTTGTGAAATACAAAACCACATCAATCCTGGTTCATAAGGAGTCGATTCCCAAGGAGATCAGGAAGAAACTAGGGATTTAAGGGGAGTGACGACGTGACGATGTGATGGCGTGATGGGGTGATGGAGTGTTTGTCCGAGTCTCATACCAAAATCTGGTTGTACATAATTAAAACATCATGTATACGAATCACACCAAATGCCTCAGTTTTATGAGGATATTTCAAGTCGGTTTCTTATTGTCTTTTACTGGATTTACTCTTACGGCTCAGGAGAGCACCATACTTTTCAAAAGGCTTAACGAACCGGTTGAGAAGGCTTTCAGTCTGCTTGTTCCAAAAAACTGGATTTTGGAAGGGGGGGCGGTCCGCTTGCTTGATCCGAATATTGCAGGGGTTAACAATATGGTCGAATGCAAGTTCGATTTCGCTGTTAAGAAGGATGCGGACGGATCGGTTATGATTCGCTGGCTCCCTGAAATTCTTTGTATCGACCAGTCTCAGGCCTGGGGCAATCCTGAGGGTGCTGTATTTAATAATACCCTCGTGAGAAGAAAACGGACTCCGGAGAATTTTATTCTTGAAGTTGCGATTCCATACGCACATCCCACAGCAACAAATATAAAAATTATTTCAGGTAAGCCTCAACCCGGCCTTGCTTCCCAATATCGTAATTCAATGGATCCGGGGCTAAACTCTGTTACGAACATGAGTTATTCTGCATACCTGATGGAATATTCCTACCTTGAAAAGGGAAAAACCTACCGCGAAAGGATGGTAACTGCCATTGAAGATTATGGGGTTAACGGGGGAGGGTTGTGGAAGAACCGTGGAACCATGTTCGTACGTGCGCCCGAGGGTCAGCTTACCGCATGGGAGCCTGTTTTAAGTACCATACAGAACTCCGGGGATTGGAGTCTGGCATGGATTACCGGAGAGATTAACGGGCAACGCCAGCGTTCGGGTCAGATACTTGCGACGCAACAGGAACTGCAGGCCATTGATAACGCAATAAACGAGAACAGTAGAAAAACCTATTCCGAAATTAATAAGGATATGTACCTTAGCATTACAGGACAAAATGAATATAAAAACCCCTATACCGGAGCGATTGAAGTAGATACCGATAACTGGAAAAACAGGTGGGTGAGCTCAAATGGTGATATCATTTATTCGAATGTGCCGGATTATAACCCAAATACGGATCCCAAATTGAATGTGTCAGGTTTTAAACTGTCACAGCCGGGAAAATAAAACCCATTTGCAAATGAAACACTTATTTTGTCTTTTATTCGTTGTTTTTTCCTTCCAGCTTACTTCAGGTCAGAATAATAACAAGCTCGACAGTCTTTATCTTGAACTTAAGTCTGTTAAAACAGATACCGGTAAGGTTATGCTTTATTACAGGATATCCCATGAATTACAGTTCATGGATATCAATAAGTCGGTTGAATATGCTGAAATGGCCATTATTGAAGCAAGAAGGCTGAAGTTCAATAAAGGAATCGCGTATTCTCTTGTTCAACTTGGAAATATTGAGCAAACGAAAGCAGAGTACTCCAAAGCCGAGGAACTTAATCTTGAGGCACTGAAGCTTATGGAAAAGATAAACGACAAAACTGGTGAAGCGATTTGCTACAATAATCTGGGGATAATAAGCCATAGCCGGAATGACTATTCAAAAGGGCTTGAATTCTATCGAAAATCCCTCTCCCTAAATCAGGAACTTGGAAGGAGTTCGGGTGAAGCGGTTTCCCTTTTTTGTATCGGAACAGTTTATGAAAATATGGCGCAATACGACAGTGCGTTGCGATACTATTTCAATGCTCAGCAAATAAGCGAGAAAATCAACGACGACAGGTTAAGAGCATATGCATTTGTAAGCCTTGCCAATGTTTACTATTATATGCAAGACTATCTGAAAGCATTCGATTACAATATCGAAGCCTCTCAGATTTACAGCCGAACCGGTAATAAACTTGGTCTGATTAAGGTTTATTCTTCTCTTGGACAATTGGCAGGTTTACGTGACAGTCTGGATCGCGCTGTGTGGTTTTATAAAAAGTCACTTCAGGTGAGTGAAGAGATCATGAGCAAGAACGATATCTCAAATGCTCTTTTTGCTTTGGCACGGGTCTATGAGCAACGTGGGCTGATCGACACAGCTTTTTCGAATTACCAAAGTGCCTATTCAAACTATATTTCGGAGGGGAATTCTGAAAACGCAGCCTTTTCTCTGATCGCAATGGCAAGAATTGAAAAGCTGAAGGGCAACTTTGAGAAAAGCGAAAAATTACTCACCGAAGCTTCTGAATTAGCTGAAAAAATTGGTGCTCCCAATCTGTTACAAGATGTTTATTACGAAGCTGCACTGACCTTCTCTGCCCGGAATGATTTTAAAAGTGCTTTCCTGTACCTCCAAAAATATGATGATATAAAAGATTCTGTGATGAGTATTGAAAAGCAGAATCAAATTCTTGACCTTCAGACCCGGTATGAAACAGAAAAAAGTGAAAAGGAAAATGAAATTCTTAAACAGGAGCAGAAAATACTTCAGATTACACGTGACTTTCTGTTAGGAGGCGCTTTGATGCTTGCAATTACAGCCTTTTTTATTCTCCGAAGTCTGATAATCAAAAAACGAGACAACAAGCTCCTGCAAAAACAGAAAGAGGAGATTAACCGGCAAAAAGAAATTGTTGAAGGCCAGAAAAAAGAAATAACCGACAGTATCCGCTATGCTCGGCGTATTCAATCTGCCATATTGCCTTCTGAGGAGATAATCAGAAATCTTTCGAACGAGCTGTTTGTTCTTTATCTGCCGAGGGATATTGTTAGTGGTGATTTTTACCTTATCCGGCATCTTGACACTGAAATCACAATTGTAAGCGCAGCAGACTGTACCGGTCATGGTGTACCCGGAGCTTTCATGAGCATGTTGGGCGTTTCACTTCTCAATGATATTATTAATTCGAACAAAGAGTTGATAATTTCCCGTGATTTTACCCCTGCAGATATCCTGAATTCCCTGCGATACAGGGTTAAATCTGCATTGAGTCAGACCGGCAGGGAAGGGGAGGCAAAGGATGGAATGGATATGTCGCTATGCATTTTTAACAGGGAAACTATGGAAATGCAATATGCCGGAGCAAACAACTCTGTATATATCGTTTCGGGAGGAAAACTTACCGAGATTAAGTCGGTGAGGAACCCTATCGGTATCTATATCGC
>CAMAZH010000112.1 GCA_945863035.1 Chitinophaga pinensis | reverse complement strand
GTCATTCCGGAAGTCATCCGGTTAGGTTTAAAAAAAAGGATCAATAACTATTGATCCTTTTTTCATTTACCGAACCCCTCCAATTGTCTCAGGATTAATTCCTAACTTTGGTTTCGAGTTTGACGATTATGAGATACCTGCTTCTTTCCTTACTCTGGATTCTGATGGTTGTTATTGTTAACCCTTCAGGAGAATTCCCCCTTAACGATGACTGGGCTTACTGTAAGGATGTTTCAATATTTACCGCCACGGGTCACCTGGAATTTGTAAACTGGCCAGCTATGACCCTGATTGCCCAGGTACTTCTGGGCTCCTTCTTCTGTGAACTTTTTGGCTTCTCATTTACCCTCCTTCGAATTGTTACCCTGATAACCGGTCTTGCAGGCGTTCTTGTCTCTTACAAACTTCTCAAACAAATTATACCTAAGGGAAAACTTGCCTTTATTGCCAGTATGCTGATTGCCGTTAACCCGCTGTTCTTTTCTCTTTCAAATACCTTCATGACCGATGTGTACTTTTTCACCTTTTCGATCATCTCAATCTATTTCTTCAAACAAAGTCTTGATTCCGATAAGGTATCTCAAATCGTTCTTGCAACAGCATTTGTTATTATCACAAGCCTGATCCGGCAGATTGGCATTGTTTTTCCTCTTGCGTTTTCTATTGCATACCTATACAAGTCTTCCTCCTTCAGCAAGGCCGGAATGCTTAAAGCAGCAACTCCCCTGCTGCTAACCGGGCTTTCGTTGTTCCTTTATTCCCATTGGTTATCGGTATCGCAGCCTGATCTTAAAAGTTTCATATCTACAAAGACGGCAATTTCCATTATAGGGCCAAAGATATTCGAACGTGCTTTTTTTACTGTTGGTAGTGGAGGAATGAGTTTGGGATTATTTCTTTTTCCACTGTTAATCTTAACATTGCCGTCGTTCGTGAGGGATGTCATGAAAAAGGAAAACAGGCTGAGTCTTCTCTTTACAGGCATTATGTTGGTTCCCTTGGTACGCGCCTGGACAAATATCCCTCGGGGGAATGTCTTTTACAATCTGGGACTGGGTCCAAAGCTATTGAAGGATACCTACATCCTAAATATAAACATGCTCCCTGAACTAAATGGTACAGGATTGCTTTTTCTGCGGGTAGTTTGTTTTGCAGGAGCTATTCTTCTCTTCTATTCCTTGTTCAGTTTTATTTTTAGTCTGAGGCGGACTTCACAAGAACAAAGCTCCTCCAATCCTCAAACGCTTAGACTTTTCGCCCTGGCTGCTGTCGTTTTGCTATTCGGAACTTTTGTAATCCCGGTGTTTTTCTTCGACCGCTACCTCATCCAGTTGATGATTCCATTGATTATAATTATTTTCCCCCGTGTGTCTGGAGTTGACTTTAAAAACGTCTTTGGGTTCATCTCAATTGCAACCATTGTCGTTTTTGGGCTTTTCAGCATTGGAGCCACCCACGACTATCTTGCCTGGAACCGGGCCAGATGGCAGGGTGCGGATTTCCTGCTTAACGACTTGAAAATCCTGCCCGGGGAAATTGACGGGGGATTCGAGTTCAATGCCTGGTACGAGACAGGCGAACAGAATGACGGGAAAACGAAAAGCTGGTGGTTCGTTGATAAAGACGATTATCTCATTTCCTTTGGGCCGGTTCCGGGATATGAGCTTATACAAAAGTTCCCTTACAGGCAATATCTACCCTATGAAACCCGACATATTCCTGTGCAAAGAAAACTGCTTGTAAACGCAGAAAAGGGTAATTAAGACAGTAACTGTTTAACCGCCGTGGAGATCAGCCTACCCTCGGCTTTTCCGGCCAGTTCCTTGGTGGCAAGTCCCATTACCTTACCCATATCTTTCATTCCTGCAGCTCCGGTTTCGGAAATGATCTTTTTGATAACCTCCATTATTTCCTGCTCTGTCATTTGTGCAGGAAGGTATTTTTCTATTATTGCGGCTTCAAAAAGTTCCTTATCGGCCAGATCCTGCCGGCTCTGTTGAATATATATGGCTGCGGAGTCCTTTCGCTGTTTAACCAGTTTTTGAATGATTTTAAGCTCGTCAGCCTCATCCAGAACGGAACTTGCGCCCACGTCGGCACGTGCAACAATAAATGCGGCTTTTATCGCCCGGATTGCCTCCAGCTTGTCCTTTTCACGGGCAAGCATTGCTTTTTTAAGGTCTTCGTTAATCAGATCGGAGTATGACATAGTTAAAGTTTTTAATCAACATTATCGTGTAGGTAGGAGTTATCTTCCCTCAAACGAGGGATATTGTCCTCATCGTCGGAAAGCGAATAGCGGGAAACGGGATTGCTGGCTGAAGGTCTGTTGCCCTCGTCCTCAAGTTTGATCTTCTTCCGTATGTAAGCCGGCTGATTCTCAAGTTCTTCAATTTTATCGTTGGAGGTAATGCCATTGTAACCTTCCTCCTTAAGCTTCTCGTGGGTTTCTTTAAGTTTCTTTACCCTCTCCTCGCGCTTTCGGGGATCATTGATTCCAGCTTTATTCTTAAGCTGCTTGTCGTCGTAAACCACAAACTGCTCACTGTCCTCACCATCCCGAATGGTAAACTCGATACTCGTCTGGATTACAGAGCCGTTTGCCTCTTTATCCCGGATTTCAAACCCCGTATTCCGGTATTCCGGTATCTCCACATGATTGCTGTCATGCAAGGGGATTTTATCGTAATGCCTTTTAACGGTGTAAAGCTCAGGGATGCTGTTTGTTTCAAATCCTGTGGCAATCACAGTAACACTAACCGCATCACCCAGTCTCTCGTCCTGACTTGTTCCCCATATTATAAGTGCATTGCGGTCGGCCGACTGGTGAACGAAGTCGGTAATTTCCCCTACCTCATCCATGCTGATCTCTTCCACACCGGAAGTTATGTTCAGCAAGATGCTCTTGGCACCGGTGATGTCGTTGTTATTCAACAGGGGAGAAGAAAGTGCGCTCTCGATGGCTTTAAGGGCGCGGCCTTCGCCGGTGGCTGAAGCGGATCCCATGATAGCCACTCCACTTTTTGTCATAACGGTTTCAACATCGGCAAAGTCGACGTTTATGTAGCCATGAACCGTGATGATCTCAGCAATGCCTTTCGCTGCTGTTGCCAGAACATCGTCGGCACGGGAAAATGCCTCGGAAAGTTTCAGGTCACCATAAACTTCTCTCAGTTTCTCGTTATTAATAACAAGCAGTGAATCCACATACTGCTGAAGTTCGTTTATACCGTGTATCGCCTGATCAATCCTTTGCTGTCCCTCGAAACGGAAGGGTATGGTTACGATGGCAACGGTAAGCAGACCCAGTTCGCGGGCCGCTTTGGCGATTACCGGCGCTGCACCTGTACCTGTGCCGCCTCCCATACCGGCAGTGATGAATACCATCTTGGTGTTGGTTCCCAGCACTTCCTTAATGTTTTCCATGCTTTCCATTGCAGCTTTACGGCCAATCTCGGGTTTGCTCCCTGCCCCGCGACCTTCTGTAAGGTTTTCTCCCAACTGGATTTTTACCGCTACGGGACTGTTCTGCAGAGCCTGAGCATCGGTATTGCAGATCACAAAATTCACATCCTTTATACCGTGCGAAAACATGTGGTTCACTGCATTACTTCCACCACCCCCTACGCCCAGAACTTTTATTATGGACGAACGATCGGTAGGCAATTCAAAAATTAGGTCCTCAACCATGACTATATGTTTTTAGTTTCCACTGTTTAAAAAGTACTAGAAGTACTTCATTCTGCTTACATCCTTGAATCGTTTTCATCGAAAATATCGGTTATGGCAGCCCGGATATTGTCGAAAATCTTCGTTTTCCCAAAAGCTTTTTTATCCTTTGAGACTTTCTCTGCTTCCTGTACTTCCTCGCTTTTCACCATTGGCTCAGGTGTCACCGCTGCAACTGGTTTTGAAACCGTTATAGTTTCGTTTTTCTCTCTCAGGAACTCAGCACCTTTTAGCAAAAGTCCGATACTGGTAGCATACATAGGCTGATTCACTTCCACGTTTTTCTCCGAAGCCAGTCTCTCGTTAGGGTAACCAATCCTCACATCCATACCGGTCTTGAACTTCACCAGCTGCGGTAAATGCCGAAGCATCGCCCCTCCCCCGGTAATAACCACACCGGCAGAGAGTTTATCCATATAACCCGAACTTTCGATTTCGTATTGCACTGCATCAATAATCTCTTCCATCCTCGACTGGATGATGTATGCCAGCGATTTGAAGCTTATTTCCTTAGGTTCTCTGCCGCTGATTCCGGGAATGGTCACCACCTTGTCTTCCTGTGCCAGATCGCCAAGAGCCGAACCAAACTGCACTTTTAGCGACTCGGCCTGACGCGCCAGAATAGAGCAGCCTTCTTTAATGTCGCGGGTAATCACGTTTCCCCCGAAAGGAATTACAGCAGTATGACGGATAATATCGTCATAGTAAACAGCCACGTCGGTAGTGCCTCCCCCGATATCCACCAGAACAACGCCCGCCTCCTTTTCATCCTCGGTTAGCACGGCATCGCTTGAAGCCAGTGGTTCAAGAATCAGCTGCTTAACGTTGAGATTTACGCGGTTTATGCATTTCTCGATGTTCTTGGCTGAAGCAACCTGTCCGATCACAATGTGGAAATTGGCCTCTAAGCGCTTTCCCGACATCCCGATGGGGTTCTTTACTCCCGTCTCGCTGTCAACGATATAGTTCTGGGGCAGGACGTGTATGATTTCCTCACCGATTTCAACGGGTATTTTATACATGTCGGTAACCAGTCTGGAAATGTCCTCGCGGGTGATCTCATCCTCGTAAGAATCACGGTTGATATACCCCCGAGTCCTGATCGACTTGATGTGCTGTCCGGCGATGCCTACAAACACATCATTGAATTTAATACCGGAAATCTTTTGAGCTTCCTCAACCGTGGTCTCAATAGCGCTAACGGTTTCATCGATGTTGAGAACAACACCCCGCTTCACCCCCTTGGACACGGTTTTGCTCATTCCCAGAACTTCAAGCCGGTTGTTTTCGTTCATCCGGCCAACGAGAGCAACAATTTTGGTGGTGCCAATATCGATTGCTGCGACTAACTGATCTTTTTGTGCCATACTATTTATCTTTTTGTGCAGATTACTTGATTTTTAAATCTCAGGTCTATTTTTTGGTAATTATTCCATCCTTCCTGTTTCAATCCTTCCTCGTAAAGGATTTTAAGGTTACTGAACTTGGTTTCGTATCCCTCAGCTTTCCCCAGGATTATCTGATGAGCGCCGACTCGCGGGATAATTTCGAAGTCGTTTCTGGAGTTGAGATACAACTGTACAATCTGAGAGCTCCAGAAATCGTCCCCATTAATAAAATGTGCCAGTTCGAGCAATTCGAACCAGGGTTTGTAAAATTTCTTATCGGCAATAGAGTCGAGACAGCCTGCCCGTTTAAACTGGTCGCCCACATGAAACTCACCGTTGGCAACCAGCAGGTAAGGACTGAATTTGCGACTTGCCGGAAAGATATACCCATCCTTATCGAGGTAATACCCGGCGCCATTGGACGCGATTACCCGAACCACCGGAATTCTTTGTTGAACCCTGATATTCAGTGCTCCGTCGAGGGTTGTGTAAACCTCGATTTTTTTTATGTACGGGTTCTTGTTGAACAGTGCCTCAACCTTGCGGGTGTTAAGCTCGGAAACAGGAATCCCTTGTATTTTCTGCCCACCGGAAGCAAGAATCCTTTGAACATCCCTACGGTCGAAGAACTGCGCCCTGGCGCTATCGGCCACAATAACCCTGACTTTGTTGCACAGCAGTTCCGAACGTTTATCGGTCGTAAAGCTCAGAGCGATGAACATGTAGGCTATCAGGCCCGTCCAGATTATGGCGTTCAGAACCTTTTTCATGGGTTCATCCGTATTAAGAGTTCTTTCAGGGGATCCACCGCCTGATCGATGTCGCCCGCTCCAATGGTAAGTAATACCGAGGGATTCAACTCCTCAACAACCTTGAAAAGCTGGGCTTTCGAGCATAATATTTTTTCGCCTTTATTGCTGAGTTTATCGAAGATCATCCGCGAATCGACACCGCTTATGGGTTCCTCACGCGCGGGATAAATATCCAGAAGGATCACATCGTCGAGCAAGGAAAGGCTTTGTGAAAAGGCTTCGGCAAAATCGCGGGTACGGGTATAGAGATGAGGTTGGAATATCCCTGATATCCTGGCGTTTGGAACCGCATCCCTTACCGACCCGATAAAGGCCTTCAGCTCTTCCGGATGATGAGCGTAATCGTCGATGAAAAGAACCTTTCCTGTATTCAGAACAATTTCAAACCTGCGCTTCACGCCTTTGTATTCAGCCATTGCCAAACGGATCTTTTCGGGGGAAATTCCTGATTGGTGCGCCACTGCAAAGGCTGCAACCGCGTTTTCGATATTCAGCATCCCATGAACACCCAAAATGAAATCACTGAACACCTCCTTGCCCGAATGGATGTCGAATCGGTTGAACAGTCCTTCCTTTCTGAAGTTTGATGCATAATAGTCAGCCTTGCTGCTCAATGCATAGCTTAACACCCGGATTCCCTCCGGATTACTGAGCTCAATATCTTTCTTAACGACCAGAACCCCATCGGGTTTTATCTGAGAAGCAAATTGCTGAAATGCGGCCAACAGGTTTTTCCGCTCTCCGTAAATATCCAGATGGTCATCGTCAACAGCCGAGATAACTGCCATATCGGGAAACAAGGTGAGAAAGGATCGGTCGAACTCGTCGGCTTCGGCAATAAAATAATCCGATGCGGGATCGAGCAAGAGATTGCTGTTGTAGTTCAGTGTGATTCCCCCGAGAAAAGCATTGCACGACTTGCCCGAATGCCTGAAAATATGCGCGATCATGGAGGAAATCGTTGTTTTGCCGTGTGTTCCGGCCACTGCTATGCCCCGGTGATTCTCCATAATCATTCCCAGCACCTGAGAACGCTTCATCAGGGTAAATCCTTCCTTGCGGAAATAGTTCATCTCCGAATGTGAGGCGGGCACTGCAGGGGTGTAAACGATTAGGGTATCATTAGTGCTTTTGAAAATTCCCGGAATCGAATTCAGGTTATCCTGAAAATGAATATCAATCCCTTCCCTTGAAAGCTGATCGGTGAGTGGGGTTGAGGTACGGTCGTAGCCGGCTACTTTCTTGCCTTGCGACAGGAAATAGCGGGCTATGGCAGACATTCCGATGCCTCCCACGCCAAGAAAATAGACTTTATTAACTTCGTTCAACCTCATTTTTCAATCAGCTTAATTATTTCTCTTGCGATCCGATCGGCCGAATCGATGATTGCCAGTTTCTTCAGATTTTTGGAAAGGATTTGCCTTTCCTCGCTATTGTTCAGCAGCGACAACGCCCTGCTGACAAGTTTTTCGGGGGCATCGATATCTCTCACCAGAACAGCTGCCTTCTTGTTTACCAGCGAGAAAGCGTTTTGGGTCTGATGATCTTCTGCCACATTAGGTGAAGGCACCAGAATAACCGGTTTTGCAACGATAGCAAGTTCCGAGATGGTTCCTGCCCCGGCCCTTGAGATGATTACATCGGCGGCACAGAACGCCAGGTCCATCTCGCGAATAAATTCTTTCAAAAAGATATTCTTCTTCCCCGAAGCATCCAAAACGGCCTTCATTTCCGGGAAGTATAACTTACCGCACTGCCAGAGCAGCTGAACATCTTCAGGAATAGTGTTCAGCGATTTTGCAATACTTCTGTTTACAGTCCGTGCACCCAGACTCCCGCCAAGAATCAGGATAGTCTGTTTTACGGGATCGAGGCCGAAATGCCTGAGAGCTGTTTCCCTTTCCGCTCCAGGCTTAATGATATCCTGCCGCACCGGGTTACCGGTAAGAATGATTTTTTCTTTGGGAAAGAAACGTTCCATGCCATCGTAGGCCACACAGATTTTTGTAGCCGATTTGGCCAGAATACGGTTAGTGACCCCGGCATAAGAATTCTGCTCTTGTATCACAAGGGGCAATTTTCTGCGAGCTGCAGCTTTCAGGATCGGCCCGCTGGCGTATCCTCCCACTCCCACGGCGACATCGGGCTTGAAATCGCTGATGATTCGTCTCGACATGCGCATGCTTTTCCAGAGTTTCACAAAGAAACTGATGTTTTTAAGGCTAAATTTTCGTTGAAAGCCAGCCACGGGAAGGCCAATAATCTTATAGCCCGCCTCAGGCACCTTTTCCATTTCGATTTTATTGAGGGCGCCTACAAAAAGTATATCAATATCCTTATCCAACGAGCGAAGAGCATTGGCAATGGAAATGGCCGGGAAAATATGTCCCCCGGTACCTCCTCCCCCTATGATGACTTTCTTACTCATCGGATTTCTTTGGGTTTTTAAGATCCTCTTTTCTTTCCTCTTCCACACCGTGGCTTACGCTTAATATCATGCCCAAAGCCACGCTGGTAAACAATATCGACGAACCTCCCATGCTCACAAAGGGCAAGGTCTGACCCGTAACAGGAACAAGGTTCACCGCTACGGCCATATTAATTAGGGCCTGCAGCACAAGCCCCATGCTGAGCCCCAATGCCAGGAGGGCAGCAAAGGTCCGGGTACTTCGCCTCACAATCAGTCCCGCCCTGAAAAACAACCACAGGTAAAGAAACAATACAAACGTCCCGCCAAACAAACCATACTCCTCAATGATTATCGCATAAATAAAATCGGAATAGGGATGCGGAAGGTAATTTCTCTGGGTACTGTTTCCGGGACCCTGTCCGATAAGTCCGCCGTTTACAACCGCGATTTTCGCCCGGTTAACCTGGAAGTTGTCGTCGGTTTCCTCCCCCGAAACAAAATTCTCGATACGATTTTTCCAGGTTCCAATCCTTCCTCCCTTATCTAAATACAATGAGATTGTGATGAAAAGGGTAAGAACCAATATGCCGCCGCCAATAGTAAGGGCCAGAAACTTAAATGGGATTCGGCCCACAAACATGAGGGCCATGGAGGTGGCAAAAAGTATCGCCGCGGTGGAAAGGTTGGCCGGCATGATGAGTCCGCACACGAGAATCACAGGCCAGATAATCTGCAGATAAGCCCCTTTAAAGTCACCCAACTCGTCTTGCTTGAGCGACAGAATGCGTGCCACATACATAATTATTGCCAGCTTGGCAAAATCAGAAGGCTGTATGGTAAACCCAATCCCGGGAAGCGTGAGCCAGCGGCGGGCTTCGTTAATTGAGGGACCCGTGATGAGGGTAAGTGCAAGTACAGGAATAGCAATAAACAAAAAGATCTGCGACATCCGGCTATAGTATTTGTAGGGTACTGCCGAAGTTGCAATGATGATGAAAATTCCAAGGGCCAGGAAAATCAGCTGCTTGATAAGATAATAGCCCGTGTTCCCGCCTCTGACCTTATAGGCCAGCGTGCCGGTCGAGCTGTAAACAGCCAGAATAGAGATCATCGACAGTAAGATAATTACCATCCAGATGACCCGGTCTCCCCTGATATGTTTACTAATTGCGTTCATTATAATTCACGTACAGCTTCTTTAAAAAAACGTCCACGTTGCTCATAGTTCTCGAAAAGGTCGAAACTTGCGCAGCAGGGCGACAACAATACGGCGTCGCCATTGGTTCCAAAATGGTATGCCTTTTTAACCGCGTCTTTCATGTTGTCGGTGTCGACAATCTCGTCTACCAATCCATCGAAAGCCTTATGCAGCTTTTTATTGTCTTTGCCCAAACAGATAAGCACTTTAACCTTGTCTCGAACAAGTTCCTTAAGGCTTTCATAGTCGTTTCCCTTATCAACGCCACCGGCAATCCAGATTACCGGAACATGCATGCTCTCGAGCGCGTACCAGGTTGAGTTTACATTGGTGGCCTTCGAGTCGTTGATGAACTCGATACCGTGAACTTTCACCACCGACTCGAGCCGATGCTCCACCCCCTGAAAATCCATAAGACTCTCGCGGATAATTTCTTTCCGGATCTTAAGCACCGAACCCGCGATACCTGCAGCCATTGAGTTGTAGGTGTTATGGCGCCCCTTCAGGGAGAGTTCCTGAAGCGACATGGAAAAGTCTACATCGTCAAACTCGATGCGAAGTAACTGGTCCTCGTCAACCCATGCCACATCGTCCTCATGCCTTGAATAGGCGAAAGGAAGCTGCTGGGCTTTAACAACGATTTTCTCAAGCTCCTTGATAGTGATTTCATCGTCGGAACAAAACAGGAAATACTGGTCTTCAGTAAGGTTCTGGGTTATTCTGAACTTCGACTCCACATAATTTTGCAGGTTGTAATCATAGCGGTCGAGATGATCGGGGGTAATGTTGAGCAGGATGGCAATATCGGCCTTAAACTCGTACATGCCGTCGAGCTGAAAACTGCTAAGCTCCAGCACGTAATAGTCATAATCTTCTGTTGCTACCTGGTAGGCAAAGCTTTTGCCAATATTTCCGGCCATACCGGCATTCATCCCAGCCTTTCTGAGCATATGATGAATTAGGGAAGCAGTGGTAGTTTTGCCGTTGCTGCCCGTAATGCAGATTTTCTTTGCAGTGGTATATCGTGCCGCAAACTCGATGTCTGATATTATCTTGATCCCCTTTTTCCTGATTTGCATTACCAGAGGAGCCGATTCCGGGATTCCGGGGCTTTTGATTACCTCATCGGCGGAGAGTATAAGTTTCTCGGTATGTTTTCCCTCTTCAAAAGCAATACCGTTGACCTCGAGGATCTCGAGATAACGGGGTTTGATTTTGTTGCTGTCGGAAACGAATACCTCAAATCCTTGTTTCTTTGCAAGAATGGCTGATCCGGTGCCGCTTTCACCGGCACCCAGTATTGCTATTTTTTTTATTGTTTCCATTAACCTGCAGATTTAAATTTGTTATCGTATTTTTAAAGTAATCATGGTTACCACGGCCAAAAGGATTCCAATAATCCAGAAGCGGGTAACAATTTTGGGTTCAGGATATCCCTTCATCTGAAAATGATGGTGGAGCGGGGCCATCTTGAAGATTCTGCGTCCTTCGCCGAACCTTCGTTTCGTGTATTTGAAATAGCTGACCTGCATAACAACCGAGAGGTTCTCAATCAGGAAAATCCCACAGAGAATGGGAATCAGCAACTCCTTGCGGATAATGATGGCAAAAACCGCGATAATCCCGCCAATGGAAAGGCTTCCGGTATCGCCCATGAAAATCTGGGCCGGATAAGAATTATACCAAAGAAAACCCACCGTAGCCCCGATAAACGCACTGGCAAAAATCACCAGCTCGCCAATGTGGGGGATGTACATAATATTCAGATAATCGGCAATAATGGTATTACCCGAAACATAGGCCAGTATTCCCAGGGTCACAGCTATGATTGCCGCAACCCCCGTGGCAAGGCCGTCGAGTCCGTCGGTCATGTTTGCCCCGTTCGAAACCGCTGTTAGGATAAATATGGTAACCAGCACAAAAACGATCCATGCGTACTTCACTGCCTTGTCGCCCATAAACCATACGAGCCATGAATAGTCGAATTCGTTATTCTTGAGAAACGGTATGGTGGTAAGGTTCGACTTTATGTCGATCACCTCGAAATACTTTCCGGAACGTTCAACAACAGGGTTCTTCACCGTCTCTATTTTTTCTCGGGGGATTTCCACGTAATCCCTGATAACTACCTGATCGCTGAAGAAAAGAGTTACCCCAACTATGATTCCAAGACCGATCTGTCCCATAACTTTGAACCATCCGGCAAGACCTTGTTTGTTTTTCCTGTAGACCTTGATGTAGTCGTCGGCAAACCCGATGAATCCTAGCCAAACGGTTGTGACCAGCATCAGGATGACGTAAATATTTGCTATATCTCCAAATAAAAGAGTAGGGATAATAATTGAGAGCAGGATAATTAGTCCGCCCATTGTAGGGGTTCCTTTTTTCTGCATCTGACCTTCGAGACCCAGGTCACGGATGGTCTCACCAATCTGTTTGCGCTGCAGAAAATGAATGATTCTCTTCCCATAAATGGTAGAGATTGCCAGCGAGGTAATAATTGCCATTGCCGAGCGAAAGGTTATGTATTGGAAAACCCCGGCACCCGGGACATCCAACTTATCGAGATATAGAAAAAGATAATAAAGCATATCTTATTTGTTTTCTAAATATTTTGCAAGCATTTCACGATCGTCAAAATGGTGTTTCACTCCTTTTATTTCCTGATAGGTTTCATGTCCCTTTCCCGCAAGCAGTATGATATCGTTTTTTTCGGCAAAGGAGCAAGTAGCTCTGATGGCCTCTTCCCTATCGGCAATACTAATTGCTTTTCTCGCAAGTATCGGGTCCAGTCCGGCCTTCATGTCATTAAGTATGCTTTCCGGTTCCTCATTGCGGGGGTTATCGGATGTGAGCACCAGTTTGTCGCTCAGGCTTGCCGCAATCCTTGCCATAAGCGGGCGTTTCGTTTTATCGCGGTTTCCACCGGCACCCACAATGGTTATCAAACGGTTCTCGTCTGTTTTGATTTCTCGGATTGTTTTCAGGACATTTTCGAGCGCATCCGGGGTGTGGGCATAATCGACGATAGCGACTACACCTCCGGCCGATCG